>NZ_MOWM01000075.1 GCF_016082275.1 Variovorax sp. E3
CCGTGTTCGTTGCGCCGCCCCCGCCGGCCCCGGTGCCCGCACCTGCGCCCGCTCCTGTCGTCGCGGCCCCCGTCGCCCCCGAGCGCAAGAGCTGGCTCGACAAGCTCAAGACCGGCCTGCGCAAGACCGGCACCGGCATCCAGGCCGTGTTCGTCAACGCGCAGATCGACGACGCGCTCTATGAAGAGCTCGAATCCGCGCTGCTGATGGCCGACACCGGCGTCAAGGCGACCGAATACCTGCTCGACGACCTGCGCGGCCGCGTCAAGCGCCAGATGGCCACCGACGCCGCCCAGGTCAAGGTGCTGCTGGCCGAGGCCGTGGCCGACCTGCTCAAGCCGCTCGAAAAGCCGCTGGTCATCGGCCAGTACACGCCCACCGTCATCATGGTGGCCGGCGTGAACGGCGCGGGCAAGACCACCTCCATCGGCAAGCTCACCAAGCACCTGGCCAACGAAGGCGCCTCGGTGCTGCTGGCCGCGGCCGACACCTTCCGGGCGGCGGCGCGCGAGCAGTTGCTGGTCTGGGCCGACCGCAACACGGTCGAGATCGTGAGCCAGGAAGGCGGCGACCCCTCGGCCGTGAGCTTCGACGCGGTGAACGCCGGCAAGGCGCGCGGCAAGGACGTGGTGCTGGTCGACACGGCCGGCCGCCTGCCGACGCAGCTGCACCTGATGGACGAGCTCAAGAAGATCAAGCGCGTGGTCACCAAGGCCGACGCCACCGCGCCGCACGAGGTGCTGCTGGTGATCGACGGCAACACCGGCCAGAACGCGCTCGCGCAGGTCAAGGCCTTCGACGAGACACTGGGCCTCACCGGCCTGGTCGTGACCAAGCTCGACGGCACGGCCAAGGGCGGCGTGCTGTGCGCCATTGCGCGCGAGCGGCCGATTCCGGTGTACTTCATCGGCGTGGGCGAAAAGCTCGAAGACCTCGAGACCTTCAGCGCCCGCGAGTTCGCTCAGGCGCTGCTCGGGTAGGCAGAAGAAACAGAAGCAGCGCCACGGGCCGCGCTGACTTCGGCCATCGCCTGCAGCAGCGCGTCGGCCACCACGGGCTTGAACAGCACCGGAACGCCGGACTCCCTGACCCGCTGCAGCCGCTCGGGCGAAGTCTCGCCGGTCACCAGCAGCAACGGCGTCGCGGCCGAGCCGTCGTCCGGGCCGCTGCGGCTGAGCCGCAGGCCCGCGTCGAGCCCGTCGGCGCCGTCGGCCAGCCGGTAGTCGCACAGCAGCAGGTCGAAGGGCCGGCCCTGGCGCCGGGCGTCCTGCAAGGCGGCCGCCGCATCGGCCTCGTCCACCACGGCATGGGCGTCGATGGCATGGGAGCGCAGCAGGCCCGTCATGGCCTCGCGGATCTCGAGTTCGTCGTCCAGCAGCAGCACGCGCCCCGGCAACACCAGCCCGGCGCGGCCCGACCTGTCGGATGAGCCGGCCATGGCGGCCGCGTACTGTCTGGCCGGCGGCACGCGCGCCGGCGCGGCGATGGACGGCAGCACCACGCGAAAGTGCGTGCCACGCCCCGGGCGCGAATGCATCTGCACCGGATGCCCCAGCAGGCGCGACAGCCGCTGCACGATCGACAGGCCGATGCCCAGCCCCCGCGAGCGGTCGCGGCCCGGGTTGTCGACCTGGTAGAACTCCTCGAAGATCCGGCTCGACTGCTCGGGCGCGATGCCGATGCCGCTGTCGCGCACCTCGATCCACACGGCGTCGCCGCGCTCGCGCGCCGTCACGGTCACGCCGCCGCGCCCGGTGTACTTGAGCGCGTTGTCCATCAGGTTCGACAGCATGCGGTGCAGCAGCTGCGGGTCGCTGTGCACCCACAGGCCGCTGGCGCGCACGCGCAGCTGCAGCTGCTTCTGTTCGGCGCGCGCCGCGAAGGTGTGGTTGAGCGGCAGGAACAGCGCGTCGAGCTGCACCGGCTGCAGCACCGGGGTGATCACGCCGGCGTCCAGGCGCGAGATGTCGAGCATGGTGTCCAGCGAGGCGCCCAGCGCGTTCACGGCGCGCATCAGGCGCTCGGCATTGCGGCCTTCGGGGCGGCCGCGCAGCTCGTTCTCCAGCGCCGCGCCGAACAGCGCGATGGCGTGCAGCGGCTGGCGCAGGTCGTGGCTGGCGGTGCCGAGGAAGCGGGTCTTTTCTTCGCTGGCACGCTCGGTGGCGGCGATCTGCTCGCCCAGCCGGGCGGCGAGCGCCTCGTTCTCGAAGCGCAGCATGAGCGACTCGGTCAGCAGCCTGTGCTGGCCGACGCCGGCGTGCAGCGTCAGCAGCAGGTAGGCCGCGCCGGCGGCCGCCAGGAACAGGTGCAGCCCGTCGCCCTGCCACGCCAGCGCGGTGATCATGCCCAGCGACATCGGCATGGTGTAGCCGAACAGCGCCGACTTCAGCGGCCAGAGCGACTGCGCCGCCCGCGCGCCGCTGCCGACGATGACGGCCATCAGCAGCGAGGTCATGGGCAGGTTGTCGTGCGGCACGATGAGCCAGGGCACCACCGCCGTGACCATGCTCACGAGCGTGACCATGCGCGAGATCTTGCGCGCCCAGTAGGCGCTTTCGCGCGCGGGCCTGGCCGGCGTCCAGCGCGGCGTGAGGAGCACGTAGACGTCCGCCGTCAGCAGCCCGGCCAGCCAGAACAGCAGGCTCGGGTCTTTCAGCTGCGAATAGATGATGGCGCCGAACACCACCACGAACGCCATGTGCGTGAGCGTCGAGGGGATGTAGGTGCTGTAGACCGAGGCGACGTGCTCGCGCAGCACGCGCTGGCCGAGCGCGAGGTCGGCGGACGGATCTTTCGACGCCTGGCCCGGCACGTTCGTTCAGTTCAATGCAGGGTGCTGATGAGCTGGGCGCGCGAGCGCATGCCGAACAGCAGCAGGATGGTCGAGACGTGGTTCTTCACCGTGCCTTCGCTGAGGTTGGCGAGCTGGGCGATTTCCTTGTTGGCCTTGCCTTCGAGCACCCACTGCAGCACCTGCATCTGGCGCGGCGTGAGCTCCTGCCAGGCGCTGGCGTGCGCGAACTCCGCATAGCCCGAGAGCGAGCGCGACGCCGCGGACGGCGGGGGCATTTCGCCCGCGCCGGGCGTGCCGGGGTCGAGCAGCCCGCAGGCGCGGATGAAGCTCACCACCTCTTTCAGGTCGGCCGATTTCGGCAGGAAGGCGCTGGCGCCCAGCGCGAGCACGCCCTGCGCCAGCGTGCTGTTGCCGGTGCCCGAGAGCACCACGATGCGGGCGGCGGGAAAGCGCTGGCGGAAGTCGGAAAGGCCGCTCAGGCCGCGCGTGTCGGGCAGCGCGAGGTCGAGCAGCACGAGGCCGATCGAGGCCTGGTGGGTTTCGTACAGGGTGAGCGCCTCGGCGACGGTGCCGGCCTCGAACACCTCGATGTTCGCGCCGGACGAGCTCGCCTGCGCCTGCACCAGCGCGCAGACGCCCAGGCGCAGCAGGTCGTGGTCGTCCACGACGAGGATCGCGGTGGGTGCGCGGGCGGGAGCGCCAGCCTCGGCGGCCGGGCGCAGGGGCGTGGGTGAGGAGTCGAAGGAAGCCACGCGTTTGATCTTAGCGGCGCAACGGCGCGCCGACAGTGCCCAAAGTCATGCATTGCCGCGTGCCTGTAGCTCTTTATGCTGCATTTTTGATAGCAAACCTGCATGGGAGCCGCGCTTGCCATCGGGCTTTTCTGTGGGCACCATCGAAGTTCCGCCGCATCGAACGGCGCCCACGGAGACACGCCATGACGCACACCGCCGCCGCCCCGCTCGAAACGAGCGACCGCAAGGTCGACCGGCTGCTCGCCCACTACGAGGAAAGCCACCGCAACCCGACCAACGAGCTGATCCATTTCGTGGCCATTCCGGCCATCATGCTGAGCATCGTCGGGCTGCTGTTCGCCCTGCACCCCTGGGTGGCGTACGCTTTCGTGGGCGCCAGCCTCGTGTACTACGCCCTGCTGCGGGCGCCGGCCTTCCTGCTGGCCATGGCCGTGCTGACCGCCATTGCCGTGGCGCTGGTGCACGCGATGGGCGGCCTTGTATTGCCGGTTTCAGCCGCTATCTTTGTAGTGGCCTGGGTCTTTCAGTTCGTGGGCCACAAGCTGGAAGGCAAGAAGCCTTCGTTCTTCGAAGACATCCAATATCTCTGGGTCGGCCCGCTGTTCGTTCTGTCGAAGCTGTTTCTAAGGCTAGGCCTGCTGTCGAGTCTCACCGACTCTAGAACTCGAAGTTGACCTAAATCAAGCAGTTACGCTCAAGCCCTTCATGGCGGCCTGAACTCACGAATCACTGACTCTTGAATTTTGGTGAAAGCTGCTCTCTGAGGACTGAATTCTCGGTATCCAGAAGAGAGGGAGGAGCAGACCCGCGTCGGTCGGAGGGGGCAACTTCCCATTAAGCCATGGGCACAAATCGCAGCCCAAAATCATCCCCATCGCCTTAGGTCCACCCAAAATCCTTCTCCAGACCGATCGAGCAGAAAATCTTCGCGCATCCGTGTGACACAAGTCGGCATTGACTCACGGCCCTCATAGATCAATAAGTATTTGATTTAAAACAAGATTATCGCACTTGGAATGCAACGAGGAACTCCGGCGTTACTGAATTACCAGTAAACTGCGCAGTGTGACATCCGATAGGAGCTCCTCACATGGCAGACCTAGTAGCTGAGATCCTGAAACGCCACGGGCCTTGCCTAACAGGCCAAGTCGCCGCAATCCTAGTAGCTGAGCACGGTCACACGCCTACGGCGGCTCGTCAGCGCGTGACACGACGCTCCAGTGCCGTCAAAACATTGAGAGGGCTCCAATTTCCACGAAACGCCAGTTTCGTGTATCTGGAAGGTCAGTATGGTCGCCGCCAGTTCTGGCAGAACCTGTCGCTCGCCCTTGGAGACGGCGTTTATGCCCGCGCAATCACCGCACTGCATGATCGAGGCGGCATCATGCCGACCGCGCATTTCGGCATCGCGTGCGGCGCCCCACTGGTACAGCAGCGCCAAGTTTCGGCCGACGAAGTGCGCACGCGTATGGTGGCAGTGGGTCTTTTTTCAAGAAGTGAACATAGATGGCACTGGCGCCTGCGTCTCTTTCGCCAGAGGAATGGAATACCTCGAAGTGCCGGCCAATCAGATGAAAGCCCGGCTGATCACGGAATCTATCGTTCTGAGTGCGCTCAAAAACTGGGCACGCAATGTTGGATTTGGCAGCTACAACCGCTTCGAACTTCGAACTGCGACCATGGACCAGCCTCGCATCGGTCCTTACCAGTGGGACATCGCGGCGCCGTCCTACGTTGGCGGGTTGTCCACTCGGGGCGTCGGTGAGAGCAAGGCCAAACCGGGCTTCATCGCTTTTGACGTGCTGTTAGGTGTGGAGATAAACGACCGAAGCCTGGCGCCATTTATTCACAAGTGCATAACGCTGCGCAGTCTAAAAAACATTGGCCGTTGCATGCAGTTTTTTGTGGTCGACCGCATGACGCCCGAGGCCCTACGCCTAGGGAGGAGTTACGGCGTGCTGCCAGTGACGACCGCAACTCTATTCGGCCAAGATGTCGCGGAGGCCCTACGCAATCTAACGGCAGTCTTGATCGGTGCCGCTCGCGCATCGGTTGACCCTCTACAACTTCAAAATCTCTTTGCGAAGCTGGAAAAAATTGAAGGTGCGACTAATACTCTACGCGGGGCGTTGTTCGAATTCATCGCGGCCGAACTAGCCCGACGAGAGTTTCGAGGCAACGTCGAGATGAACAGGAAGTATCGTCGCGGCGGCTTGGATTTGGCCGAGATCGACGTCTTGATTGTTGTCCCAAACCAGGTTGTTCACTTCATCGAATGCAAGGGCTATCTGCCGGGCCGAACAGTTCCCCATGCGGAAGTTGAGAAGTGGTTGCACAAGCGTGTGCCCGAGCTTTTCAAGTTGGCAAACGAACACCCCGACTGGAAAAATCTCGATTACCGATTCGAACTCTGGACTACAGGAGAACTTTCACCCGAATCGAGGACGTTGATCCAGAACCTGCAGAACTCGGTACGACCTGAAAAATACGTCATCGAAATCCGTACTGCTCGTGACATCGAAGCCATGGCAGTACGTACCCAAGACGCAGGCTTGGTTCATCTCTTGCGGAATCATTTCCTCGCTCATCCCTTGGCCGGCTACTGGCAAGCGACGAATTGACACTGGAAGAGCTACGGGCTTTGGACGATGAAGCGACTGCGGCAGGGGCAACGCACACAGAACACAGCCCCGTCCCACTCGACCTTGGCAAACTGATCCAACTCCCGGCTTCAAGCACGTCCGAAGCCACGGCCAATGCAGGGCAGTCCTACGACGAACAACCGGCGATGAGCAAAGGGAAACAAGTCACCCCCCTTGCTGCCGCCCTTCCTCGCATCGCCGGGGTTTTGCCGAGCCCGCAAGCGACCCCCGACGCTGGCTCGCAGTGAGGCAGCAAGGAAACAGACTGCGTCGCTAAAACTGCCCAATGGGTCAGCACTCAGCATGCTGGCACTGCCGGAAGAAAAACGGTAGTAGCCCTCTTCGATGAACCGCGACAACCGAGTCGCCGCGACAGTGAAGGTCTCATACGACCCTCTCGACCCTGAGCGCCTCCTAGCCTCCTGTTCGGGATCAGGCTGACCGCTACGCGGGCCAACCAAGAGCCAAGGGGGACTTGAGCGGAAGGAGCACAGGCAAACCTGATTGTTCTGAGCCCACCGCTGAACCGGCTATTGAGGTTTGTTTTTCGACTGGTTGCTTGAGGCCAGAAGCTCATCCACTTGGTCCAAGACCGCAGCGAGCTCACCCTGCTTGCCGGGGCCCTCCGATCGCCATTCGTCCATCGGTCTGACCATCGCAAGCTCACGAGCATCCAACGAGAGCTTCTCCAATTCCAGGTCGGTTATGCCGCGCTCGCCCAGATAGTACTGTCCCCATCGGGTAAAGGTCAGGATCCACATCGAGACCGCCAGCGCGTCGTCCCACCGTGCCCAGTCTGAAGTGCTGGCGAGTGGCTGTTGCACGATCCGCCGCGGCCGCTTCAAAAGCGCGCGCATCGACTTCAGGCTGCTCTGTTGTCGTTCGGGACTGCTGCAAGCGAAGAGGAACGCAGTGATGTTGGTCGTCTGGCCTTCACGTGCTCGGTCAAACAGCCGCGCTGGTGCTTCAGTTCTGGACTCAGCAAAGTTGCCAGCTCCTGAACCCAGATCTCGCAGGCATCGTCAGAGTTGGCGCGGCCACTCCGCAGCAAGGGAAAAACCACATCCCGGAACAGCCACGGCTCAGCCCAGGCCAGTTTCTTCATGTGCCCGCGCATTGAGTCGACCAAGAGCTGGAATTCGTCCGCAGCGATCGCTGCAGGCAGCGCCTCATGCAGCGCTGCAATCAAGCCGTTGTAAATCTCCGCCTTCTCCGGGTTCCCTGCTGCGCGATTAACCATCCAACCGAGAGCTTGCACCCGCTCCGGGTACGAAAATGCGGCGACCAGCTGCAGAGTGGTAGCAAGCCCTCCAGACTTTTCCAGCTGTTGCTCGATCGCATTCAACCCCATCCATTGCAGCAGCCCGTTTCTGCTGCGAACGAGGCGGTTCCTTTGCCCCTCGCCAATGTCGAACAGCACCGACAGCGAAATTTCGCTGACGATTTGGCTCAACAGGGACAGTCGCACCACGTCCGGGCCACGTGGCTCGATTGGCACCTCAGCCATTTGGGCCTCAGCAATCCGCAGCAGATCATCCGAGGCATACCACCACAAAATCTTGATGGCGAAGTACTCCGCCCAATTCAGGGCTGCGTACTTTGTCGGATGGTGCCAGTGCTGTGGGCGGTAGGAACTGTGTAGCAAGGCATCTACCGGCGCTCGAAAGAACCAGGCGTCCATCACCGCCCAGTCCTTGTCCACCTCGTCATGGGCACGATTGAGCGCTGCCTCAAGAAACCGTCCGAGGAACTGCAAGAAGCGATGCTCGGATTCAAGTTGGCGAAGGCGGCGGTCTCCGGAGTGTGAGTGCGCGAGCACCTCGCCGATCACCTCCCAACTCAGCTTAAAGTCCTCGAAGTCTTCCGCCTGGTGGTCCAGGCAATTGCGCAAGCCTCTTTCGTCGGGCAGCGTCAGCGAGGCATCTTTAAGCAGACCGAGCGCCGCCATCCTTTCCTTCAGCGGATTGCCGCTCAAACCTCGGAGTGACGGTTCACCGGCCCAGATGCCTAGCACGTCACCTGCTTGGGCCTTCTCAAGAAAGCGCAAAGGTTCGTACCGTCGCGGCACTGTCGGCGACGTCGCAGAGTCGAATAGAGGTCGAATGGAGGGGTTCTTGGACTCGCCTTCGGCCTGCGCGGCCTTCGCCTCCCGCATCAACCCGGCCTTGTATGGCTCAACCTGAAGAAGAACATCCGCGGGGATTGAGGTGACCAGCAAAGGGTAGTTCTCGGCGGCTTTCTGAAACGAGTTGGACAAGTTGAAACCTGCGACCGGTAGTCCGTCCTGTCCCATGATCAGGATGTAGCGATCATGCAATCGGCCATCCTTCAGGCCGTAGATGCGCAGCTTGATCCGTTTCAGGAGGTGGCGGTTGTGCTCGCAACTATCGATCAGGTTGTCGATGCCGTCACGGGCGGGTTTGTTGGATTCGCCCAGAGTGGCCTCGTCTTTCTCAGTTGGCTTGGGTAGAGACCTGAAGACGATGTAATCGGCTTCCGAGGCCGCACAGAGCAATACGAGACCCAAGCCCACGGCCTCAAAGTACGGATCGAAAATAACGACCTGGTGCTGCTTGTACTTCGTAAGCAACGCCCTGAACCACTCCACGAACTGGAGCCGACCCTCGCCGCCGCTTGGGCCCCAGCGCAAAAAGAACCGCCCTTCCGATTTCAGAGGATGCAGTCGCGCAAAAAGCAATACGAGATCGCGGTTGGCCGGGACCCAAGGGTCCGCTTCACGTCCGCTGATGCGATTGGTAAATCCCAGATTGCTGCGGTTGATCCTCAAGGCTGCTTTCACCCGTGTCGATGCGGATGGCCGAGCAGCTTTCTCCAGCCAATCGAACTTGACGGGGGTGCCCTCGTGACCACCTATATGGCTCTGAAGCTCAATTTCACGAAAGTACCCTACGCGCCACCGGCAGCAAAGCAAACCCTTGCGGAAATCGCCGCTATGGAAACCGAAGATCTCCAGTTCCGTGCTGTCGGTCATTGCATGTAGCTGTTCGCCCAACTCGAACTTGCACTCGAACGCGCCTTCTGCATCGCGTTCTGCCGTGGCCACACTCGAGAACACGATTTGGTCGTCATTCGCAATGTTTAGGTGAAACTGAAAGCCGCTGAAATGCGGGACCTGCATTGGATTGAAACGAGCGACCAAGGCGTGCGGGGCATCGGTCCAACTCACGCTTAGCAAATGCTGCTCCCGGTCGTCCAGCGCAGGAAAGACGAGCAGTTCGAAGTCGCCAAACCGAGCGATATCAGTTCCCCCGAAGTCCAGACCGGTATCCGCGTTGAGGTGCTTGACCACCATCGCGGTCATGGCGACGTCGTAGTCCTGCCCCAAGCGAAACAGCGCCTCCTTGTCGGTTCGAGTGATTGAGGCGCTGAACGCCCCGGCTGCACCATGCGGGCTGGAAGACGAACGCCGGTTATGCGCGTCGCGGTTGAGCAGATAGGCGACGGGTCGGTAGACCAAGCCACTGCCAGCCAGCGCAGTAGATCCAAATCGTGTTTTCAGCTGATCCGACAGCCCGAGCTCGAGTTCTTCGCTCACTGCCGAGACGGTTCGGCCAGCGCTCAGTTGCCGCAGGAGTTCCGCGCAGCGCGCGCTCTTGACGTACAAGTTGAGCCGGACAACCTGTGCCAGTTTTCCCCCGAAAGCCTCAAAGTCATCGTCATCGCTAGCAGACCAGCGGTCGCTGGAATGGCTATAGGGCAGCAGACGACCGTAGACCACGCGATTTTCAATCGATTGCTCGGACTTTACTTGCAAGATCCACAGTTGCAGCGCGCAGTGGCGGGCGTCCTTCGAAAACAGCCGCGCCAGCCGGCCATCGTTGAGCAAGTCATCTAGCACGGGAGCCATCGAATTCTTTCAGCACCTTTCTGCATTTTTCATATTTGCGCCAACGTCGAAATGAGCCGATTTGGAGATATGCAATCTCATAGGGCACCGAGCGCTCCGGCTCCAAACCCACGCGCGTCGAGGGCATGCTCATGATCTGATGGCGCACTCGATTGTCGGCGCGATGACTCGAAGCGGAGTCGGTGCCAACACACTCTCTCACTATGCGCTGAAGAAACTTCAGCTCGTGACGAAAAATCGGCGTGGCGAAAGGCCCAAGACCGCGTGGAACAATCGTCAGTCAGGTCGATGCCTGAGAGCCGAACATCTGGTCGAGCATCTGGTCGAACGGGAGATCTTTGGCCTTGGCCTTCTTGCGCCAGCTGTCGATGTAGTCCGGGATTGACTTAGGCAGCGGAATCATTTCGCTGGAAAACCTCTCGTTTGCGGCGCGACAGGCATTGCTCAGGCTCGCGTAGCCCACTTTGTCCGCGAACGCCAGGGCGCTGTCGAGCATCCGTTGGTGTTGGATCCTGATTAGCGCCCATTTGTGCTTCTGCCGCATTAACTCAAAGAACTCCTGCGTGCCCCGCAGCGAGAAGTCCTTTTCGGCTCGGTAGGCGCCAGGATCTTCGAGAATGACCCGCTGCCTCAGCATCAACATCATGCGGCCATAGTCGCGCATGATCGCGAGGAGGTCGTCTTCGGCGGGAAGCGCTCGCGTCGGAAGTCCTCGCAGATCGAGGACGTCTGGCATGAAGAAATCGAAATCAAGCCCGACGAACCGGGACATCACGTCGGTGGCCATACGCCATATGCCCAAGCGGTGGAGGCTGCTTCGAGCGATGACGAGTCGTTCCTCCTTGTTGAACGACATCAAGTAGTTCTCGCCAAGGCTGAAAGCGATGAACTCGAGGAGGTGCTCAGGCGTCAGCTCAAGCTCGATCTTGGGGCGCCCGATCGTCATCAGACCAAAGTCGTCGTTCGTCTTGACGAAGGGATTGAGATCGAACTCCGTGTACAGCGCAGCGCGGCAAGGGGATGACGCGAGCGCAGCAAGAACCTCCTGCATCGCAGAGGCGAGGTGATGCGCGCGAGCAATCAGAATCATCTTCCCGAGTAGGCTCTTGAACATCAGCGTGCAAAGGCCTCCGGTGTGCACGATGGCCATGCCCAAGAACCTAATCATGGCGTCGACAGCGCGTCTTGTCTTGAACCTGTTGTCGCAATGAACGAGTAGCCATAGGCATTCGCCCACGTTCTCAGCAACCTGCGCGGCATTGAAGACTGTCGGCGTCGAAGCGAGGCTCTGCAGGAAGTGGTCGTAGAGAAGCCTCTGCACCGCGAACGGGTTCTTAGCACATGGAAAGTCGGCGAGGTATGCATCGACGACGTCCAAGTCCGCCGAGGTTGCCTTTTCCGCGACCTTCTCAATCGCCGCTTGCCGGGCCGCGCGATAAGCATCGATAGGCTCTGCGAGTTGCCTAAGCTGGCGCTCCATGATGAACACTGGTGTTCGCTCCATCAGCGTAGCGAGCGAAAACATGTTGTCCAAGAAGACCGGCCCGAAGGGCACATCGAACTTTTTGTAATCGAGGGTGGATTCGGCGATCTGAAAGTTGATTGAATGCTCGTGCGAATAGGCCTTCCCGTTGTTGCCGGTCATCGGCTGCTCCCACGCAGGAAAGGCCGACATGATTTGGTTGCCGCGCACCTGGATGCGGACCTTGATGGATGCAAAGGGATCGTCGATGGACGCGTACCCGTAGAGCACCGTTGCCGGCTGCTCGGCCGTCGGAGACGTCGAGTCCTCTCGGTCAATGTTCAGCAAGGCTTCGCCAATGGCCCCGAGGATGTCTTCCTCTGTGTAGCTGGTCGGGAAAAGCGTCTTCCAGAGGTAGCCGGACTTATAGTAGTTGTCCGGCGACCGTGTGATGCCGGCAGCCGCTTTAGTGAACAGTCGCCTCGGAATCTTCAGGGTGATGACTCCGTTCTGAAGCTCCCGCGCGAAGTACCACGCATCGTGGACGCCGACCTGGAACTGCAGCAGGTGCACGGTCTTCGGGTGTAAGGCTGCGAATTTTTCCCAACCCTGGTAGGTGTGCAGCCCTCCAGACAAAACGACCTCGTGGCCTCGCCCGTCGGCTGACTTGACGGTACGCACCGCCGTGTCGCCCCACACGATGTGCCGAAACGCTTCCTCGCTCAACTCGTACTGGCCGGCGTCGCCAAACTTCATGGGGAAGGTCGTGGTCATTTGCTTCGATCAAGCTGTGGGTATTGGGCCAGCGACGCACCAAACGCGTCGCCGACGATGTCAACGCGGACCACCTCGCATGTCTCATGTCGCCGAAAGCCGCGAGTGCTGTTCGATGAACACGCTGATCACGTCAAGAAAACGGGAGCCCGCCTTTCAAGACTGAAGGTCAGGCAGCAACAGACTCCAGGATCGTGGTTAGCGTGCTGCCGTCTATTGGTGGTAAGGCGTAGCCGTTGCGTAGTTTGTTCACAGCGGCGAGCAGAAATTCTCGTTCCGTTGCCGAGTCCCAGAAACCCACCACTTCTGAGTGCGACACCGCCTCGTCGAGTGCTGGAACTCGTTGGCCTCTCCACTGGCCTGGAAACACGGTTCCACTCAAGCCTGCCAAGCCGACCTCCACGTAGAACGGCGGCTGGGCGCCCTGCGAGAGGCATTGTGCAAAGGCCTTCTGAAGGAACTGCTCCCAATCCTTAATGATGCGGGCGTAGGAAATTATTACCTGATCCTCGACAGAGCCGGTGACAACGAGACTGAAGCTCCAGATCTCGCCCGAGTCTTGAAAGTACTGAGACACCACGCCAGCGACGTCCTCCTCCATGGGATGGGCCCAAACTTGCGCAACACCATCGGCATTCGGCCCGTGCCAGCCGGCCCCTGTGTATCCCAGAGTCGCTAGGTTTTCGATCTGTGCTCGGTTTGGCGGCCCGGCCTTCCATGCGGCAGGGACCAGACGTGCGTACGATTTTGTTCCTTCGGGGACAGACCAATTTCGGACCGTCGGGGAGGTGGCATCACGGTGAGAAAACGCCTCGCTCTTTGCAAGCCACGTGGCAGTCGACTCCGCTCCTATCGGCTTGAGCCGGAAGGTGACCTCTGCGCCAGCCGCCGCAAGGACAGCCGGCAAATTGGCCGCTACTGCGCCAGCCAGCGCCTTCACCAACTTCTTCTTCTGAACCTTTCGTTCTTTGTCGCTCGCTCCGGGCGCTAATTCATACGACACTGCGCCGCGGCGGTGCCGTAGATCGAATGGAAGATTCTCCGGCCTGCCACCGAAATGCGTGTTCGCAACGGTAATGAGCGCCTTGTGACCCAACGTGCTCAGGGCATACCCGAGCTCAATCATCACATTTGGGTTAGCCAGCTCCTTCCCACCTACCGTTGAACCGACAGGAGTGACATCGGCGACAAACAGGGTCGCCTCTTCAACTTTCTTGAAAATGGTAGCGGCGATTTCAACTAACCCCGGTTCGCCCTTTGTGTCATGGTCGATCTCCGGCCTATTGGCCGGGTCCAGCCCAAGATCCTTAGCGGCAAGGGACGCGGCCTCAACCAAAGCCTCCCGCACAAAGGCATTATTTACATCAGCGGGCAAATCACTTTGCCATGACCAGAAGATCTTCACACCAGCTCCTTTTACCGTTTCATCACAGAGAATTGGCATCGTAGACGGGTTACTAGGTCCTGAGAAAGTACGTCCGCTTCTGGCCGATAGTACCTATTTGCGCGAGCCCTTCGAATGCCGGAAATCGCGGCAAAGCAGCCATCAGCCCCCGACGCACTTTACATACCCCGCCACGAGCCGAAAACCCGATCCCGGAACTTCCCAAAGCCGGAGGCTGTGTAGGTAGGATGGCGTGTGAAGTGGCGATGGCTTGCAAGTGGATGGCGTCGCTCCGCTCGTCTCTTAGGCCTCCACCAACCTGCCACTATGCACCAGGGAAATCGCTCATGACTCCAAAGGAAGTTCGCATCGCATTGTCGGAGGGCCTGAGCTCGTGGCTCACGTTCGAGCATCATGCTGGCCGCGAAGAACTTTTCGGCGAACGCTACCTGGCGCTTCCAATCGGACAGATCTTGCAACGCTGTATGAGCGGGAAGGTTACAGGGGAGAGTAACCATCCTATTCTGACCACACCCGGGAAGACGGGTCGTCCGCCACAGCTTGACTTCATTGTCACAGACGCTACAGCAAAAGTGGTCCTAGCTGTCGAGAGCAAATGGGCGGCACACGCTGGAGTATCTGTTGCCGATGTTCTCTGGGACTGCATTCGGTTGGAGCTGGCCGCGGATTACTACAAGTGTGATGCGATCTTTATCCTCGCCGGCACAAGGAAGCAAGTTGACGCCGTTCTAAAGTCGCGATCCTTCAGCACAAAAAACAGCCGTTTGGAGCCGACGTATGTGCTCAATTTGCACGGATTGGGCAAGCACTCGGTGAAGATTAATTCGTTCGAGGGTGCCTACAGCGTGCCACTTCACAAGATATTGCGAACATACCCCAGCGTTAGTTGGCCCAGTGAACTCGTTTGCGGTAGCGGAACGCAAGTTCCGAAGCAGGCGTCGGCGGGCTCGTACACGGCGGTGGTGTGGCATATAGCGCCGGCGGGCAATGCAAAGCGACGCCCGTTCATTGCGTTGTCTGAAAACAAGGCAACAGAGCGAAGGAAACGGGTCGTCGACTCGATAGGGATCAGGTTGGCAGCCAAAAGGGCTGCGGCAAAAAAGCTACAGCAAAAGTCTCGCGAGTGACGGCGATTGCTGCTAAGACGACAGCCACAAGGAATGCCGCCCCGAAGAATCCCTAGGTCTAGCGCCGAGCAAGAAGATCTAGTTCGCTAGTCTGCGCAGTTTCACGATGCGGCTTTGCCGCAACAGCCGACGACCGTTGTCAGTCTAAGGCGGTCCTGTGCGACAACTGCGCGACGAGTGCTGCAACGATGCACTACCATGAACCATGATCGGTTCTTGGTAATAAGACCTAGTCAGCTGACTATCTGACGCGTCTGCCGCGCCTAGTTACTCGATCGAAAGTAAACACATGCTCCTGAGGCGCCTCGACGCAGCAACCGAAGAGTCTGCGCCGCTCGCTGCCCTCGCCATAGCGCAGTTCAACCGTTGCGGCGCAGACAGGGCAGGTGGCGCTGTATCGGACCAAGCCAATGATGCGCGCGTTGCCATCCTTGAAGCTCTCCAACTGCGCTGGATCTTCGCGCCACCCCAGCAGCACATCCGAGGCAGGAACGATCCGATCCGACAGTAACCACCAGAGACTACGAAGGAAGTCCCAGAGCATCCAGCCTAGCCCAGCAGCAAAGATTAGGAAGGCTAGGTCCGCCGTCGTGACTGGCCGCTTCACAAATAGCATCAACCATACGGTCGCCACCAAAGCGGCAGCGCACACCATCGGCGCGAGGCCAGTGCAGACAAACAGCAGCCCCCGAAGCGACTTAGTCCTGAACCAGCCGTCCCCAAAGAGCAGGCGCGCCAGCCATGACGGCCTCACCGTGCCGGCCGTCGCGTAGTCGTACTCGATCTGAGGACCATCCGTACCCAAACCCGCCTCAACGGGTTCGTTGTCGCGTTGCGCGTCGATGATTGCCACGGGGGACGCCAACGAGTACGGCTCCAAAGACCACTGCGCGCGATGGCGGCCCGAGGGTGAGCGCTTGCAGACTCGCAGTGCGTGCTGGAGGCCGTGCTGCACAAAGAATGCCTCATGGTCTGCAGCTCGACTTGAGAGGTACTTTTCCAGGTTGGCGCTCTTGATCTTCTTGGACGCGGCGTCGAAGTCATCGCACTCTGGCCAATGGCATGCCTGGGCCAGGTCAAGCGCATCAAACTCCAACTGCTGCGGGTCTGTGGAGCCGGCAACCTTGAGCGACTCGTCCGCCAAAGCGCGCAGCAACGTCAGCGCCTTGGCTTCATCGCGCTGGGTTGCGAGCCAGTCGCGAAAGCACGGCAAGAGTTCCTGCACGGTCGGCAACCTGTTGGCGACCGGTTGGTGGCTGGTTGATGGAGGTTCGGATCGCAACACTGGGTACACCTCAACTCAATTCCTGGAGCCCCTATGTTGTCATTGTTTGCACTGCACGCGTCAAATCGCTTCGTCCACATCACGGAGGTCGAGCGCGGCCTTGCCTGCGACTGCCGATGTGCAATCTGCGGCGAGGTCCTCGTTGCGCGTCAGGGGGATAAGCGCGAACACCACTTCGCACACAGCTCCAACGCCGAGCCGTGTGCGTCCAACTACGAGTCGGACCTGCACCGCTTCGCCAAGCGGGTGATCCTTGAGGCAGGTGGCCTCGTGGTGCCGGTGACTGCAGCCGCGGCACAGGTTCTCGGCTTTGACGACAACCAAGCGTCGTCCATCCTCTTGGCGTGCGCGGACATCAAGGAGGAAGTTGCCATTGACGATCGGAGGCCCGACCTGCTCGCGACCACAACGGACGGTGTCGGCGTGGCTATTGAGATCGCCTACTCATCCTTCTGCGACATAGAGAAGCGTCGGGCATACGAGAACATGCAACTGCCTGCGCTCGAGATCGACCTGCGAGCGTTCACCCCTTCCGCTTTTGACACGGCACAGGTCAAGCGAGCCGTCCTGGAAGACACTGCCTGCAAGTACTGGCTCTGGCCGGACCGTCCAGACGCTGCTGTAGTGGCTGAGCAATTGCCAGCGCTACCACCTGCTGCACTGGCAGCGCAGCGGCAGTTCCTGCCCGAAGAGATCGTGACGATCCGCGGACGCTGGATCTCGGTCAAGGAACTCCCCAGTGGTGACATCGCCATCAAAGCAGTGCGGTTCGACCCCGACATCGTCTCAGCAGTGCGTACGGTCGCACGGGCTCACTACGGGCGATATCGCGAGACGCATCACAACTGGATAATTCCTCGCTTTCGAGCGGACGCCGCTCGTGCGCAACTGCGGGCAATCGCATTGACCACGTAGTCGCGACGCGCGAGGTCTATTTCAAGCTTCGGATATGGCCGAAGGCTGCGTGTGCAGCCTTGCCGCTGAACAGGTCGGCGTTTGAATCTTCCGAGATCTTCTTCAGGGCGTGCATGACCCCAGCTTGGCACTCCTACCAGGCACTTTGACGGCTTTCAGCTTTACGGCCGAAGTTTTCACTTGAGCCTCAACGGTCGCGCGCTTGAAGTCTGTCGGCAGAGCAGTCATAAGAGTCAAAAAATATCACAAAACGGCATTCCGAGTTTCAAGGTGTCTTCTCGCCTCAGTTTCATGCCGAACTTCACCGAATCGAACTCGAAGTTAATCTAAATCAGGTAAAAACATTCAAACCCTCCACCCCGGGCAAAACTTGCGAACCACTCGCGCTCAAACTCGGGCCCTCACGAGCAAAGGAGTGAGGCCCGCGCCACCAGTGGGATGTGCCGACGAGTCCATCATTCGGCCGGAGCGCCAGAAAAGCGAGGACACGATGACAGCTGAAGAGAAGCAACGCATACGCTCGCTGGCATTCAATGCCTATCGAGACATGTTTGCAGGCATGAGCGCTGATGCCCGGGCATCCTGGTTCTTCATCTCCGACGAAAGCGAACTCCTCAGCTTCATGGTCGGGAAGGACGAAACCGTGGCGCAGGCAAGTGAACGACACGCGATCAAGCTCACGGCAATGGCCGACGCGTTAGAGTCACTGTCCTGTGCCGAGGTCGAGCGCAAAACCATCGAAGACCTACGTCGGCTTGCGAGTGCGCATCACGACAGCTAGACGGTTGAGCCATACCGCACGCACCTTGCCTCTCGAGGGGAGGCTCAACGAAGTGGCGCGAAGCCAGCATCATGCGTCTCCTCACCATCCGGGCCGGTCTTCAAGATCGCGACTGCCTTCCTTGCCAGGTCCGCACTCATCCAGTCTGCCCAAAGGGGTAGGACCCCTTTCTTGGCCAGCCTGCGCAAATTCGCGATGGTCAACTCCTTTTCACCATCTACACGCACCACGCCGTGTAGCAGCGCAGCGAGCACGGCACGTCCATTCTTCAGCAGCACCCAGTCCCATTCGGTCAGGAGCAAACTGTCTAGACCGACGACTGGCAGGCTCGAAAGCCTTCCTCCGCACATCTGGCAATGAGCCAGATACGCAACGCCGGATTTCTTAGGTCCGGCGTAGAGCATGCTGAATGGCAGCGTCACAAACGCTTTGCAATATGGGCAGGTATCTTCCAGCAGACATCGATGAACCGGGCAAAAGCGCCAAGTGGCAAAGCGGCAATGCACCTCGAAATGAGGATCCGATTGAGCGGCCAGGCACTTCGAACAGAACCTGTACCTAGGGGTCCCGGTGCGGGTTGCCAGCAGAAACTTTTCGCACGACCGCCCAAGCTTCTGGATCTGGGGAAAGATTCCTCTTGCAAGCGCAAACGGCTCTGACACGCCACACCGCATCAGGGCGTCTCGACCAGTTCGAGAAGAGATCACCAAATCGATATCGACTCCCTTCGCAAAACCCATATGGGCCAGGAGTACATCGACCGTCTCCCCTTGCGACAGAGCCGCTCTGCTCACCCACGACGCGGGGGATTCAAATGGCATCGCGCCGGCAGTCCCGCCATTCGAAGCGGCGCGTCCTTACGCGCCGGCATCTTGAAAAAGCTCCAGTTGCCCTTTGGTCGGCCGCCCACCACGTCGCCGCTCTCTCTCAACGAGGTCCAGAGACTCGCAGTCGAGGAATTTCATCAGCTGCACAGCGGCCTGCTGATCTTCGAACACTACGCCTTGGCGTGCCAGACGTTGCAGTCCAGGCTCGTAGATCAACACGCGTATGGACCGCCGAAACTCGATCGACTGCTCCTGCAGCATTCGCCCACGCGCCAACCCGCGTTCGACGACCTCTGCGAGCTCGGAAGGACTCGGGATCTCTACGACCTTCGCCGAAGACAGGCACTGCCCTGGCTTGCTCAACGCGCCCAGCGCATGGACAAGACGTGATGCGCCGTCCGGGCTGACGTGAAAAATCCATTCCGGCAACTGAATTGTCGGAGGCTCGACCGCTCTGGCGAGATGCTTCCCCTTCAATCGAGCAGACAGGGTCTGGCACCAGGACATCTCATCGCGAGAGAGGTGATGTTCACGCCCACTGCGTCGCAGATATCTTCCGCAGCAGCAAACGTCGATGGCCGGACGCGACCAGGTCAGCCGCATGCCGCAATGGGGGCAACGGTCTATGAGCAATGCCCGATGAACGGGGCACGCGGAGATCATGGCGACATCCCACTCCGCCCTGCAGATCGCGTACTCCGCAAGGCATTCAGGGCAGACTTGGGGCTGCTTGACCCGGAGCGAAGCGATCGAACCCCACTCCCAGCCGAGATAGGAATATTGCCTGCGACCATTCACTTGACGGCGCGTCTTGACGCGTTGCCCCAGCCAGTTGGGGGAGACCCCGGCGAGATAGGCCAGTGTGTCGATATCTCGCGGGACCATCCATCGGAGCGAACGGACGCCGGCATGATTCGCGAGAAACTGAAGCGCTATTCCGTTCGCATGCGAGCATCTCAGCAAGAAGCCCAGCCCGGACTCCTCATCCGAAGGTTCAACAGCAACAGGCAAAGGCTGCAGATCAACCGACATACGGATTACCCAGACCCGCGTCCTTGCCGTAGACCCGATCAAACGCAGCATGCATGTGACCCAACTCAACCCCACGGGCACCACCGTCTGCAGCGACCAGTACGCCTTCAGTCACAAGACGTTTGAACGCACGAAGATTCCCTGCAGTTGCCTTTTGCAAGCGAAGAGCTTCGTCTTTCTCGGCGATGAGGCTCAAATCGAATGCCTTGCTCTGCTTCGCAAAGGCCCTGACAAAAGCCAACCACACGGGTCCTGGTTCGAACGCTTGCAGCGAGTGCTTCGCACTGATCCGGCTGGCCAGATGCTGGTCGACGCCCTCCAGATCATTGAGCTCCTCAGACGCTGAAATGACGATTCCCAATGGCACCTCGTCCATCAACTCGCGAACACAATCGGTGACGCTATTGCCGTCCTCCGAGTGGCTACGCCAGCGACTTTGCTGCATCAGGTGATGCCCTTCATCGATGAAGATCAGGCGTGTTCCCTTTTGCCTGAGTGCATCGATCAGCACGTTTCGCTTGACAGCCAGCGTCTTCTCATTGACCTGAGGAAAGGGATATCGGATCTGACGCAGCATGCCTCCCACGAGCTGGCCCACCGTCGGCTTCTTGGAAAGGCGAACCGCCAACGCTCCATGGCCCAGTTCGAACAGATTGGACCTTGGGAGCGAGTTCCGGAAGTACCGAATCAAGGCGGTCTTGCCAGATCCGGTGGGCCCGCTCACGATCACGCCCTGTTGTGTCGTGAGTTCGCGGCTCAGCTGGAACACCCGATCACAACTGGCGAGTGCCTCCTTGAAGTTCGGATGGTTCACCATGATGCGATCGACCTGAACCGCGGCACCTAAGGCATGGGAAGAGTAGGTGAAGAGGCGTCTTGCAATCGTGCGACGCTCCTCCTCGTCGGGCCAATCGATTTCAGCCTCATTGATTGGAGCGGCGTTCATCGCGACTCCATGTCGAATGCGTCGAACTCGGGGATCTCATGTTCGATGCTCGACGGAGGGGATAGCACGATAGGGTCCGAGGCAGGAGCCGCCGGGGCTGCATGCACGCTCGTTACCCGGCTCGAGGTCAGGCCTGCGTATTGCGCAGCCTTGAGTGAACTTTTCCGGTCTTTTGGCCGGGTTGCGTCCATCCAGTGGTCATGCAGCTTCATCCTCGCGGTCCAGAGTTTTTCCTCCGCCGCCTTTCCGGCGAGTTCCTGAGCAGCAAACTTGCGGATCATCAGATGCTGATTCCAGGAGAGACCGGCGGTGTATTCGGCCCAGCGGCTGGGACACTGGATCCATTCATCCAACTTCGTTGGGTTTCGAACAAACAGACTGCTGAGGTCCTCTGGATCCCACTTGCACATCGTCTTGAAGCTGCTTCCGAACTCGCGACGCAAGGGCAACAGATCAGCGCTGCCATACGGAATTCCTCGCAGCTGTACGCCGCCTTGACCGACAGTCAACGATGTTGACAGGCCGGAGACCAACCGCAATCGGTCCCAGCTTCCGGGGTATATCGCTGGCGGGCATCGCTCCAGCCCATCTTGGAATAGATCAAATGGGCGGGCCAGCTTTCGTTCATTGATCTGAAAGGGATGAACGTCGACCACGTACATCGTGAGGCCCTTGACCAGGTCACCGAAGCTGATTGCGGCGTCCTTGTACGGGTCTAGGTTCGTAGCGCTTGCCACCTTCTTGTGGACGCGGCCCCGCGCGAGGGTCAGGTAGTTCAGTCCTGAAAAGAATCGCTCCACATGCGGTTTGAGCCACGGTGTTCTCACGCGACAGTAAGTCATATCGATGCCGATCTCCCAAGACATCCCCTTGAATGCAAGAGAATGAAACTCTAGGCCGTTGTCCAACACCCATTCGTCTGCCAGCCCGTGCGAGAGCCACGGATTGTCCAAGCCGAGGTTCGAGATCAGTTCGGCTTTCGGCATCAGCGAACTTCTCAACACGCCCACGACGCTGCTGACTCCTGGGCCGTAGAAGCTCAAATAGATCCCGAGGATGTAGCTGGAGTAGGCGTCGATCGCGACCGTGAGCAGCGGCCGTCCCAGGGGCAGACCGGTTTCGTCCGAGATCACAACCCAATTCAGAGGGGTATGGTCAACTTCCACGCGCTGTAACGGATACGCGGCGCCCGCACCATCAATCGTGCTGCGGCAGACCATTCGAGCCCGCGCTTCGCCCTCGCGGGATGCGATCCGGTGGTAGACGTCCACGTCTCTTGCCCGGCGACATACGGTTGCAAAACCGACCTTCGCATCTTCCTCTTTCACTTCGCCATTTCGCACAGCCACCTTGAGGTCCTTGCGTACGCAGTCATAGACATGCGTGAGTGAGTGGCGGTCACGAGTGAAGTACTCCGTGCGAAGGTTGCTCGAAATGATGGCTTCGACCGTGTTTGACAACTTGCGAATCCGGGGCATCGTCTTAATCCGATCCACCAGCGAAAGCGGGTTACACGCTGAGTTCTGATACCGCCTAGCCCAATCCATGACTGTCGACGCGGAGGGGGGCGAGGCATCGTCCGTTGCCTTTGCCGTCGCCTTGATCACCTTCGCTACCCCAGAGCGATCACCTCTCGTCACATGGCCCGCCTGCAACGCCTTGAGGTAGCGCAACCGGTAGTCGATCTGGACTCTCCAACTCTCCTTGAGTTTGGAAAGATCGACGAGAACAGGAAGCTCGGTGCGTTTCGTGACAGCGCCAGTCTCGCTGGAATGGGTATGCGCAGAGACCTCAGCGTTTCCCAACACCACGGTGTAATGACCATCCCAAATCCGCTTGAGCACCTTGGTGGTAGACAGCGTCGTCGCTCTTCGAGTGAGCGTGTCTTCGAACTGAACCTGGTGCTCGCCGAGGACACGTGTAAGTTCAAGTGTGCGTTGGCCACTGCGCAACACCAAGCCAGCTTTCAATGAGATGTTCATCATTGATCTCCTGTGTGGGAAATGCGAATACCAATGCGCCACCATCCAGTGGCAGCAGACGTGAACAGCTCAGATGACGAGCTGCGATGAGATGAAAGATGTCAAGTCGAGACGCTTGACAGACTTGCTCAAGCACGTGGATCGAGATCCCCTCGGGGTGAGCGCCAGCGGTCTCCAGCACCCGTTGCTGAAGCTTGGGATCGATCGAAACCTTCCGATATCGGAGCAGCAGAGCTGCTCGTTCATGGGATTTCTTCGTCCGAATCTTGTTTTCGCCCACGACGACAAATCGAAAAGACCGCTCGCGAAGCTGCTTTGCGGCCTCGTCGAAGGTTTCGCGGTAGCGATCGATCTTCCGGGCGAGCTTGACCTCGATGACGGTTTGGCTGCCGTCGGCGTGACTGACAAGGAAATCAGGGGTGTAGCGTCGCCCCCCTCTGACCCTGAGCTGAAATGGCTGATGCCGTAGCTGATTTACCCCGGGGCAAAGAGCTGCGCGATAAACGAAATCACGCTCCAGGGCAGACTCACACTCGATGGGGGAAGCAAAAATACCGGGCAAGTTGATTACGCGCACTGTCCTTATGGGCGAGCGCGAAACCACCTTGCGTGCCGGCGGGTCTGGCACGGTGTTCATGAAGTTTCTCCAGGCAAAAATCACCCCGCGCCGGCCATAGAAATGGCTGGCTGGAGTCTTGACACGGGTGCCTTGCGAGAAGAAACTTCGGATTCTGACGCCGTTGAAGTTTCTTCATCGGGGGGCGCGCCGGTCATCCGAAGGGTTGATCGGCGTTCTCTTTTCTACATGGGTGTTTCCTCCTTGGCAGGCGTTTTCTGCTTAGAAGCTACCGGCTCGCATTCATCCTGAGGCGCATCGCCTTGGGCTCCCCGTTGATGTGCGGCGGCGTTCCTGTGCTGTTGCGCGAGCCAGTGCGCGACATCCTTGGCCAGCGCGAAGCGACCACGACGATGTTCGATCTGGAACGTAGGTACAGGAAGGGTGCGTCGAAGCACAGCTTGCTGATAGGCCCTCTTGCTCGGATAGCAAAGTTCACTGGCCAGCGCAGCTGGGGGCAACATCAATCCATAGCGGCGGATCAACTCCTCCTCCAGCGTTCGGGCTAGCTGCTCGTCAATCTGCGTGTCGCGCATAGTCGCATTCAGAGTCGTCCTGCGCCATGCTATGACGTCGCAAGTTGCTTAACAATGTGGTCGCTTTCAGCGCACTTCGTGCTGATCGGCTCAGAGCATCGATCGCCATGTGCTTGATTCAAAAGGAGTTTTTTGTGAAGACTCTCGGCCTCTGCTTTTTCGCGTCCAGTTTCGCGTCGGCCTCGTTTGGGGCCTTGATGCACGGGTGCCCGTAACGTTGGGCAGCGTCGTTCGAACCTTCTAGCTCGACTGCCGAATGCCCATCACAGGTCACCAACGCCGTATTGATGTGGATGCGTTGAGGAGCCGCTACTGGCTGGGCGGCGTCGCGATTCGATTGCGCCCCACCAGCCTCCATGACCTGGCGCGCATGGTCGAACCAAACCTGCGATGGCGCAACGAGACGACTGGCGTGTCTTCGTGGACGAATAAATGGCGCGCTTATGAGCGCGGCGAGCGAGCGCCGAGGCTGGCGCTGATCGACAAGGTGGAGGCGTTGCGAGTGAACGGTACCAGTGGCACTGGCTCGAAAGCCGAGTTTTCGCACGTGCTTTGGCAGATCCTCAGGGAGCCAGAACCGACGCCACAAACGTGCAAGCGGTGGATGCAACTTCTTGACCGCCCCATCGCCTCGGGCTCACTCATTCTCTCGGGTGGTGAGACCTCCCGCTATGCGATCCCTAGCCTACGGCCAAGGCACTATGAGAAGCTTTGGTATCGCCCCAGTCTCGACACCCTGGCGTTGCTGACTTACGTAGTGCAGCAAGCCCACCGCTTCAGATATGAGGCGCTGGCACACGAGGCCGGGCAGAACCTCGTGACGACACTGTGGCAGCTCAGCCTCCGATTTGACGACCGACAAATGCTGCCGGCGTTTATGGCGTTCTTCGAGAGATGGGTTCTTCCGCTGACCAAACTGAACGGAGTCCGCGTTGGTATCGGCAGAGAAATTGAAAAGAGAGCAGCGGTACTTCGAGATGCAGTGAGGGCCTTCGACCAATTCCGAACCCGACCAAGTGACAATGCTGATATCGACATCCGGCTTCGCCACATCTTGGGTGGCAGGTGGCGATCCGAGCATCGGCTGGCGTATGCGTCGATACGAATGTCGACGCCGGAGCTTGTCGCGACCACGGAGGAGCGCGAAGAATGCAGGCGGAGCTCAAACAACCAGCTCATCAGCCTATATTGCGACAACGGTCCCGCTGAGATTCCGCGCTGGATTCAGGAGGGCTGGAGGCCCTACTAATGCGAGCATCATCTACAGAAGTCGAGGTCTCTCACCTTGTGGCCTGAGGAGGCCACGACAAGTCCATCACGTACACGAGCAACCAACGTCGATCAAACTCTGGCATCCGTGAGCAGAATGTGATCTGCGCCCCCGCAGCCGAAGAAAGGCGAAATCCTCCAAGCGAAGATGTGCTCTCGTAGTTGAACCACAGAACAGATTCCCGGAACCTTGTGCTGCAGGGTTAACGGCAAAGAGCCGACCCAGATGTTCATACCAAGCGGTCCAGACTGCCTTGTGGTTACCTTTTTTGCCCCCGCCTGTCTCGCCTTGGCGGTCAGGACTGTTGGCATGAGAAGCGCTCCGCGTGCTGTCAAGGTGCATTGAAAGAGGCCATGAGCCATCATGGCTGCCGCGTCGTAACGTCTTCATGAGCGTTGTCGATGACGGAAAGGCCAGAGGGGCTGCGACAAGCCCGTAAAACAGCGCATTCAGAAGGCTAGATGTGGGCGCTACGAGTCACGGCTTGTCGTAGCCGAGATATCCGCCAAGGGCCTTCATCGCTTCGTAAATATTACGACCGGACCTCTCGTCGAGGATCAGCGTTTTGCCATCCACGACCAGGTAAACAAGGTTCTCGCCCCCAAGGTAGGACGAGCGGCCGAACTCCAAAGTGATCTTGTTGCCGGACCTCGCGGCATCCTTGATCTCCTGCTCCTCGAAAAACATCGTCGTCGCCATACTGTGGCTCCTTGATTATTTTGATGAGAAAAGGGCCACCAAGTGGTGGCCCTTCGTGCTGTACCGGATCAGGTCCTGTCGTGAACCGGAGCGGTTGGCGCGATGCGTTTCACCGCATCGACACCGGCTTGTGCCGCCTGCTTAGTCGTGTAGACCTCGGAGTGACACAGCTTCTCGCCGTTGTTGGCCTTGAGATGCCAGAAGTAGCCGCCGCCATTGGCTCGGAAAATTTCAAACATGAATAGCTCCTAGTGTGTTGAAAAGCGGGGGCGCGGATGCGCCCCCACCAAGTCATGCGATCAGTGCACGCACTCGTACAGGCTCAAGAGGTTGTTCGGATGGTCGCCATCCGAAACCGTCTTCAAGTACTTGTTGCCGAAGCGGCTGACCGCCACGATCACGTCCACGATCCGGCCGCCGGCCGTCACGAAGAACTGGTACTTACCTGCTTCGATATGCCGGATGGCGTCTTCCTGGCTGAGTTTCCAGTTGGACCCGTCCGCATTAACCCCACCGACCGCTTTGATGCGCTCATGGGGGTCATACCGATCACTCTTGTTGACACATTTGATTTCGTGTCGAGAGGCCATGCTTATTACCCTTTCAGCAATAAGGTGCCAAGGTTCGGTCCGGAGAAACCCTTCCTTGACGTTAAAAATGGCCACCGCATACACTAGGTGTCTCACCAACTAGCTTTACGGGCTCCGGCCTTCATCGCTTGCATCGGGCCAGTCGTCCTAACGGGCGGCTGGCCTTTTGCTTTTTCGGGCGTCTTACGTTCCTACTGCTGTCTCCTTCAGTTTGTACACGCCCTTGCGCTTCGGAACGGCCTCAATCAGGCCCGTCTGCTGCATCCGATAAAGCTTGTTCGCCAACTTTCGCCGGTCGTCAATGATGTGTTGATGATCGCGATACAAGCCGACCATCAGCTCGTCGAGATTCGCGACCCCCTCGAATCGATCGCGAAGCGTCTTGACAATCTTCTCTTCCAAATCGTCGAGCTTTGCGGCCGTAATCTGCTTACGCAGGGCCTCAGGAAGATCGGACAGGTCGCCTAGCCGCCGGCCGAGGTCTTTGGGGATGGAGTCGTCGCTCATGATGGATTCGTTGTCGATACCGGATTGTAGATCTAAGGCTGCAATTTGTGTCAACCCCTGCCCGTTTTAAGAATGGCATTACCGCTTCATCCGTCTTTCGCCATACTTTTCATTTTACGCGCAGCCGGCCGGCGCATAGTGCTGCGCCGCACCATGCAGTGCATTCAAAGCGCCTTCAAACGGTCTTTTAAGTGTGTTTAAAACTTGTTTTAAAACACGGCGCGCCATCCGGCTGCTTCTCAGTCACGTGCTACGCACGCATCCAGGCGGCGACTGATCATCCATGTGCACACGTCTGCACACTGCAAACGCCCGTCGTACCTAGAAAAATCAACAAGTTAGCTTGCACGAGGCGGTGTTGCCAGTTGCAGTTGATTGCAGGAATTCGCAGTCTCTTTCTAGAGACTCGATCGGCCCATCGCTGGCAGGAAGATCTAGTCAACCTTCTTTATGCTCCCTAGAAGCCGTTAAAATAGTGCACTTATTACCTAGTTAACTGATGCAAGATGGCCCCACCTCTCCGCAATCAAGACGCCCGTACCGGCCGTGGACAGCAAGCCGCCGGTTATGTTCAACCTGGACGGGTTGGCAAGAAGGCGCTCGTTGGCTACTTCGACAAGGTCGCCCATAAGGTGATTAGGCAGGTTGCCTTGGATCTCGACCGAAATGTTGAAGACCTCATGGAAGAGGCTTTCCATGATCTTCTAGTCAAGATGGGGCGACACCAGGAAGCGGTGCTATTTGAAGGATAGTGACAAGTAGAAGACGTGCAGAGTCGCAGAAGACAGTGAGAGAAAAATGTAAAAATCTGCAACTCACAAGAAGGTTAGTGTCCCGGCGCCGAAAGTGAGTAGATGGCGGAAATCTCCACGGTTGGACAGGCTGCTCAGTAACTTGCATGCGCAGTTTTGTGCGAGGGCTTCATCCAGAGTGCCTCGCACAAAGCCTGACGTTCTCGAGGCAGTAGTCAAGGACGCTTGCCTGTTTGGTCTCGCCGAAAATCATTTCCTGTAAAGAAACACAGCTCCAACTCAGCTCAGTAAGGAACTCTGCCGATCGAACGAGAACCCAACCCTCCACAAAGGTGCGGTCGTTCGCGCCCCCTTCTTGGCTAACGAGGACGGGGACTCGTCAATTCAGTACTCAGTGAGAAAAATTCGAAACTCAGTGAGAACCGACACCTGCATTGGTAGCCTGAAACTATCATCGCGATAGAAACTCAAGGGAACCCTTGGTTTAGCACTCCCTCTAACCGAGTGCTAATATGGCCAACACAAAGGAGTTTCCCCTGATGACAACGCTGTCTGGAGTCTCTGCGAACCAGCTGGCCGTCGCCAACCCATGGTCGATGGTCCCCCCGCTGGGTAACCTGGATGCCTACATTTCGGCCGCCAACCGCCTGCCGCTGCTCACGCTCGAAGAAGAGCAGGGCTTCGCACGCAAGCTGCGCGACCAGAACGACCTCGAATCCGCCGGCGCGCTGGTGCTGTCGCACCTGCGCCTCGTGGTTTCCATTTCCCGCCAGTACCTGGGCTACGGGCTGCCGCACGGCGACCTGATCCAGGAAGGCAACGTGGGCCTCATGAAGGCCGTGAAGCGTTTCGACCCCGACCAGGGCGTGCGGCTCGTGAGCTACGCCATGCACTGGATCAAGGCCGAGATTCACGAGTACATCCTGAAGAACTGGCGCATGGTCAAGGTCGCGACGACCAAGGCCCAGCGCAAGCTGTTCTTCAACCTGCGCTCGATGAAGCAAGGCTTCAAGGCCGACTCGGCCGCGGCCGACAACGGCACGCACCGCGACACGCTGAGCCCCGACGAAGTCTCGCAAATGGCGACCCGGCTCAACGTCAAGCCCGAGGAAGTGCTCGAGATGGAAACCCGCCTGTCGGGCGGCGACGTCATGCTCGACCCGGGCCCGTCGGACGACGGCGAAGAGGCCTTCGGCCCGATCGCCTACCTGGCCGACGCCACGCAGGAACCGACCGCCCTGCTCGAATCGCAGCAGCGCGACCGCCTGTCGAGCGACGGCATCGCCACGGCGCTCGAAGCGCTGGACGACCGCAGCCGCCGCATCGTCGAAGAGCGCTGGCTCAAAGTCAACGACGACGGCTCGGGCGGCATGACACTGCACGACTTGGCGGCCGTGTACGGCGTGAGCGCCGAGCGCATTCGCCAGATCGAGGTCGCGGCCATGAAGAAGATGAAGAAGGCGCTGGCGGACTACGCGTAAGCCTTCATTCCGCCGCCCCAGCAAAAAAGCCCGGTCACCCGGGCTTTTTTCATTTGGAGAGCGTGCGCATCGCCCGCTTGGCGACGTAGCGGGTCTCGGGCGTGTCCGACTCGGCCAGCCAGCGCGCGCAGAGCCTGTCGACCCACTCGCCCTGGCTCTTGCTCGCGTCGTTGAGCCAGTTGGCCACCGAGTTCTGCACGTAGCGGCTCGGGTCGGCGCGCAGCGGCTCCAGCAGCGGCAGCGCGCGCCAGGGCTCGGTCTTGAGCGCCTCGATCTGCGCGCACCACACGCCGCGCGGGCGCGTGAGTTCGCTGGCGAAGCGGCGGATGTTGGGGTCGGCGTCGAACACCCAGGGCTGCAGCAGCGCCAGGGCTTCGTCGAGCGAGGCAATGACCGCGTCGCGCACCGCCATCCACGCGATTTCGCGCACGCCGAAATGCGGGTCGGCGGCAAAGCGGCGCACGGCCTCCAGCTGTTGCGGCAGCGGCAGGCCCGAGAGCGTGACCCATTGCGCGGCCCAGCAGCGCGCCACGTCGCTCGCGTGCGTGGCCAGCTTGTGGGCGACGGCGTCGCGCTCGTCGTGCAGCGCCGCAAGGTCGTAGAGCGCCCGCGCGATGTGCCCGTGCCGCTGCATCGGCTTGAACGCGGCGAGCATGGCGAGCGTGTCGACCAGCCGTTCGCTCCCGGCGTCAAGGCCGATGTGCCCCGCCACGCTGCGCGCCAGTTGCGGCAGCTCCAGTGCCATGAATTCGTTGAGGTTGACGGTCTCGAGCAGCCCGTCGTTCAGGGCGCGCAGCACCTCGGGCGGAATCAGCGCGATGCGGAAGGCGCCCTTGCGCCCCTTCAGGTGCTCGACCGAACCTGCGACCGCTACCACTGCGTCCATGCGACGGCTCCCGTCAGGCAGCGAGCAATGTCTTCAGGTCGGCCACCATCGACGGCACGCCCGCGCCGTAGCGCGCGTACAGCCGCAGGCGGCCTTGCGTGTCGTACACATAGCTCGCGGCCGAGTGGTCCATCGAATAGCTGGTCGGCGTCTTGCCGTCGACCTTCTTGTAGTAGACCTTGTAGTCCTTGGCGAGCGCGACCAGTTCGTCGGCCGTGGGAATCAGCGCGACGAAGCTCGGGTCGAACGCGCCCATGTAGGCCTTGAGCACCTCGGCCGTGTCGCGCGCCGGGTCGACCGTGACGAACAGCACCTGCAGCTTGTCGCCGTCCTTGCCCAGCTGCTGCTTGACCTGCGCCATTTCGGTCATGGTGGTGGGGCAGACGTCGGGGCACTGCGCGTAGCCGAAGAACATCACGACCACCTTGCCCTTGAAGTCGGCCATGGTGCGGACCTTGCCGTCGGCGTCCTTCAGCGAGAAGTCCTTGGCGTAGTCGGCGCCGGTGATGTCGACGGCGGTGAAGTTCTGCTTGGTCTCGCCGCAGGCCGAAAGGCCCAGGCCCAGCGCCGCGGTCACGCCGACCCAGCCGGCGCCCGTGGCCATCAATCGAAGAGCGTTGCGCTTGTTCATGGAGACGTGTTCAGTGAAGGTAGTGATCGACCAGCAGCGCCAAGAACAGCACGCTCAGGTGGATCAGCGAAAAGCGGAAGGTCTTGCGCGCCAGCGTGTCCGAGTAGTTGCGCCACAGCGCGAACGCATAGCCCGTGAAGCCGACGCTCACGGCCACGGCCACCGCCAGGTACAGCCAGCCGCTCATGCCGTAGATGAAGGGCATCAGGCAGGCAGCGAACAGAATGAAGGTGTACAGCAGCACCTGCAGCCGCGTGAACTCGTTGCCGTGCGTCACGGGCAGCATCGGCAGGCCGGCCTTGCGGTAGTCCTCGACGCGGTACAGCGCCAGCGCCCAGAAATGCGGCGGGGTCCACAGGAAGATGATGAGGAAAAGAATCAGCGCCTCGGGGCCCACGTCGCCCGTCATCGCGGCCCAGCCCAGCACCGGCGGCATGGCGCCCGAGGCACCGCCGATCACGATGTTCTGCGGCGTCAGCGGCTTGAGGATCACGGTGTAGATCACCGCGTAGCCGACAAAGGTGGCGAAGGTCAGCCACATGGTCAGCGGGTTGACGGTGAACCACAGCAGCACCGAGCCGGCCGCGCACAGCAGCGCCGAAAAAACCAGCGCCTGCAGGTCACTGAGCTCGCCGCGTGCCGTGGGACGCCACGCGGTGCGCTTCATCTTCGCGTCGATGCCCTTCTCGACCAGGCAATTGAACGCCGCCGCCGCCCCCGCCACCAGCCAGATGCCGATGCAGGCCAGCACGCCGCGCTGCACGTCGGCCCACGAAGGCAGGCCGGGCACGGCCAGCACCATGCCGATGAGTGCGCAGAACACGATCAGCTGCACCACGCGCGGCTTGGTCAGCGCGTAGAACTGGCGCAGCACGTTCGCGGTGCTGGTGTGCTGAACGGGGATCGGGGTACTCACGCGGCGGCCTTCCTCTGGGTGTTGTTGTTGTGACCGCCTGCATTGTCACTGGCCCGCGCGGTCTGTGCCGCGGCGCCCCGCCGGCTTTCGCAGAGCGCCCAGGTCAGCACCACGGCCAGCGCTGCCGCGCCGCCGGTGTGGAGCACGGCGGCGGCCAGCGGCCAGCCGAGCAGCACGTTGCCCAGGCCGGTGGCCAGTTGCAGCAGCGCCAGGCCGGCAAGCCAGCGGGCCTGCGACTTCAGCGCGTCGATGCGGCGCAGGCGCCACGCCAGCACGCCGAGCGCGACGAACACGGCATAGGCCATGAGCCGGTGCACGTAATGAATGGCGGTGAGCGCCGAGAAATCGAGCGGCTGGCCTTCGCCGGTCACGCCCAGGTGGCGCCAGATCTCGAAGCCCTGCGCGAAATTCATCGCCGGCCACCAGCTGTCCTGGCAGGTCGGGAACTGGGTGCAGGCCAGCACCGCGTAGTTGGTGCTGACCCAGCCGCCGAGCGCGATCTGCAGCACCAGCAGCACGGTCGTTGCAATGAGCCCGTTGCGCAGCGCCGGCGACACCGGCGTGGGCAGCCGCTGCGCCGCCGCCTGGCGGTAGTGCACGGCCTGGATGCAGAGCAGCGCCAGCAGCACCACCGCGCCCAGCAGGTGCAGCGTGACGATGGCGGGAAAGAGCTTCCATGTCACCGTGAGCGCGCCGAACGCGCCCTGCAGGCAGACCCAGACCAGCGTGAAGGCCGGCCACCACGCGCTGAGCGTGGCGTGGTGATGGTCGCCCTCCTTGGAAGACGAAGGCGGCGGCGCGCGGCGCTGGCGGCGGCGCACGATCCAGGTCGCGCCCGCGAGCGTGAGGATCAGCACGCCGACACCCGTGGCCAGGTAGCGGTGAACCATCTCGACCCAGGCCTTGCTGTGCGTGACCGGGCCGGTCGGCTGCGCGGCCTGCGCCATCGCGATTTCATGGCGCGCGCCGGACGGGCTGGCATTGCCGTAGCAGCCGGGCCAGTCGGGGCAGCCCAGGCCCGAATCGGTGAGCCGCGTGAAGGCGCCGAACAAGGTCAGGTCGAAGGTCAGGAACAGCGTGAGCACGGTCAGCGCGTGCAGCCGCCGCGCCGGGCCCGCGCCCGCGTTGCGCCGCCACACCCACAGCAGCGGGCCGAGCGCGATCAGCACGCCGGCGGCCATGAGCCAGGCGATGGGCGTCAGATCGTAGAGCGAGCTCGTCGTGTCCATGCGGTGTGTGTCCGTCGCTTCAACGGTCCGGCTTGTCCCACGACGCCGAGGCGCGCAGCAGCCGGTCGAGGTCGCGCTTGGCGCGGCTGGCGCCGGCGGCGTCCATGCGCGCCGGGAAACGCATCATCCAGTGGCCCATCGGATCGACCACGTAGAGGTGTTCGGCCAGCGTGTGGCCCGAGACGGGCGCCAGCCACTTGGCCAGTTCGTCGGCCGGCACGCGCAGCACGGTCGCGCCGTGCAGGCCGTTGTTCAGCCGTTCGGGCACGGGCGCGGCGTCGCTCACGAGCCAGACGCGGTCCATGCGGTCTTTTTCGCGGCCCAGGCTTTCGCGCAGTTGGCGCTGCAGGTAGAGCTGCTGCTCGCACAGCGCGTTGCATGCCGCATCGCCCACCGCCACCAGCAGCCACTGCCCCTTGAGCGTGGCCAGGTCGACCGGCGCGCCGTCGCGGTCGGCGGCAATGAACTTCGGCAGCTCGCGCTGCGGATCGATCAGCTCGCCGTAGACGCTGCGGCCTTCGGGCCGGATCACGTAGTAGGTGAAGTACGAGGCAATGACGGGCGCCGCGCACATCAGCATCACGGCGATCATCTTCCAGCGCCCAACGACCGTGCGCCGGCCCTCCGCGCCGTCGAGCGCCTGGTTGGGCGACGGCATCGAATGCACCGTCAGGCCCAGCGGCTCGTCAGAAGCGGCCATCGCGTGCGCGGCGACGCGCGCGGCGGAAGGGGGAGATGAATTGGAACCAGACATAGAGGATGACGACGAGGGCCGACAGGCCGAACCACTGGAATGCGTAACCGTAGTGCCTCTCGAGGCCCAGCGCCGGGGCCGGCCAGTCGCGCTGCAGCCCCTCGGAGGCCGGCCCTGTCTGCTGCAGCGACACGTCGGTACGCAGCGGCATCTTGGTTTCGGCGCGGAAGGCCTCCAGGTCGAGATTTTGCCGGATGGGCGAATACCCTTCGGCGGCCGGTGTCGGGGCGGCCGGCGCGGCGGCTTCGGGCGTCGCGCCC
>NZ_MOWM01000076.1 GCF_016082275.1 Variovorax sp. E3
GCGAGCGCCGCCTGCCCCCACCCCGCCCCCCCCCGGAAGGGGAGGGAGAAACACCCGATGACCGACCTTCTAGACATCCTCGCCAACCCCGCCTTCTGGGTCGCGGTGCTGCGCATCGCCACCCCGCTGATCCTGGGCACGCTCGGCGTGCTGCTGTGCGAGCGCGCGGGCGTGCTCAACCTCGGCATCGAAGGGATCATGGTCGCGGGCGCTTTCACCGGCTGGCTCGCCGTTTATGCCGGCGCGCCGCTTTGGGTGGGCGTCGGCGTGGCCGCGCTCACGGGCATGGTGTTCGGCCTGCTGCACGCCTTCCTGACCGTGGGCCTGGCGCTCTCTCAACACGTGTCCGGGCTGGGCATCACCTTGCTCGCGACCGCCCTCAGCTACTTCGGCTACCGCGTGAGCTTCCCCAAGGTGAACACGCCGCCGACCATCACGCCGTTCGCGCCGATGGACTGGCTGCCCGTGCCCATCCTCAACGCGCAGACCGCGCTCACGCTGTTCGCGCTGCTGCTGGTGCCGGTGGTGGGCTGGGTGCTGTACCGCACGCCGCTCGGGCTGGCGCTGCGCATGGCCGGCGAGAACCCGCAGGCGGCCGAGAGCCAGGGCGTGTCGGTCGCGGCCACGCGCACCGGCGCCATCGTCGCGGGCTCGGCACTGATGGGCATGGCCGGCTCTTTCCTCACGCTTTCGGCCTTCAACGCCTTCTTCTTCAACATGGTGAACGGGCGCGGCTGGATCTGCGTGGCGCTGGTGGTGTTCGCCTCGTGGCGGCCGGGCAAGGCCCTGCTCGGCGCGCTGCTGTTCGCGTTCTTCGATGCACTGCAACTGCGGCTGCAACAATCGGGAGACGCCGTGCTGCCCTACCAGCTGTACCTGATGCTGCCGTACCTGCTGTCGATCCTGGCGCTGGTGCTGGTGGCGCGCAAGGCCAGCTATCCGCAGGCGCTGATGAAGCCCTACCGCAAGGGAGAACGCTGATGCGAACGACGACGACCACGACCATCAACACCGCGCGCGCCGCCCTGCTCTGCGCCTTGCTGGCGCTGTGCGGCGCGAACGCGCGGGCGCTGGGCAGCGACTACAGCTACGAGACCTTCAAGACGGCCGACGCCGTCAGCTGGGTGCAGCTTTGCGGCACCTGGGGCAAGGACCACCAGGGCACCTACCGGGTGGTGCATGCCGACCAGTACGCCCAGTCCTTTCTCTACGTGCAATGGATGACGCGCGACGCCAACGGCAGCCTGCACGCGGAGCACACGGTCGCCATCGCCGAACTCGACAACGACCATGCGGAGATCGCGCTGTCGGACCTGACGTGCCGGGCAACGCCGCGCGGCATCGTGGTGACGGCCAAGGCCGACTCGGGGCACGACGACAAGCTGCGGCGCGTGACCATCGAGGTCGGGCCGGCGCCCGGGCAATACCGGTATCGGGCGCAGCGCATGCGTTAGAGAGGTCATGACCTTCGCACCGGTACTGGACACCTCGAACGGCCGCATCACGGCTTTCGGCACCGTCATCGACGCGGGCAGCCGTGCCGATGGCCTTCCCTCTCTTTTTTCGACAAACCCGCAAACGGTGAACGTCGAAGGCCGCCAGGTCGAATGCGTGTTCGCCACCGCGCACGGCACGGCGGACCGCTCGGACGTCGACCTGACACTGCGCTTCGAGCAGGATCGGCTGGCCAGCGCCGCCATCGCGCTGACCCCGCCTCGCCACCGCAACCTGGACAGCGACGCCTTCTACGCGAGCGTCGACGAGCGCTACCGTTTTCACGAACGCTGGCTGCAGGCCGCCGGCGTGCCGGGTCTACCGGCCAAGTTCCAGTGGGGCACGGCCGGCGTGGCGCGGGACCGCAGCGAGAACGTCTACATCTACCTTCACTGGGCGCCACGGCTGGCGAAGTAGCGCGCGGGCGACTCGCCGAAGCTGCGCTTGAACATCGCGATGAAATTGCTCGGCGTTGCGTAGCCCAGCGCATCGGCGATGTCCGCCACGGCCTCGCCGCGCGCCAGCCGCTCCAGCGCGTGCACCAGCCGCGCCTGCTGCCGCCACTGGGCAAAGCTCACGGCCGTTTCGGCCAGGAACAGCCGGCTCAGCGTGCGCGGCGACAGGCCGGCCCACTGCGCCCACTCTTCGAGCGTGCGGCCGTTCTCGGGCTGCTCGTAGATGGCGCTCGCGATGCGCAGCAGCCGGCGGTCGGTGGGCATCGGCAGGTGCAGCGGCTCGTGCGGCGCGCGGCGCATTTCGTCGAGCAGCACGGCGCTCATGCGCTCCTGCTCGGCGTCGAGCCGGTCCCGATCGGCCCATGTCACGGCGCGCCGCACCAGCGCCCGCATCAGTTCGCTGATGCCGACCACGCAAGGTCGCTCGGGCAAGGTCTGCGCAGCGACAGGCGCGATCAGCACGGTCCACCCGCTCATCGCGCCGCTGATGCTGACCTTGTGCGCCTCGCCGGGCGGCAGCCAGCCCGCGCGGTGCGGCGGCAACAGCCACGAGCCGTGCGCGGTGCGCACATGCACCAGTCCGCTTTCGACGCAGAAGACCTGGCCGCGCAGGTGGTGGTGCCAGTCGTACTCGCGGGTGCCGAGGCGGAACTCGTGGCCCGGTGCGTCGGCGCCCCGCAGCGCGATCAGCGCGGGGCCGTCGGCGCGTTCGCTGATGTCGGGCATGGCGCCATCGGCTTCGGCCGTGACGTCGGGCTTTGGCGCGGGTTTGCGGGGCATCGCGGGATTTTCGCGGCTTGGGCTGTGCTTCGCGGGAGCGGCGGCGGAAAATAGCGCCCAACCGATCCCACAAGACCTCCCCACCGATGCTCGACCTCCTCATCACCAACGCCACCCTCCCCGACGGCCGCACCGGCATGTCGATCGCCGTGCAGGACGGCTGCATCGCCGAAGTCACCGCCGGCCTCGACGCGCCCGCGCACGAGAAGCTCGACGCGCAGGGCCTGCTGCTCGCACCGCATTTCGTCGACCCGCACTTCCACATGGACGCCACGCTGAGCTACGGCCTGCCGCGCGTCAACGAGAGCGGCACGCTGCTCGAAGGCATTGCGCTGTGGGGCGAGCTGAAGCCGCTGCTCACGGCCGAGGCGCTGATCGAGCGTGCGCTGGCGTACTGCGACTGGGCCGTGGCCAAGGGGCTGCTGGCGGTGCGCTCGCACGTGGACACCAGCGACCCGAGCCTGCTCGCAGTCGACGCGCTGCTCGAGGTCAAGCGCAAGGTGGCGCCGTATCTCGACCTGCAGCTGGTGGCGTTCCCGCAGGACGGCGTGCTGCGTTCGCCCGGCGGCGTGGAGAACATCGAACGCGCGCTCGACAAGGGCGTGGACGTGGTCGGCGGCATTCCGCACTTCGAGCGCACCATGGCCGACGGCGCCGCCAGCGTGAAGCTGCTGTGCGAAATGGCGGCCGAGCGCGGCAAGCTGGTCGACATGCACTGCGACGAGTCCGACGACCCGCTATCGCGCCACATCGAGACGCTGGCCTTCGAGGCGCAGCGCCTGGGCATGCAGGGCCGCGTGACGGGCTCGCACTGCACGTCGATGCACTCGATGGACAACTACTACGTGAGCAAGCTGCTGCCGCTGATCGCGCAGAGCGGCGTGGCCGTCATCTCCAACCCGTTGATCAACATCACGCTGCAGGGCCGCCACGACAGCTACCCCAAGCGCCGCGGCATGACGCGCGTGCCCGAGCTGATGGCCGCCGGCGTGAACGTCGCATTCGGCCACGACTGCGTGATGGACCCGTGGTACGGCATGGGCTCGGGCGACATGCTCGAAGTGGCGCACATGGGCCTGCACGTGGCGCAGATGACGAGCCAGGCCGCATTCGCCAGTGCTTCGAAGCGGTGACGACGAACGCCGCGCGCGTGATGCACCTGGAGGGCTACGGCATCGCGGCGGGCTGCGACGCGAGCTTCGTGCTGCTGCAGGCGCGCGATCCTGTTGAGGCGATCCGCCTGCGCGCCACGCGGCTCAAGGTGTTTCGCAAGGGGCGGCTGCTGGCGGAAACGCCGGCCGCCACCGCCGCGCTGCACCTGCCGGGACGCGGCGGCGAAACGGGCTGGATGATTCCCAAGGCCTGACCAGGCGCCGCGCCCCCACGACGATGATGATGAAACGCCTTGCGCCGCTGTGCACCGCGTGGCTGCTCGCGCTGGCCTTGTCGTCCGTTGCCGCGACGGCGCAGCCCGACGTGCGGCGCCTTCCCGACGTGCCCTACGGCCCCGACGCGATGCAGCGCATGGACGTCTACACGCCGCCGAACGCACGCGGTGCGCCGGTGCTCGTGATGGTCCACGGCGGCGCGTGGATGTTCGGCAAGAAAGACGCGGCGTCGGTGGTCGACCTCAAGGTCGACCACTGGGTGCGCGCGCAGGGCTATGTGCTGGTGTCGGTGGGCTACCGCTTCGTGCCGCAGGTCGACGTGATGCAGCAGGCGCGGGACGTGGCGCGCGCCGTGGCGTCCGTGCAGGCCAACGCGGCGTCGTGGGGCGGCGATGCGGGGCGGCTGGTGCTCATGGGGCATTCGGCGGGCGCGCACCTGGTCGCGCTGCTGAGCGCATCACCCGACATTGCACAGCAGCAAGGCGCGCGGCCGTGGCTCGGCGCCATCGCGCTCGACAGCGCCGCGCTCGACACCACGGGCCTGATGCGACGGCAGCACCTGCCCTTCTACGACCGCGTGTTCGGCGCCGACCCGGCCTTCTGGCGCAGCGTGTCGCCGACCGACACGCTGGCACCGGGCGCACCGCCGATGCTGCTGGTGTGCTCGACGCAGCGGCGCGACGGATCGTGCACGCAGGCGAACCAGTTCGCGGCGCGTGTCTCGGCCGGCGGCGGTCGCGCGGAAGTGCTGCCCGAAGACCTGTCGCACGCGCAGATCAACGCCGAGCTCGGGCTGCCCGGGGCCTACACCTCAGCGGTGGACGCCTTCATCGCTTCGGTCGGCCGACGCAGGCCCTGAGCCGTCGGCCTGGAGGTCGCACCACATGTGGACCTTGCCCAGCAACTCGCCATCGACGTCGATGGCCAGCGGCTCGAGGCCGAAGACGCGAAAGCCGCAGTCCTCATAGAGTTTTTGCGCTGCGGCGTTGCCCTCGGTGACGGTGAGCTGCACCAGCCGCAAGCCGCCGCGTGCGCGCGCATGGTCGAGCAAGGCCAGCACCAGCCGGCGGCCGAAGCCCGCGCGCCGCGCCGTGGCCAGCACCGACATGCCGAACAGCGTGGCTTTGTGGCGCGCACGCTGCCGGCTCTCGAAACTCAGGCCGCTGCGCCCACCAGCGCGCCGGTGTCGTCGAAGGCGCCGTAGACCACGCTCGCGTCGGCGGCCTCGCTGGCGCCCAGGCGCTCTTCCCACCAGCCCGGTGGCAAGCCTTCGCGCTCCTGCACCGTGGACGTGAAGGCGCTGGGGTGCGTGGCATAGGCGTCGAGCATCACGGCGCGGTAGGCAGCCGCGTCTGCGGCCTTCAGCCGGCGAACGAGGTTGCGGTCCTTGTCAGAAGCGGACACAGGCGGACTGCCTTTCCTGGAGTACCGCTTCCTGCCCGAAGCGCTTGCGGTAGCTGTCGATGATGCCGGCGATGGCAGCGTCATCCTTTGCACCGCGCGGGTGCAGCAACACCACGAGCTTCGACGGCTCGCGCGCGATGTCACCCGACGCACCGCGCCACTGGCCGGCGGCATCGATCACCGTGAGGCCCTGCGGGAACGCCGGCGTCACGGTGGTGTCGAGAAAATCGGCCCACTGTGCATCGGAGACCTGTCCGCCTGCGGGGATGGCGCGGCCGAAATAGAGCGTGTCGCGCTCGGAGGCAGCAAAGCCGGTGGCGCACGGTGCCGGCGGCAGCGCTGCGCAAGCGGAGAGCGCCACGGCCACGGCACCGAACAGCCCCGCGCCGCGCATCACTCGACCCGCACCACCAGCGGCGGCGCCTGGCCTTCCTCGGCCGGCGTGCCGTGCTCCAGCACGCGCCAGCCCGGGCTCCAGCGCACCACGCGCCCATCGGCCACGGCGGCTTCGAGCAGGGTCTGCGCCTCTTCCGGCTTGCGCCAGTCGAGCGTGAACTGGCGCAGGTCCCAGTCCCACCAGGGGCAGGCCTGGATGCGTTCGATCAGCGCGTCGGAAAAACGGCGCCGGATCATGCGCGCGGGCACGCCGCCCATCACGGCGAACGGCGGCACGTCTTTTGTCACCACCGCGCCCGCGCCGATGATGGCGCCGTCGCCGATGGTCACGCCGCTCTTCAGGCTCACGCGCGAACCGATCCACACGTCGTTGCCGACCACGGTCTTTCCCTGCAGCTGCGGGAATTCATGGACGGACGAATGAGTGAACGGCGGCGGGAAGAAATGCTGGTGCGAGACCGGATGCGTCGTCAGCCAGTCCGAGGGGTGCTGGCTCAGCACGTTCAGGTTGTCCCCGATCGAGCAGAAGCGCCCCATCTCGAACTGATGCAGCTGCACCATCGGCGCAATGTACGAATACGACCCCATCGACACGCCGAAGACCTGGACGCTCACCATGAAGCGCACCGGCGGCTCGAAGCGAAAAGGCAAGGCCACCACCGAGCCGGTGGGCAGGAACAGGCCGTAGGGTTCCAGCGTCGACGACAGTTCGGGGTTGATCTGCAGCATGATTCTTTTGCGCGTTCGTGCGGCCGTGCGGGCCTCGGTCAGGCTTCGGGGGCAATGGCCTCGGCGTACTCGTAGAGCGCACCGAGGATCTCTTCGCCGCGCTCGTCCGCGTTCTCGGACAAGGCGTCGACTTCGCTGAACAGCGCCTCGATGGTGCGCGCCCCGCCCTCGCCCTTGAACAGGCGGGCCACGCGCAGTGCCTCCCAGCGCTCGGTCTCTTCTTCGTTGAGCAGCTCGGGCCAGTTGCGCGCGCGGTAGCGGAACAGGATCTCGTCGAGGCGGCCGTCGTCGAAACCGGTGCGGTCCTTGGCCAGTTCCTCGGGCGACAGGCCGCGCAGCTGGTTCAGGCGGCGGCGGTCGGCGTTGCCGACGAAGCCGCCGTAGAGGTCTTCGTCGACATCGGGCGTGGCCTCCTTCGGACGGGCGTAGACCTTCGACCAGATGGCGCTCATGTCGGGCAGGTCGCGCGCAATGGCGGCGTGGCGCATGGCGGTGTCGAGGTCGATGCCCCAGCGCTCGGCCATGGGCGCCGCGAGCGTGCGCAGGTTGCCGACCACCATCGGCGACTTGTTCAGGTGAATGCCCTTCACGGGCAGGCGCGTCACGCCCTCGGGCAGGTCGGCCGTGCGGGTGAAAAGGCGCAGGCGCAGCGTGTCGGCGTCGAGGTCGCGCAGCTCGCTCGGGTCGTAGGCCAGGTCCCAGGCCAGCAGCTCGTTCTTGTTGGTCGGGTGGCTGGCCAGCGGCCACATCACGCCGAGGCAGCCGCGCTCCGCCGGGAACATGCCCGAGACGTGGAGAAAGGGCTTGGCGGTCTCGCGCATGGCGGGCAGGCCGAGTTCGCTGGCCACGCGGTCTTTCTTGTGCAGGCCGAAGGCGAAGTCGAACAGCTTGGGCTGCTTGTCGCGAATCAGGCGGGCCAGCGCGATGGTGGCGCGCACGTCCGACAGCGCATCGTGCGCGGACTCGTGCAGCAGGCCGTTGGCGCGCGCCAGGTCTTCGAGCTTGAAGCTGGGCTTGCCGTCTTCCTTCTTCGGCCACTCGATGCCGTCGGGGCGCAGCGCGTACATGAGGCGCACCACGTCGAGCAGGTCCCAGCGGCCGCAGTCGTTCTGCCATTCGCGCGCGTAGGGGTCGATCAGGTTGCGCCAGAACAAAAAGCGCGTGACCTCGTCGTCGAAGCGGATGGTGTTGTAGCCCACGCCGATGGTGCCGGGCTGCGAGAAGGCGTTTTCGATGTGCGCGGCGAATTCATGCTCGGGAATGCCGCGCTCCAGGCACACCTGCGGCGTGATGCCGGTGATCAGGCAGGCCTCGGGGCTGGGCAGGTAGTCCGGCGCGGGCTTGCAATAGATCATCAGCGGCTCGCCGACTTCGTTCAACGCGGCGTCGGTGCGGATGGCGGCGAACTGCGAGGGGCGGTCGCGGCGCGGCACGGCGCCGAAGGTTTCGTAGTCGTGCCAGAGAAAGGTGTGGTTCATTCAGAGCAAGGGTGAAAACAGGCGCGCGATCGCATCGCCGAGCCGACGCCAGAAACCCTGGCGCCGGTTGGCGCGCACCGCGCCGGAACTGTGCAGATCGGTCTCGAACTGCGCCGCCAGCGGCCGCGCCAGTGCAGGACCATAAACCACCGCGCAGACCTCGAAGTTGAGGCGGAAGCTGCGGTTGTCGAAATTCGCGGTGCCGATCATCGCGCAATGGTCGTCGACCACCAAGGTCTTGGAGTGCAGCATGCGGGCCTTGTACTCCCACACCTTCACGCCGGCGGCGATGAGTTCGTCGAAGTACGAGCGCGCGGCGGCGCTCACGATGGCCGAGTCGCTGCGACGTGGCACCAGCAGGCGCACGTCGACGCCGCGCAAGGCCGCGCTGGTGAGCGCCATCAGCGCGGGCTCGCCGGGCACGAAATACGGGGTGGTGAGCCAGGCGCGGTGCGTGGCCGAATGAATCGCTTCCACGTGCATGCGGTGGATGGCCTCGAGCGTGTTGTCGGGGCCGCTGGTGACGATCTGCACCGGAACGTCGCCCGCCTCCAGCTGCGGCAGCAAGGCGTCCATGGCGTCGTCCATGCGGCGCGGGTCTTCGCCGGTGGCGTAGGTCCAGTCTTCGAGGAAGGTGGTCTGCAGCCAGCGCACCGCGCTGCCTTCGATGCGCAGGTGCACGTCGTGGTAGGCGTCGGGGTTGGTGCGCTTGTCTTCCTCGTCGGTGATGTTCACGCCGCCCGTGAAGCCCACGCACCCGTCGCACACCACGATCTTGCGGTGGGTGCGGTAGTTGGTCACCGGGCGCAGGCGCCGGCCGATCTTGGTGTCGTGGAACAGCGCCACCTGCACGCCGGCTTCGTGCAGCGGCGCCATGAACTTGCGGCCGATGCGCTTGGAGCCGAGGGCGTCGATCAGCAGGCGCACTGTCACGCCCTGCTTCGCGCGCTCGACCAGCAGGTCGCGCAGCGCGGTGCCGATCTTGTCGGGCTCGAAGATGTAGTACTCGAGGTGGATGTGGTCCTGCGCGGCGCGCACGGCGTCGAAGATCGCATCGAAGGTGCGCGCCCCACCCGACAGCAACTCGACGCCGAGGGCGCTCGACACCGGCAGCCCGCAGGTGGCCGTGCCCAGTTTCGCCATCTGCTGCAGGGCCGGTGGCGCGTTCTGCGCCGCGTCGCGCAACCGCGCCACGTCGGCCTGGGCAAAGGCGCTGGCGCGGCTGCGCAGCCGCTTCAGCCGCTGCTTGCGCAGGCGCTGCGGGCCGAGGAAGTAGTAGATGACGAAGCCCGCGAACGGCAGCAGCGCCAGCGACAGGATCCAGCTCATCGTGGACACCGGCGCGCGCTTTTGCATCACGATCCAGACCGACAGCACGGCGATGTAGCCGCTCCACGCCAGGGAGAGGCCGGTTTTCCATTCGTGGCTGAGTTCGGGGAGGATCAAGGCGAAAAGAGGGTTGAGGCGGCGGTGCAGTGTCGCCGGCCCAAAGAAAAAGGCCGGCAGCGCGATGCTACCGGCCTTTGGAGGCTATTTCCGCGGCCTCAGCGGCCACGGACTGCCTGGTTGTTTCAACCCGTGGCGGCTTCTTCCGCTTCGGGCTTCGACTTGCCTTCCTTCTTGGGAAGCGGCTGGATGTCGAGCAGCACTTCGTCCTTGTCGTCGAGGTCGACTTCGAGGCGCCCGCCGTCGGTCAGGCGACCGAACAGCAGTTCGTCGGCCAGCGCACGACGGATCGTGTCCTGGATCAGGCGCTGCATCGGACGCGCGCCCATCAACGGATCGAAGCCCTTCTTCGCCAGGTGCTTGCGCAGCTTGTCGCTGAAGGTGACTTCCACCTTCTTCTCGCTGAGCTGCGTTTCCAGCTGGAGCAGGAACTTGTCGACCACGCGCAGGATGATGTTCTCGTCCAGCGCCTTGAAGTTGACGATGGCATCCAGCCGGTTGCGGAATTCAGGCGAGAACAGACGCTTGATGTCGCCCATTTCGTCGCCCGCCTGGCGCGGGTTGGTGAAGCCGATGGTCGCCTTGTTCATGGTCTCGGCGCCCGCGTTCGTCGTCATGATGATGATGACGTTGCGGAAGTCGGCCTTGCGTCCGTTGTTGTCGGTCAGCGTTCCGTGGTCCATGACCTGCAGCAGCACGTTGAAGATGTCCGGGTGCGCCTTCTCGATTTCGTCGAGCAGCAGCACCGAGTGCGGCTTCTTCGTGACAGCCTCGGTCAGCAGGCCGCCCTGGTCGAAACCGACGTAGCCCGGAGGCGCGCCGATCAGGCGGCTCACCGCGTGACGCTCCATGTACTCCGACATGTCGAAGCGGATCAGCTCGATGCCCATGATGTAGGCGAGCTGCTTCGCGGCTTCGGTCTTGCCGACGCCCGTGGGGCCGGAGAACAGGAACGAGCCGATCGGCTTGTCGCCCTTGCCCAGGCCCGAACGCGCCATCTTGACCGCCGAGGCAAGCACTTCGAGCGCCTTGTCCTGGCCGAACACCACGCTCTTGAGGTCGCGCTCGATCGTCTGCAGCTTGCCGCGGTCGTCGTTGCTGACGTTGGCCGGGGGAATGCGCGCGATCTTCGCCACGATTTCCTCGACTTCCGTCTTGCTGATGGTCTTCTTGCGCTTGCTCGGCGGCAGGATGCGCTGGGCGGCGCCCGCTTCGTCGATGACGTCGATGGCCTTGTCGGGCAGGTGACGGTCATTGATGTACTTGGCGCTGAGCTCGGCCGCGGCCTGCAGGGCCGCCACCGCGTACTTCACGCCGTGGTGTTCCTCGAAGCGCGACTTCAGGCCCTTGAGGATGTCGACGGTTTCCTGCACCGACGCTCGACCACGTCGACCTTCTGGAAGCGACGCGACAGGGCCGCGTCCTTTTCGAAGATGCCGCGGTATTCGGTGAAGGTGGTCGCGCCGATGCATTTGAGCTGGCCGCTGGAGAGCGCCGGCTTCAGCAGGTTCGATGCGTCCAGCGTGCCGCCCGAGGCCGCGCCCGCGCCGATCAGCGTGTGGATCTCGTCGATGAACAGGATGGCGTTCGGCTTGTCCTTGAGCGACTTGAGCACGCCCTTCAGGCGCTGTTCGAAGTCACCGCGGTACTTGGTGCCGGCCAGCAGCGCGCCCATGTCCAGCGAGAACACGTTCGACTCGGCCAGGATCTCCGGCACGTCGCCCTGCGTGATGCGCCATGCGAGGCCTTCGGCGATGGCGGTCTTGCCCACGCCGGCCTCGCCGACCAGCAGCGGGTTGTTCTTGCGCCGGCGGCACAGGATCTGGATGACGCGCTCGACCTCGTACTCGCGGCCGATCAGCGGATCGATCTTGCCGTCCTTGGCGAGCTGGTTGAGGTTCTGGGTGAACTGCTCGAGCGGCGAGGCCTTCTCGTTGCGTTCGCCGCCGCCCTCTTCGCCCTCGTTCGAAGGCGCTTCGCCGCTGCCCTTGACGGCTTCGGGCGGATCGCTCTTCTTGATGCCGTGGGCAATGAAGTTCACCACGTCCAGGCGGGTCACGCCCTGCTGGTGGAGGTAGTAGACGGCGTGCGAGTCCTTCTCACCGAAGATCGCGACCAGCACGTTGGCGCCGGTGACTTCCTTCTTGCCGTTGCCGGTGGACTGCACATGCATGATGGCGCGCTGGATCACGCGCTGGAAACCCAGGGTCGGCTGGGTGTCGACATCGTCGGTACCCGCCACCTGTGGCGTGTTGTCCTTGATGAAGTTGGTGAGCGACGCCCGCAGGTCGTCGACGTTGGCCGAGCAGGCGCGCAGAACTTCCGCGGCGCTCGGGTTGTCCAGCAAAGCGAGCAGCAGATGCTCCACGGTGATGAACTCGTGGCGCTGCTGCCGGGCCTCGACGAAGGCCATGTGCAAGCTGACTTCCAGTTCCTGGGCAATCATGTGATTTCCTTTTGCCTTGCTGTAAATAAGTTCTCAGATGGGTTGGAGCTTGCGCAATTCAACAGGTTCACGCAACTGGTTCGCTGACACATTGCAGCGGATGCCCCGCCTGCTGTGCGGCTTCCATCACCTGATTGACCTTTGTGGCGGCCATGTCGCGGGAATAGACCCCACACACGCCCCGGCCATCGAGGTGGATCTTGAGCATGATCTGGGTCGCGGTTTCGCGGTCCTTGCTGAAATATTCCTGCAGCACGACGATCACGAACTCCATCGGCGTGTAGTCGTCGTTCAGCATCACCACCTGGTACATCTGGGGCGGCGCAGTTTTCTGCGGCCGGCGCTCCAGGACGACCGAATCTCCGTCATCCCCGGCCGGTTTCTGCGCCGGCGGGGTGTTGGGAGTCTTGGGAATTCTCGTTGCCATGAAAAAGATTCTATAGAGCGTGCAAGCACCGTGCCGGCGCAAGCAGACTTGGTGACGCATATTCGACAAATCAAGGGGCTTGCGTCGTGTGCGACAGCACAAAACGCATAAAAAAACCGGCGAGCTGCCGGTCTTTTATATATTGCGCAGAACCGGCCCGCGGGGCGCCTGCAGTTTTCGGCCGGGAGGCCGGGTTGCGGGGGGCAGATCGGGCGGCAAGGCGTCGATTTCCTCGTCCGTGAGTTCGCGCTCGGGCACTTCCTGCACGTGGACGGCCACGGGAGGCGGCAGCGGGATTCGCGGCGGTTCCGGCAGGCGGGCGGAAGGCGAAGCAGGAGCCGGCGGCCTGGGTCTGGGCGCCGGTGCGGGCGCGGGCCCAGGCGCAGGCGCTTCACGCCGTGGCAGGGGCAGTGGCGATTCGGACAGCAAGGCACGCCATTCCGCCAGCCGCCGGGCATCCTGCTCCGACTGCCAGCGCTGCTGCTCCTGCAGTTGCTCCTTCCAGCGCTCCGCCTGCTTGCGCCCCAGGAATTCGAGTTCGGTCCTGGCGGCCTGCTGCATCCACTGCGGCAGGCACAGCATGGCGTGTTGCAGATCCCGCTGCGCTTGCTCCCGGGCGTGCTCGAAGGCTTCCCGTTGCTCCTCCAGCTGCCTGCGAAAACTGCGTGCGCAACCCCAGGCCCCCAACACGCCGCCCAATACACCGACCAGAAGGCACCCCAGCAGGAGCCCGAGAGAGAGATGTGTCATCGGGACGCGTCTCCCTCGGCATCCCATTTCCGCAGGAGATCGAGCGGAATGGCATCGACCACCTGCGAGAAGCGCTTGCCGACCATGCGCTCGGCCTGGAGAAGCAGCACGGCGACCGGGCTGCTCGGCTCGTGGTGTTCGAACCACTGGCGCGCGGTGCGAATGCGCTGAAGCGCGTCCTCTCGCATCGAGACGCCGGAATCCGTGAAACCGGCTGGCCCAGGCACCGCGGAATCTTCGGGGGAACCTTGCACCGCCCCGGGCACGTTCCCGGCGGACGCCTCGACAGGGTCGAATGGCGCCAGCAAGCGCGTGAGCGCCTGCAGCGGCGGTGCGTCCTGCCCCAGGTGCGCCGCTGCCCATGCCGCGATCTGCCCCAAGGTGCGTGACGCAGCCGCGAGCTGACGCACGGGCGCCTCGGGGTCGTCGACCGAAGACCGGTGCAACTGCGCCAGTTGCTGTCCGACGGACTCCGGACTCGGCGCGTCGAGCGGGCGCGGCACCGCTCCTGCACGCTCGACCTCGCGCACGCTCAGATACCTCGCGGCATTGGCCGCCACCACGATCTCGCGGACATCGCCGAGCAGGCCCTCGGGATCGGCCAGCGCGGCCAGGGCGTTGGCACGCACGGCCGGATCGCGCTCCCCTTCGATCAGCAACTGCGGATGGACAGCGTCAGGCCAGGCCTGGAGCACAGCCGCAAGCCCGGCCAGCGACTGCGCGAGCCCCGCCGCCTGGGCGAGCCGGGTGCGGGCACGGCAAAGCCAGACGAACAGCGTGATGTCCCGCGTGCGCAGCAGCAGGCGGCGGCAATCGCGCTCGATCTCGGCCCAGTTCGGCGCCTCGGGCGTCCCGACGAAGGGGCCGTATTGCGCGTCGCCGCGCGGAGACATGCGCGACAGCAACACCGCGTACTCGGCGTCGTACTCGAGGCTGGGTCCGCAAGGTGCTTCGGCGCTGAAGGGCTGCAAGCCGTCGGCGCCCCCTTCGGCCCCTGCGTGCGAAGAAGACAAGTCGGGCGCGATGGCCCCTGAAGCGGAATGCGTGGCGAGGGTCATGGGGTCTGCGTCTGGAAAGTCAGCGGGCGGCGCGCGCGTCGTGGTTGTTGTCGTTGTCGTTGCGGTAACGCGAGCCGATGTATTGCTCGGGCTCGAACACCATGCCGACGGTGTAGCCCGGGGATGTCGCGGCACCACCGGCGCCGTCGCGCGGCCGCAGCGCGCCTTCGGAACCGCCGAGCCACGTGGACCAGCCGAGCTTTTCGGTGTCATCGAGCCGCGCGGGCGGCGTGCTGTCGTTGCGAACGCGCAGCTCCACCTCCCAGACGAATTCGTAGCCGACGAATCCGCGCACCCATTCGACGAGCGAAGCCAGGTCCTGCCCCTGCGGCGTGAAGCGCAGGTATTGCGTGAGGCTCAGCGGACCCAGCACGAGCCTGAACTTGTTCTGCCGGTCGGCCACAACCTCCCCCGCGATCGCCCCGACGCCCATGACACTGGAAGCCCGTGCCCGCCCCAGGTGGCTCTGGTCTTCCTCGTCGATGCGAATCCAGTGCAGCACGAACTCCTGCAGCTGCACGGGCACCGCGAAGAAGCGCGCCAGCGTCGCGGCCAGGCCGTCGGGGTTGCGGGCCTCGCGGCTCAGATGGGTCGACGCGGCAAGCCGCGCATGCGCCGGCAGGACCGAATCGCGGATCTCCAGCGGATCGTGCCCCGTCAGGCGCGCGATGTAGCCGCTGAAGGCCTCGTCCTCCATGCGGTCGAGCCCCGCCGCCGCCTGGCTCTGGGCCCACGCCCGGTACATGTGCGTCAGGTAGCGGTGGTGGAACAGGTCCAGAAAATCCGCGAGTGTGCTGTCGTTGCTGTTCTCGGTGCGGTCGCGGACCAGTTCCGTGTAGTGAATCGGCAGCGGCCCGTTGGGGCCCAGCAGGCCCAGGCCGTAGACCCGCACCATCGGAAGCGCCGGGTTGTTGCCCGCGCGCGGACTGGCGTCACCGGGCACGCGGGGCTCCGATTCGCCCGGCAGCACGGCCCCTGCGATTTCACGCGGCGCAAAAATCAGGGCTGCGGCCTGCCCCAGCCTGAAAGGCTCCTGCTGCGGCCGACTGGCCCGCCCGATCGGTGGTTGCTGCAAATGCGAGGCGCCGAAGCGCCGCAGCAGTGCGAGGAAGCCGAACTTCCAGGGCGCCTTGCGCAAACGCCCGAGCGCCTCTTGCAACGCCGGCCTGGTATCGACCGTCATCGGGGAGCGCCTTCGTCGCCATGGTCTTCGCTGGCGCGGGCCGAGCCGATGCGGATGTGGCTGTCCGGCGAAAGGTCGTGGTGTTCGCGCCGCGTGAGGCTGGGCAACGGCGCTCTGGCGTCGCGGGCCAGTTCGGGCGCGAACAGGCTCAGTACATCGTCGGCTTGCTCCGCGTCGAGCAGGCCCGAACTCACGAGCGGCTCGAAGTCGTCGATGAGCCGGTCGATCGCCTCGGGGGGCTGCAGGATGTCGCGCAGCAAGGCATAGGGCTGCGCCTGCTCGCGAAGCTCGTCCAGCGTGGGTGCGGGCTCGGCGCCTGAAGACAGAAAACCCTCCCAGTCGGTACGGCCCGAAAGCTGGTCGGGGTCGCGCACGACGCGGACGAATTCGTCGTGAAGTTCGTCGAGCAGGGGGACGCGACGCTCGGATGCCGGGACCGGGTTCGCAAACGACGCCGTCGGCGTGACGCGCGGCGCGGGCCGTTGCGGCTCGCCCAGCAGCTCCGACAAGACCTCCACCGTCGGGCGCGACTGTGCCCGAGCCATGCCGAGCATGCCGAAGGGGTCGGCCTGCATATCGGCCTCGGGGTCGAGGCTGCCGCTCTCACCGCCCCGCGCGGCAAGGTCGCGCAAGTCGAATTGAGGCGCAGCGCTCGCCACGGGGCGGGCCGGCTCGACCACCACCGGCCCGCCCTTGATCGCCCGCCCTCCCCGAACTCCACCACGAACCGCAACAAACCCAGCTCGAGCGTGTCCCCTGCCGCAATGGGCACCACGAGGCCGGCCCGGACACGCTTGCCGTTGAGCGCACACATGAGCACATGGCTGCCGTTCAGCAGTTGCCATCCGCCGGCCGTGTCGCTCCAGGCGATGCGGCACAGGTTGGCCACGCGCCATTGGGCTTCGCTCTGGCGTTCACCGCACAGCTGAAGCGCGTCGCTACGCCCCTGCCCGCGGCGGGAATCAGGATGGCACCGTCGCGCACATCTCCACCGCTGTGCGTGAGTCGCAGACGCAAGGACAACACCTCGCCATCGTCGAAGCGAAATTCTTCGGTGTTCATGGCGCACCGCCCCACAACTTCTGCAGCCTGTTGGCGGCCCCGACGAAACGCCCCTCGGCGTCCTGCTGCCAGAACGCACTTTCAGAGCGCGGGCCGAGCAAGCGCCGGGGCCAGTCCGGCCAGGGGAGATAGCGAACGCCATGCAGATGCGCCGCCGGATCGTTTCCGGGAGCAGGGCCCGCCCATCGATCGAGCGCGGCTTGCATCCGCTGGTGGTGCCGCTCGTCGCCGCCTTCCGACTGCGTGCGACCTTCCCGCAGTTGCTCGCGCCACAGTGCGCTCACCGTCTGCTCCAGTGCCTGAAGCTCGGCAGCCCCGTCGGCGCGGGTGTGACGGGCCACAGCGCGGGCGAGCCAGAACTGCCAGTCGAGCGGTTGCCGCAGTTGCGCCTCGAAGTGACTTTGCGCCCACCGTGCATGCGCCAGCTGGTAAACCAGCACCGGCCAGTGCCGCCCCACCTTGTCGATCGACGGCGCGATGACACCCAGCACGAAACGCCGCGGCGCAAAGGCCAGCGTACCGGGCGGCAGCACAAAGGCGACCGGCACGGCCACCGCCCGCGCGGTAACGTCCGCGCCCGCGTTGCGGCTCTGCTGGGCCAGCCAGGGCATCCAGGCTTCCGACTCGCCGTGTCGCACCCCGCTGCGCACGAAGTCGGCATGGCCCGGCAGCTTGCCCCAGATGGCGGGCGGTGTGACGTGCCAGGAGGCAACCCACTGTCTCCACATGGGTCAGGAGGCCCTGCCCGGGCAGCGGAAGCCCTTGAGCACGTCGCTGCCGAGCGGGTTGGGCTGGCTGCCGGAATTGATGTCGATCAGAGCCTTGCGCCCGTCGAACGAATACTCCACGCTCAAGCGCCCCGGCGTCGCGGTGTTCACGATGCGCCCCTTCTCGAGCAAGCGGAACAGCGCCCACGGCCCGCTGGTCAACAGGGTCGAGGTTGGCCCCGAGATGCGCGGATTGGCCGTGAGCTCCGCCATCGCACCGCCGCGCGGACCGGGCCAGTTGACGGCAAAGGCCTGCACCGGACCGTGAACGTAGCGCTGCCCTTGCCCATCGATGTCGATGATCAGGTCGGTGATGCTGGGCTCGAGCTCGAGCACGCGCAGATCCATCTTCCACGCCAGCTTCTTGCCGCCTGCATCACGGAAGAACAGGTCGCGGATCTGTTGGGCCCGGTAGAAGGCGTCGAGGCTCGGGCCGCTCTGGGCCAGCAGCTTGAGCAGTTCACCCAGCAGCGTGGGCCCCGTGGTCGCGGGCATGAGCGCCGGCGCGGAGCCGGTGGTGGCTGTGGCGGTGGGTGCGGCGTCGGCGCCGACCATGGCGTTCGCGGTGTTCGGGTCCTTGTAGCGCCAGGGGCGCACGCTGGTGTCGACGTAGGGCGCCAGGTATTTGCTGAAGAACTCGTCGGCCGCGCCGCCCACGGCGAACACCAGGGTGAAGTCTTCGATGGAGGCGTCTTGTGCCGTCGCGGCGAGCGGGTAGCGCCCCTCCACGCCGCGCTTGCAGGGCTCGCTCACCTGCATTGCCATCAAGCCCATGATGCGGTCGAGCTGCAGTTGCGCCTGGTTGCGCAGGATGCCGGTCGAGCCCTGCACCACCTTGTCGCCGCCGCTGGTGGCGAGCGCGGTCAGCACCTCGCGAAAAGGCGCCGGGAGTTTCCCGGCCTCCAGCTTCAAACGCGCGCCGATCTCGGTGCCGCCGGGTGGCAGGCTGCCGGCGACGAGCGCCGTGTCGGCCACGACCAGCAGGGTGTAAAACTCGTTCACGAGGCCCGAGATGGTCTCGAGCCCGGGCTTGGCACCCGTGGCGCCCATGCTGCCCGTGCCGATGTCGGGTTGGCCCGTAACGACTTCGCGCAGCGCGGCGAAGCGGTTGTCGACGACCTGCTTCTCGAGCCGTTCTTCCGGGCGGATGCCCAGGTTCCTGCCGAGGGCGCTGGTCTGTTTGTTGAGCTCGTCGCTGGCCTTGTCGAGAAAGCCCTTTTCTTCCTGCGCGCGAACGACCAGCGGGCGCGACAGCGTGGTCTCGCGCGCGGCGGCGCGGGCCAGCCGCGCGAGCGGTGAATCGGGTGCGGCGAACTGCCGCAGCACGCTCAGGTCGAACCCCAGGCTGGTGCCCGTGGTGTCGCTGCCGCTGACCGTGCGAATCGAATCGAGAAACGACTCCCAGTTCTGTGCATATTCATTGAGGTACTGGCGACGGATGTCCTCGAGCAAGGGGTCGTTCTGCAGCTTGCGCGCGGCCTCGTCCACCAGTTGGCCCGCTTTGGACGACACGTCGCCCGCGAACGCGACGGTCCCGTTGCCGCGCCCCATCACCCAGGCGTCGTCATCGAGTGCCCGCCCCACGAACTCGGGCAGACGCTTGTTGAAGACGTCGTGATAGCCGTCGTACGTGAAGAGACCCGGCACGCCCTTCTCGAGCGGCAACCCGCCCGCGCGCGAGAACACGGTGCCCGCCTGCGGCCCCACCGCGCGCACCAGCGTGAACTCCTGCGGCGCCTCGAATTGCATCGCCGCCTTGGCGCGCTCGTACACGCGCTGCGTCGACGTGTTGCTGTTGAGGAATTCCTGCACCGAACGCACCAGCGCCTCGTTGGGCAGCGAGGCCGACTGCACCGGCCGCTCGCCGGAGAACAGCGCCGTCACATGCCCCACCATCGAGGCGCGGCCGCCGAAGGCTGCGGCGCTGTCGGCGTTCTCCCAGTCCTTGAGCACCCAGTTGCGAACGTCGCGCGCGCCGCCCTTCATGTAGCGGTCCTTGTCGTGCAGGAGCTTGTAGACACGCAGGGTTTCGTAGGCGGTCTTGGCGTCGCCGTCCTTCATGCTCTGCGCGAGCACGGCCTCCATGCGGTTCAGGATGGTCGGCAGCAAGGTGTGGTCCTGCAATTGCGCGTAGGCGTCGCTCGTCGCCGCCAGCACCGGGGGCACCGAGTACAGGCCGTAGAGAAAACTGCCCGGCGGATTGTCGATGTCGAGCCCTGGATAGCCCGGCAGCTCGCGCGCGCCATTGAGCACGTCGGGTACGCCTGCGGGCTTGAAACTGGCGAACAGCGCGCGAACCTGGCCCGTGAGCACTTCGGCGCGCTGGCCCACGACCGACAGGTATTGGCGGTTGTTGCCGAAGCTCAGCGCGAGTGCCCCGGCCAGCCAAAGAAAGATCACCACGGCCAGCGCATGCCCCGTGAGGCGCAGCAGCCGGAAGCGGAACTCCCAGCGCAAGTTGGGCCGAACCAGATGCGCCTCGGGAATGATCACCTTCGTCAGCAGGTCCTGGAGAAAGAAGCCCTGTTGCGCGCGGGTGGGGGGCGTCTTGACGGGCGCCGCCTCGCTCGGCGAGGCGTTCGCCAATCCACCCGTGGACAGGCCGAGGCTGCGCCACAGCCGTTGCAGCAGCGTGCCCGGATCGGCTGCAAGGTCGACATCAGCCTGCGCACCGCTCGTGAAATAGACGCCGCGCAGCGTGTCGTGCAGTTGGGTCTTGTCGAAGCGCGAGGCGAGAAAAATCTCGTCGAGCATCGGCACCAGCGGCACGGCGAGCCCGGCCAGTTCCTGAGGCAGCGCGAACAGGCGCTTGCGGCGGTCGACGTCGAACTCTTCATTCAAGCGCGAGCGCAAGCCGGCGGCGAGCCGATCCTTGAGCAACGCGAGTTCGGTACCCACCTGCGTGCGCAGGGCTTCACGGCCTTGTGCGGCAGCCCGCGAACTCTTCATGCCGTGGAACGGCAGCGTGAAGCCCCAGGCCTGCGTGCGCCCTTCACTCGTGAGCGACTGGAAGTACTCGTTGAAACCGCGCAGCAGGTCCATCTTGGTGATGACCACGTACACGGGGAAACGGATACCGAGCTCCTGCCGAAGATCGGCCAGCCGGTCGCGCACCATGCCCGCGTGCTCGGAGCGCTCCGCGTCGGTCATGGTCAGGATTTCGGCCGCGTTGAGCGTCACGATCACGCCGTTGAGCGGGGCGCGCGTCCGATGCTTGCGCAGCAACCCCAGAAACCCTTGCCACTCGACCGGGTCGGTGACGGGGTCGCTCTCTTGCGTGGTGTAGCGACCCGCCGTGTCGATCAGCACGGCTTCGTTGGTGAACCACCAGTCGCAGTGAAGCGTGCCTCCCGTGGACTTGAACACCGTGCGCTTCGATGCGTTGCCCATCTGCCGCGCGAGCGGAAACTGCAACCCGGCGTTGAGAAGCGCGGTGGTCTTTCCCGCCCCGGGGCTGCCCAGGATCATGTACCAGGGCAGTTCATACAGGTAGCGCTTGCCTTCGAACAGCCGGCGCAGGCCGCCACGGTCGCGCAGGCCCTTGAGCTGTGCCAACGCCCGCTGGACCGCGGCCGTGACTGTCTTCAGTTCTTCCTTCGCGGTGTCGTCCTTGCCCTTGTCCTGGCCGAAGCTCAGGAACCTGGCAAGCAGATCGTCGTTGTTGCGCAAGGCCTGCCACAAGCGATAGAGCCAGTAGAGCGCGCACAGCAGAAGCACCACGCCGATGACCGTTGCGCGCACCCACAGCGGCGCGAGCGGCCGGGCCACGCCTATGGCGAGCAGGGGCCCCGCGTGCCAGACCAGCAGGCAAAGCGCCGCCACGCCGATCAGGCTGTAGGGCCCCGACACCAGCCAGAAGATGCCGAGCACCAGCAGCAAGACGATGAAAGTCACGCGCACGCCGACCGACGCCAGCGGGCGCAGCCCGTCCACGGCGAGCAGCGGGCCGACGAACCAGATCGCCAGCGCCAGCAGCACCATCGCGAGAAAGGCGAGCATCTGCCGCGAGAAGAGGAATGCCAGGAACTGTTTGAGGTATTGCATGAAAGCTTTCCGACCTGCCTCTAGCGGCCTGGCACGGGCTGGGACACCTTGGGCACCGACACGGAATTGGTGGCGTCGCCCTGCGTGACGACGATGTCGACCCGACGATTCCTGGCGCGCCCGGCAGCCGTTGCGCTGTCGGCAATCGGCGCGGTGTCGCCGCGTCCTTCCGTGCGAATGCGCGTTGCCACCACGCCCTTGGACAGCAGCACGGCAGCCACGGCGGCCGCGCGCTTTTCGCTCAGCACCTGGTTGTTGGGAAACTCACGGGTCTTGATGGGCTGGTTGTCCGAGTGCCCCGTGATCTGCACGGAGCCGGTGACCTGGTTGATCTCGTCGGCCACCTTGCCCAGCACCGGCAGGATCCGCGCATTCAAGCGGGCCTGCCCCGGCACGAACATGTCGTCGCCCTTGAAGGTGACGGCGCTGCGGCGATCGTCTTCTTCCACGCTGACGGTCCCGCGCGCGATCTCCGGCGCCAGCAGTTCTTTCAGGCGCAAAGGCTTGATGGGAGGCGCTGGCGGCGTGGGCGGTGGGTGCATCCGGCCGATGGCCGCGATGCGCTGCTCCACATCCGCGCTCATTCGCAGCAACTGATATTTGTACCAGGCAAAGAGACCGAACAGCACCAGCGTCAACAACGACACCGTGACCCACACCGGCACGCTGCGCAAGAGACGGAACTTGCCGGCCCCGACGCCTCGCCAGTGCGGCGACAGGTCCTGCGGCACATCGCCACGCGCCGTGCCCAGCAGGACGAACAGCCGATGGCGAACTGTTTCGAGTTGGCGACGCCCGTTGGCCGCAGTGCTGAAGCGCCCTTCGAAGCCCAGTCCGAGGATCTGGTACATCAGCTCGAGCAGATCGATGTGCTCCTGCGGGCTGGCGGCCAGCCGTCCCACCAGCAGAAAGAATTTGTCGCCGCCCTTCGTGTCGCCGTGGAATTTCGCCGCCAGTTGTTGCCCGGCCCAGATGCCGGCCTCCCCGCCCTTGCCGCCTCCCCACTCGGTGCTGTTGGCCGCCTCGTCGAGCGCGGTGCAGAGCGAGTAGCTGGCCGCAACCACGTGTTCGTGGCGAACCTGTGCGTTGCTGCAGATCGCCTGGAAACTCGCGACTTCGCGTTCGAGCAGGCGGTGGAACAACGGTACGCCCTGGGTGCCAAGCGTCGCAGGCATGTCGGCCAGCGCACGCAGCAAGGGCTGGGCCGCTTCGAGCAAAGGGTTCTGCGCGGCGACGATGGCGGCAAGCCGCTCCTGCGCCGGGGGCTCGGGCACCAGCCCCGGCTCAGGCGACACACTTTCGTCGACCTGCGCGTCACCCGGTTGATCGTCATGAGGCTCTTGCGTGCCACCGTCTCCGGGGGCATCGTCGAGTTCTTTTTGTGGAGCATGGGCGCGTTAAGAAATGAATGAAGTCGGGCGGAGCGAAAAGACGGCAGGCCCCATCGCGCACCGTGCTCGGAGCTGTTGTTGACGTGGCATCACTTTTCCCGCACGCCCCAAAGCTCCATGCGCAAGCCGGGGAACTCGCCCGCGACGTGAAGCGCAAGACCGCCGTGCTTCACCATGTGCTCCCACAGCGGCCCGCGCGGATCGATCTGGAAATAGACAAAGCCCGCGTTGAAGGGAATCTGGCGCGGCGGCACCGGCAAGGTCTGCAGCGGAATGCCGGGCAGGTGCGAGCGGATGAGTTCGGCAAGCCGATCGCTGGGGCCGACCTTGCAACTCGCCGGAAACTGGCTGGCCAGCAGATCGGGGGGGGTGTGGGCTGCCACCGCGAACACCAGGCTCGAAAAGCCCTGCAGCTCCGACGGTTCGACGCTGGCCACCCGCACACCGTTGGCGCGCTGGGCCAACGGAATGCTCTGCGCGCTGCGCACCAGCACGTCGTTGAGCAGTGCCTGCACGTCGCCCATGAGTTCCCTGAAAGAAAGATAGGGATCGATGTGCTGATAGGCCGGATGCGGACTGGGCCGGCGCGTGGTTGCCCGCACGAAGGTGGCCAGCTCTCCGCCCAAGGTGCGAAGCGCCGTGTAGAGCACCTCCGGAGAGGTCTCGCGAACGCGCAGCCAGTGCTCCAGCAAAGGTTCGTAGCGATTGAGGATCTGCAGCAGCAGGAAGTCGGACACCTCGGCGGCCTCGCTCGATTTGCCGTCGTTGCCGCTGAGCCGTGCCGCCAGCGACTGCGCGCGCAGACGGCACAGGCCGTGCAGGTTGGTGATCCAGTCGGCCAGCAGCGGGCTCGCGCCGTAGCCGTTGACTGGCGGAATCAGATTCGGGTCGATCGCGATGCTGCCGTCGGAGCGCAGCACCGTGACTTTGGCGAGCGGCAGCCCGATCCACGCATCGGTGAGTTCCCGCTGCGGCAGCAGGCGCAAACGCAGCCGGGACAGCTGCACCGTTTTCGGCCCCTGCCCGATGGAGTTCGCGTCGCGCAGTTCGGTGTCGAACACCGAAAAGCGCGCCAGCGATGCCGAGGATGCGGCGGCATCGTCGAAGCTGGTCTCCTCGCCGTTGGGCGTGCGAATGGGCACCGCAAGATGAATGACCTGCTCGAGGTGCTCCGGCAGGATGGTGAGCGGCGCGGGTGGCACGGTCTGCCCCGGCGCATCGAACGGCGTGCCGTCGGCGAAGATGCCCGCGGCGCTGGCAAGCACGAGCTTGCCCAGCGAAAGCGATTCCGCGTCGATGCTGTAGTGGTTGAAGCCCCAGTAAAAGGGGCTGAGCGAGGCGGTGCGCTTGTGCGCGAGATGCTCGAGGTAGCGCTCCTGCTGTTGGAACAGCTGTGGACGAAGAAACAGTCCTTCGCTCCAGGCGACTTTGTTGTACCAGCTCATGGATTCGGTGTATGTGCTTGCGAGCCGTGGACTTATTTGAGGGGAGTGAGCTGGATGCCCTTGGCCTGCAGGCCGATCTGCAACGTGACCTTGTTGGCCGGCAGCACGGACCTGTACCAACTGGCTTCAGGCGCGGGGTCGATCTTCTGGACGGCGCGCCAGTCGGCTTGCGCCAGTTCCCGGTAGCCCGCGATGACGCCGATGGCGGCAATGTCGGGATGCGACTTGCGCCGGATGGTCTTGACCTCGCCGGGCCGGAGGATGAATTCGTCACGAACGAGCAGGTCGGCACCGATCACGGCCTTGTCGTTGCTGTTCAGGGAAAAGTAGTCGGCCGACTCGAAGGTGCCTTCGGACTTCAGCTCGTAGAGGCGCACGAGGATCGGGGCCGCCCTGCCCTTGTCGTCCGGGTTGACGCCCGCGTCCGCGGTGATGGTGATGTCGAGCTTGGTCTGCTCTCTCGGGTACGAGAACTGGGCGTGCGAAGGCTGCGCCGTGGCCAGCACGAGTGCGAGCGCCGTCATCCATCGTGGACCAGACACATTGAAGACCATGTTGAAGAAGAAGAGCTGCAGTCGATCGAAAAGGTCGCGCCGGACCATGCGGCGTGACGTGGCACGCCACACGGCCCGAAGCCGAGAAACCCTGGAAGTAGCCAGGGACCGAGCAAGCTGCTCAGGACTCCTTGTTGCCCTTGATGTCGTAGCCGGCCGTGACCGCGCCGCCGCTGCCGCCTTGTGCGTTCTGCACCGAGTACTCTTGCTTGATCTTGGAGAACGACAGGCGCACGCGCTCCTTGACACGCATTTCGTCGGAGTTCGAACCGAAAGGCTGGATCGCGGTGATGATCACGTCGGAGAACGTGAACTTGAGGTACTCGAGCGGGTTGCCGCCGGCCTTGCGGACCGTGAGCTTCGCTTCCTGCACGTGCTTGCCGGTCAGGCAGTACTTCATGAGGTTGGGACTCGATCGATCGACGAAGTGGTCGAACTCGAGGTCTTCCACCGTGGCCTTGCCGGCGCCACCGCCCGAGCCGGCATGCATGGTCGATTCCTGGAAGGCTTTCCAGTTGAACGCCAGCACCTCGATTTCGTTCTTGTGATCGGAGTCCTGCGACTCCCCTTCGATGCCGTTGATCTTGAGAAAAATGTCTTGAGCCATAAAACCCCCTGAGTTTGGTTTTGTCGATGTGTGACGGTTTCTTTGGGCGCTCTTGTCGGCGCCTCCAACGATTCTTCGGGTGGCATCTGTGCGCCACTTCCTTGAACTGTTCAGCTGGCGCGGTTCAGGCTGCTTCCTTGAGCGAAGGCAGCTTCGCGACGAGGCGCAGCGACACGGTCAGGCCCTCGAGCTGGAAGTGCGGACGCAGGAAGAACTTGGCGCTGTAGTAGCCGGGGTTGCCCTCGACGTCTTCCACCACCACTTCGGCCGCGGCCAGCGGCCTGCGGGCCTTGGTTTCCTGCGAGGAGTTGGCGGGGTCCGCATCGACGTAATGCATGATCCATTCGTTGAGCCAGCGTTGCATGTCCTCGCGCTCCTTGAACGAGCCGATCTTGTCGCGCACGATGCACTTGAGGTAGTGCGCGAACCGGGTGCTCGCGAACAGGTAGGGCAGCCGCGCCGACAGATTGGCGTTGGCCGTCGCGTCGGGGTCCATGTACTCCTGCGGCTTCTGCACCGACTGTGCGCCGATGAAGGCGGCGTGGTCGGTGTTCTTGCGGTGCACCAGCGGAATGAGCCCGGCCTTGGCCAGCTCGGCCTCGCGGCGGTCGGAGATGGCGATCTCGGTCGGGCACTTCATGTCGAAGCCGCCGTCGTCGGTCGGGAAGGTGTGGCACGGCAGGTTCTCGACCGTGCCGCCCGACTCCACGCCGCGGATCATGGTGCACCAGCCGTACAGCTTGAAGCTGCGGTTGATGTTCACAGCCATGGCGTAGGCCGCGTTGCTCCACACGTAGTTGCGGTGATCGGCACCTTCGGTTTCTTCTTCGAAATCGAACTCGTCGACCGGATTCGTCTTGGCGCCATAGGGCAGGCGCGAGAGGAAACGCGGCATGGCGAGACCCACGTAGCGCGAGTCCTCGGTGTTGCGCAGCGAGTTCCAGGGCGCGTGCTCGAGGTTCGAAGTGATCTTGGCCAGGTCACGCGGATTCGCGAGTTCTTGCCAGGACTCCATGCCGAGCAGCGAGGGAGCCGACCCTGCGATGAACGGTGCATGCGACGCCGCGGAAACCTTCGCGATGGCGCCCAGCAGCTCCACGTCGGGCGGCGTGTGGTCGAAGTAGTAGTCGGCCACCAGGCAGCCGTACGGCTCGCCGCCGAGCTGGCCGTATTCTTCTTCGTAGATGCGCTTGAAGATGGGGCTCTGGTCCCAGGCGATGCCCTTGTGCCGACGCAGCGTGCGGCGCACTTCGTCCTTGGACACGTCCATGAAGCGGATCTTGAGCTTCTCGTCCGTCTCGGTGTTGTAGACCAGGTGGTGCATGCCGCGCCAGGCCGACTCGACCTTCTGGAACTCGTCCTTGTGCAGCACGAGGTTGATCTGCTCGGACAGCTTGCGGTCGATCTCGGCAATGATGGCTTCGATGCTGCTGTAGGCATCGTCGGTCATGGTCGCGGCGTTGACGAGCGCCTGTTCGGCCAGCGTGCGCACGGCCGCCTCGACGGCATCACGCGCCTCGTCCGTCTTGGGCTTGAACTCCTTGTCGAGCAGCGAGGCGAAGTCGGAAGGGTTGGACGAGAGCGCCGTCTCGGGCGCGTAGCGCACTGGATCGCTGAGTGTGTTCATGGGCAGGTTCCTTGCTGTGGTTTCACACGGCCGCGTCGGTGGCGGGGGCTTCGTTGACGGTGTCGGCGCGCGGCTTGGGCGCCTGCGCCAGCGACTTCATGAGGGCGGGGTCCTGCAGGAGCTTGTTGACCAGGCCTTCGGCACCGGCCTTGCCGTCCATGTAGGTCTGGAGGTTGGCGAGCTGCGTGCGTGCTTCGAGCAGGCGACTGAGCGGCTCGACCTTGCGGGCCACGGCGGCGGGAGAAAAGTCTTCGATGCTCTCGAAGGTGATGTCGACCATGAGCTGCCCCTGCCCCGTCAGGGTGTTGGGCACGGCGAATGCCACACGCGGCTGGATGGCCTTCATGCGCTCGTCGAAGTTGTCGATGTCGATCTCGAGGAACTTGCGATCGGCAACCGGCGGCAATGCCTGTGTTGGCTTGCCGGAAAGGTCGGCCAGCACGCCCATGACGAAGGGCAGCTCGATCTTTTTTTCCGAACCATAGATTTCCACGTCGTACTCGATCTGCACGCGTGGTGCCCGATTGCGGGCGATGAACTTCTGACTGCTGTTGTTGATTGCCATGAAAACTCCCTGCTGAAAAACGACGGAACAAGAGACGGATGCCTGCACTGAAGGCGGCTCAGTGGTTTGAAAAAATCACGCGTATTCGGTATGGCAGACGATGCCCCCTCCCCCCTGCAACCCTTGATCTCCGGTGTCACGGGCCTCTACGTCGACGGACATCCGGGTGACCGTTCGCCGCTCCTGCAAGGCGCCGAGCCATTGCCGCGAAAGCACGGGCAGCAGGTGCTGCTCGATGAAGCCGATCAGGCGGCGCGCGCCGGTTTCGTGCGTCCCGCATCGATCGATGACTTCAGCGACGAGCGCAGGCGAGTAGCGAAGCGCGATGCCGTGCTGGGCATTCATGCGGTCGACCACGCGATCCAGGTGCAGTGCAACGATGTCCCCCAGCGCACTCTCCGCCAGGGGCAGATAGGGAACGACCGACAGGCGCCCGAGAAAGGCCGCGGGGAAAACTTCGCGAAGCAGGGGCTGCAATTCCGTGCGCAGCACGTCGACCGAGGGAAGCAGCACCGGGTCTTCACAAAGGCTCGCGATCAGCGCCGACCCCGTGTTGCTGGTCAGCAGGATGGTGGTGTTGCGAAAGTCGATATGGCGACCTTCACCGTCTTCCATCGACCCCTTGTCGAACACCTGATAGAAAAGCTCGTGCACGTCGGGGTGGGCTTTTTCGACTTCGTCGAGCAGGATCACGCTGTAGGGCTTGCGGCGCACGGCCTCGGTCAGGACCCCGCCCTCTCCATACCCCACATAACCCGGCGGAGAGCCTTTCAACGTGGAGACCGTGTGCGGCTCCTGGAACTCGCTCATGTTGATGGTGATGAGGTTCTGCTCACCGCCGTACATCGCCTCCGCCAACGCCAGAGCCGTTTCGGTCTTGCCGACACCCGAGGCCCGACCAGCAGGAACACGCCCACGGGTTTGTTCGGATCGCTCAGCCGGGCGCGCGCAACCTGCACTCGCTCGGCGATGGCGGCGAGCGCGCGGTCTTGGCCGATGACGCGCGCGTCGAGCTTGGACTGAAGGCCGAACACGGCGTCGACCTCGTCTCTCACCATGCGACCGACGGGAATGCCGGTCCAGTCCGCGACGATGGCAGCCACTACAGCCTCGTCGACTTGCGGAAATATCAAAGGTGCCTCCTGCTGGCGCGACGACAGGTCGTGCTCGAGGGCGGTCAGCTGCGCCGAGGGCGCCGAGCCCCCGGCGCAGCTCGCCTCTCTTCCTCTCTCTCCCTCCACGGTTCTCAGTGCGTGGATCTGCTGGACGGCCGTGAGCTCGTCCTGCCACCTCGCTTCATGGGTTGCCAGCTCACGCCGGGCCGCGTCGATCCGCCCATTCGCGTCTTCGGCTCGCAAGGCTCTTGCGTCGCTGCCTTGTGCAACGACACGCTCCTGCGCCAGCAGTGCCAACTCGACCTCGAGGGCGGCGATCTGTTGGCGCAACCGATCGACCACCGGTGGCGGCGAGTGCAGTGACATGGCCACGCGCGCGCAAGCGGTGTCGAGCAGGCTGATGGCCTTGTCCGGCAACTGGCGCGCGGGAATGTAGCGATGCGAGAGCGTCACCGCGGCACGCACAGCCTCGTCAAGGACGGTGACGCCATGGTGCCGGGCAAAGGTGGCCGCGAGACCTCGCACCATCTCGATGGCCGAGGCCTCCTCGGGTTCGGCGATCTGCAATGTCTGGAAGCGCCGGGTCAGTGCGGGATCCTTCTCGATGTGGCGCTTGTACTCGCTCCACGTGGTGGCACCGAGGGTGCGCAAGGTGCCGCGCGCCAGAGCCGGCTTCAGCAGATTCGCCGCATCGCCTGTACCGGCCTGACCACCCGCACCGATCAAGGCGTGGACCTCGTCGATGAACAGAATGACCGGCTGGATCGACTTGCCCGCCTCTTCGAGCAGCGATTTCAGCCTGGACTCGAATTCGCCTCGCATGCTGGCCCCCGCCAGGAGCGCACCGACATCGAGGCTCAGGAGACGCGCATCGCGCAGGGCTGGAGGCACCTGGCCGCCGGCGATGGCCAGGGCGAGCCCTTCGACCACCGCCGTCTTGCCCACGCCGGCCTCGCCGGTCAGCAAGGGATTGTTCTGGCGCCTGCGCAGCAGGATGTCGACCATCGTGCGGATCTCGTGCGCACGGCCGATCACCGGATCGATGTGACCAGCACGCGCGCGTTCGGTCAGGTCGGTGCAGTACCTGGCGAGCGCGGACTTGCCGTCGGGCTGCTCTGCCATGGCCCCGCTGGCTTCTCCCGGCAGCGCGGACGGCAGGCCCGAGCCGTCGTGCGGCCCCTCGGCATCCTCCGGAGAGCCGGAGATGATCGCGGCCAAAGTGTCCACCATCGGGTCCGCGGGAATTCGCTGGAAGGCAGTTGAAATGCCAAGCAGCACGCGGCGCAACTCAGGCGTCTGCACGAGGGCGGCAAGAAGCCAGGCGCCGCGCACGCAACGCCCGCCGTACTCGAGGCTCGACAGCACCCACGCACGCTCGATGGCGGCCTCGATGTGCTGCGAGAAATCGCTCAGCGACGTGGCACCCGAAGGCAGGCTCGACAGGGCCGCGGCCATGTCTTTTTCAAGGACTTGCGAATCGATCTGGTAGTGGCGGCAGATGCGATGCAGATCGCTGTCGTTGAGCTGCCAGAGCTGATGAAGCCAGTGCGTCAGTTCGACGTAGGGATTGCCTCTGAGCCTGGCAAAGGCCGTGGCCGATTCGATGCCGCGAAACAGCGTGAGGTTGAGCTTGCCGAATAGCGCGCGCCGGGAAATCGTCATCGTGCGATCCATCGCCCCGCAGGCGATGCCGCCGAACCGGCCTTTGCTGCTGTCTTCTTGCCCACGACGCGCTCCCTGAGTGCTGTTGAATGGGCGCGATTCTGGAGCGGCTCAGCGACTGCGCGACAAGCACAGTTTCTACCAATAGTTAAACGCAGAAAGCAGGTGTTTGATCCGTGATGTTTGCCCGATCGCCTCTTTTTTGCCTATTACTTAAGAAGTAATTCCGATGAAAGTGCGAGCGCGCCGGGCAAGAAAAAAACCCTTGGATTCCTTTCGGAAAAACAAGGGCTCGATGCGCGACGCCGCAAGGCATCGCATGGCGCTTTGCGCAATTACATGTGGTCGATCATGACCTGGCCGAAGCCCGAGCAGCTCACTTGCGTGGCGCCGTCCATCAGGCGTGCGAAGTCGTAGGTGACCTTCTTGCTGGCGATCGACTTCTTCATCGAGCTGATGATCAGGTCGGCGGCTTCGATCCAACCCATGTGGCGCAGCATCATTTCGGCCGAGAGGATTTCGGAGCCGGGGTTCACGTAGTCCTTGCCGGCGTACTTGGGCGCCGTGCCGTGGGTGGCTTCGAACATCGCGACGGTGTCGCTCAGGTTCGCGCCCGGGGCAATGCCGATGCCGCCGACCTGCGCGGCCAGTGCGTCGGAGACGTAGTCGCCGTTGAGGTTGAGCGTGGCGATCACGCTGTACTCCGCGGGGCGCAGCAGGATCTGCTGCAGGAACGCGTCGGCGATGCTGTCCTTGACGGTGATGTCCTTGCCCGTCCTCGGGTTCTTGAACTTCATCCACGGGCCGCCGTCGATCAGCTCGGCACCGAACTCCTTGGCGGCCAGGTTGTAGGCCCAGTCACGGAAGCCACCTTCGGTGAACTTCATGATGTTGCCCTTGTGGACGATGGTCACGCTGGACTTGTCGTTGTCGATGGCGTACTGCAGCGCCTTGCGCACGAGGCGCTCGGTGCCTTCGATCGACACGGGCTTGACGCCGATGCCCGAGGTGTTCGGGAAGCGGATCTTCTTGACGCCCATTTCGTCCTGCAGGAACTTGATGAGCTTCCTGGCCTTGTCGCTCTCCGCTTCGAACTCGATGCCCGCGTAGATGTCTTCCGAGTTCTCGCGGAAGATCACCATGTTGGTCTTGTGCGGCTCGCGCACCGGGCTGGGCACGCCGTCGAAATACTGGATGGGGCGCAGGCAGACGTAGAGATCGAGTTCCTGGCGCAGCGCGACGTTCAGCGAACGGATGCCGCCGCCCACGGGCGTGGTGAGCGGGCCCTTGATGGAGATCACGTAGTCGCGAACGGCCTGGAGCGTTTCCTCGGGCAGCCAGACGTCGGGGCCGTAGACCTTGGTCGACTTCTCGCCGGCATAGACCTCCATCCAGTGGATCTTCTTCTTGCCGCCGTAGGCCTTGGCCACGGCGGCGTCCACCACCTTCAGCATCACCGGGGTGATGTCCAGTCCGGTCCCGTCGCCTTCGATGAAGGGGATGATCGGTTGGTCAGGCACATTGAGCGAGTTGTCCGCGTTGACCGTGATCTTCTGGCCTTCGGTCGGAACTTTGATGTGCTGGTAGCTGGACATGAGGGGGTTTGGCTCCGGAGTGGCGTAATTTTGACGAGTGTCAGCGAATTCAGACAGCCACGAGGAATCGCTGTACAGGACGCGAACAAATCGCTGTACATTTTAGACGCAACCCATCAGCGAGGGTTTGTCAACCGGCAGGCCTATGGCCTCGTTAGTGGCAGACCTTCTGCTCGCCGGGAGGCGTTTCCAACCAATTCTCGAATAGAGGAATCTCAATGAGCAAAATTCTCGCAGTCATGATCGCTGGCCTGTTCGCCGCCGGCGCTTACGCCCAAAACCCGGCTGGCGCGACCCCCGAACAAGGCAACGCCACCAACAGCAAGTCGCAGCAACGCGCTGAAACCAAGAAGGCTGCCAAGCCCGCTGGTCAAGTCAAGGCTGGCGCCAGCGACGAAGTCAAGACGCCCGAAGGCGGCGCCATCGGTGCCGACAAGGCCGCTGCTTCTGGCGAAAAGCGCGCCAGCACCCGCGACCAACGTCGTCGCAACAAGGACGGCAGCGTCAAGCGCAAGTCGACCCAAGGCGGCACGCCTGACATGGCAGGCGCCAAGTAATTCGGCCCAGCCCCTCAAAAAAAGAGCGCTCTTCGGAGCGCTCTTTTTTTTCGTCCGCAGGGTATGCGCAGCTGTCAACCGCCGGAAGCGGCCTCCGTTGAATGACTACCTCCGCAGGGAGGGCTGTCCAAATCAACGAATTTCAAAGGATTTCTCATGAACAAGCTGCTCGCAGCCCTGATCGCCGGTCTCTTCGCTGCCGGTGCCTTCGCTCAACAAGCCGAACCCACCGCAGCCGCTCCTGCTGCCCCCAAGGTTGCCAAGCACGCGTCCGCCAAGAAGCACGTTGCTGCCAAGAAGCACAAGGTTCGCCACGTGGCCAAGGCCCACACGGCCGCCGCCAAGAAGGTGTAAGCTTTCACGCTCACCGGCAATGCCCGCATCAGCGGGCATTTTTATTGGCATATTTGGTTAAGGCCGGGCCCTGATCCCGCCTGAAAGAGTTGTCCGATGTTTCAGCGTCTAGCCGCCCTGCTCCTCGCATCCGCGTCCTTCATGATGACGGCGCATGCCCAGCAGCAACCCCAGACCGACCTGCCCCGCACGCAGCTGTCGGTCGGCCTCTACAAGATCGACACGCAGATCGCGCAAACGCCCCAGCAGCGCGAAATCGGCCTGATGTTCCGCAAGGAAATGCCGCAGGCCGAAGGCATGATCTTCGTGTTCGAGCAGCCCGCTACGCAGTGCTTCTGGATGCGCAATACGATCCTGCCGCTGACCGCGGCGTTCGTGGCCGACGACGGCCGCATCGTCAACCTGGTCGACATGCAGCCCATGACCGAGAACTCGCACTGTTCGCTGGAGCCGGTGCGCTACGTGCTCGAAATGAACCAGGGCTGGTTCGCCAAGAAGAACATCAAGAAGGGCGCCAAGCTCGGCGGCGAGTTGTTCGCAGCCACCAAACGCTGATCGCCTGCTGCCTGAAGCCCGCAAAAAAGCCGACCCGGGGGTCGGCTTTTTCATTGGGGGAAACCCCGGGCTCAGCCGAAGTTCTTGGCGGCGAAGTCCCAGTTGGCCAGCTTGGCCAGGAAGGTCTCGACGAACTTCGGA
>NZ_MOWM01000077.1 GCF_016082275.1 Variovorax sp. E3
AAATGTGAGCGCTGAGCGCCGCTGGCCCCCACCCCTGCCCTCCCCCGGAAGGGAGGGAGAAATTCAAAACCTCAGAGCACGACCGGCTCGTCCGGCAATTCATTCACGTCGACCTCGCCTTCACCCAGCGGAAAGTGCGCGACCAGCAGCGCCGATATCTCTTCCAGCGCCTGCGTGAGCCCGTCCTCGAAGCGCCCTTCGCGAAACGCCGCGCTCATGCGCTGCGTCATCGCGGCCCACGCCGCGTCGTCGACGTGCGCGTGAATGCCCCGGTCGGCCACGATCTCGATCGCGTGCTCGGCCAGCAGCAGGTAGATCAGCACGCCGTTGTTGTGCGCGGTGTCCCACACGCGCAGCTTGCCGAACAGCATCACGGCGCGCTCGCGCACCGAGGCGTGGCGCCACAGGTACGACATCGGCAGGCCGGCCTCGACGCAGATGCGGATCTCGCCGCTGTGGCGGCGCTCGCTCGCGGCCACGCGGCGCGTGAGTCGTTCCATCACCGCATCGGGCAGCGCGCGGCGCACTTCGGACTCGTCGATCCAGCGATGGCGCCAGATGCGGCCGAGCTTGGTGAACAGGGTTGCGTCGGTCGTCGTCATCGTGTTCACCAGTTGCCCGAGGCGCCGCCGCCGCCGAAGTTGCCGCCACCGCCGGAGCTGAAGCCGCCCCCACCACCGCCGCCGCCACCGCCGAAACCACCGCCGCCGAAACCACCACCACCGCCACCCGATCGACCGGCGCCCGCGACCAGCGAGAACACGAGCGCGACCAGCCCGGCGATCACCGCGATGGCGATGCTGGCGGTGATGAAGAACACGACCACGCCCACCCCGCCGCCGACGGCCATCGTGCCCAGCTTCTTGCCGAGCACGGCGCGCGCGACCGGCGCGCCGATGAAAACGCCCACGAACAGGAAGATCGCGAGGTTTTCCCAGTCGAAACCGCCGCCGCCGCGGCCAGCACCGCCCGTGTCGCGCGCCGGCGCCGGCAGCGGCTCGCCGTCGACCAGCCCGATGATCCGGTCGACCGCCGCGTTCAGCCCGCCCGCGAAGTCGTTGTTGCGAAAGCGCGGCTTCATTTCCTCGTCGATGATGCGGCTGGCCGCGAGGTCGGGCACCACGCCCTCGAGCGTCTTGGCGGGCGCGATGCGCATGCGCCGGTCGTCCTTGGCCACGACCACCAGCAGGCCGTCGCCCACGCCCTTGCGCCCGATCTTCCAGGTGTCGCCCACGCGCTGGGTGTAGCTCTCGATGTCTTCGGGCGCGGTGGTCGGCACCATCAGCACCACGATCTGCGAGCCCTTGCGCTGCTCGAACGCGGCCAGTCTGGTTTCCAGGCCGCTGCGCTGCGCGCCGTCGAGCGTGCCGGTCTGGTCGATCACGCGCGCGGTGAGCGCGGGCACCGGCAGCAGGCCCTGCTGCGCCAGCGCGGGCAGTCCGGCCAGGGCCAACGCCGTGAGAACGATGGCCGCCAGGGCGCGGCGGAGCAGCATCAGTGCGGCGGCAGCCATCGGGCGCGCCTTCTTATTGCTTCTTCGGGGCGCTGAAATCGACCGTGGGCGGCACCGAAATCTGCGCCTCGTTCTGCACTGTGAAGGTCGGCTTCGGCGCGTAGCTGAAGATCTTGGCCGTGATGTTGGTCGGGAAGCTGCGCGCGAGCACGTTGTACTCCTGCACGGTCTCGATGTAGCGGTTGCGCGCCACGGTGATGCGGTTCTCGGTGCCCTCCAGGGTCACGCGCAGGTCGCGGAAGGCCTGGTTGGCCTTGAGGTCGGGGTAGCGCTCCGACACCGCCATCAGCCGCGACAGCGCCGACGACAGCTCGCCTTGTGCCTGCTGGAACTTGGCGAAGGCCTCGGGGTTGTTCAGCGTCTCGGGCGTGACCTGGATCGAGGTGGCCTTGGCGCGCGCCTCGACCACCTTGGTGAGCGTGTCCTGCTCGAAGGAGGCCTCGCCCTTCACGGTGGCCACGATGTTGGGCACCAGGTCGGCACGGCGCTGGTACTGGTTGAGCACCTCGCTCCAGGCCGACTTGCTGGCCTCGTCGAGGGACTGGAACTGGTTGTAGCCGCACCCGCTCAGGGACACGACCGCCGCAAGGATCAGGAACCAGCGCTTCATCATCATTTGCATTACCTCCGCAGAATGAGCGGAAGGTAGCATAGATGCCCCATGGCCCTCGACCCCCTCCACGCCCTGCAGGCCGCGAACCGCGCGGCACTGCCCGTTGCTTCCGCCGCCTTCGGCACGCTGCTGATCGCGGGGGCGACCGGTGCGCTGGGGGCCGAGCTGCTGCGGCGGCTGGCGGGCAGCCACCGCCATGCCCACACCCGCGTGCTGGCGCGCGAGCCGATCCGCGACGGGCTGCGCGGGGTGGAGGCCTACCTGAGCCCGACCCAGCCGCTCGCGCAGTGGCCGGTCACGTCGGCCCACACGGCCATCATCGCCTTCGACCCGCCGCGCATGTACCACGACCGCGAGCGCGCGCTGTGGGCACCCGAGCCGGCCGACCTGCCCGCGCTCGCGCGCTGGCTGCGTGCCTGCGGCGTGCAGACGCTGGCCATCGTGCAGCCGCACGACCAGGGCAAGCTGCCAGAGGCCTTGAAGCGCGGGCTGGCCAGCCTCGACGAGCAGGCGGTGGTGGCCAACGGCTTCGAGCGCGTGATCCTCGTGCGCTCGGCGCGCAAGCCCGCCAACGCGAAGTTCGCGAACCCGGCCGAGCGGCTGGCCGCGTGGATGCTGTCGGTGGTGCGCTTCATGGTGCCCAGCAGCGAGCAGCCGGTGCGCGCGTCGAAGGTGGCGGAACTGGTCGACATTGCCCTGCGCATCGCGCCGCCGGGCGTGCATGTGGCCGCGCCCGAGCTGGTGTGGGAATCCGCGCAGGGCGACATGGAGGCCGTGGCGCGGCGCTGGCTCGGCCTGCCGGGCTAGAACAGCCCTATCCGCGCCACTGGCGCAGCAGCTCCGCCGAATCCATCACCAGCCCGAGGTGCAGCGATACCATCGCGAGCGCCGCGCCTTCCAGGTGCGGGTCGGTGCCGCGCACCAGGTCGCGCAGCACGATCACGCGGTAGTTGTGGTTGTTGGCGTCGAAGGCGGTGTTCAGCACGCAGCAGTCGGTGAAGCCGCCGTTGAGCACCACGGTTTCGATGCGCTGGTTGCGCAGCAGAAAATCGAGGTCGGTCGGGTAGAACGCCGACAGCCGGCGCTTGCTGTCCACGCGCATGTCGCCGGGCTCGACGCGCGTGACCCACTCGGTCCACTTCGAGCCTTCGATCGCATGCGCGCCGGCATTCGAAATCGGCCCCACGTGCAGCGGGAAGGTGCGGCGCCACGCGGCCGGAATGCCGTTGACGTCGTCCTCGCCGCCGGGCCGCAGCACCGACCTGATGTGTACGATGCGCACGCCCAGCGCGCGCGCCTCGTCATGAAAGCCGTCGATGGGCGCGACCACGTCGCGGGCGCGCGGGGCGGGGCAGGGGCAGTCGGGGTCGTCGTCGAGGTGGCCCCGATGCATGTCGATGGAAACCATCGCCGTCGTGGCCGGGTTCAGGTAGTCGGTGAACTGCGCGGCGTCGAGTTCGCGCGCTTCGTCGTAGACCCAGGCTTTCATCGCCGTTCTTCCCGCACATAGGGTTGGCCCAGCGCGCCGGGCTCTTCGTCGGCGCCGCGCCGCGAGAGCGCGACCCACACCATCACGCCGAGCGTCACCGCGTAGGGCGTCATCATCACGAAGTACTGCGGCAGCTGCACGCCGGCCGCGGCCAGTTGGGGAATCAGCGCCTCGATGCAGCCGAACAGCAGCGCGCCCACCAGCGCCTTCCACGGCGACCAGCGCGCGAAGATCACCAGGCCCACCGCGATCCAGCCGCGGCCGCCGGTCATGCCCGCGATCCACAATTTGGTGCTGACCACCGAGATGTACGCGCCCGCCAGTCCCACCAGCGCCGAGCCCGCGAGCACCGCCGCGAAGCGCCATGCCGTCACGCGGATGCCGGCCGCATCGGCCGCCTGCGGGTTCTCGCCCACGGCACGCAGCCGCAGGCCGGTGGACGTGCGCGCGAAGAACCACGCCACCGCGCCGAAGATCGGCAGCGTGAGCCACACCATCGCGTTCTGCGCGAAGAGCTTGCCCACGCCCGGCAGCATCGACAGCGGCCACAGGCCCATCGCGCCGATGCCCTCGGTCGCGTGGTTGGTCCAGTCGGCCATGGAGCCGACCAGCGCCGTGAGCCCCTGGCAGAAGAACACCAGCGCGAGCCCGGCGATCACCTGGTTCACGCGCAGCCAGATCACCATCACCGCGAACAGCATCGACACCACGCTGGCCGCGAGCATGGCCAGCACCAGCGACACCGCCGGCTGCCCGATGGCGATTTGCGCGCCGATGCCCGCGAGCGCGCCGACCAGCATCAGCCCCTCGGCGCCGAGCGCGAGCACGCCCGCGCGCTCGCAGATGATGAGGCCGAGCGCCGCCAGCGCGTAGGGCACCGCGAAGTCCGGTGTGCTCGCAAGCCAGTTCAAAACAATACTGCCGCTCACCGCGCCGCCTCCCCGCCCACGCGCCGCAGCCGGTGGCGAATGAAGAAGTCGCTCGACGCCACGCACACCACGATCACCGCCTGGATGAGCTGCACCATCGAGAACGGCACCTGGTAGAACACCTGCAGGCTGCGCCCGGTGACGAACAGCGCCGCCACCAGCAGCGCCACCACCGTGGCCGCCAGCGGGTTGTTGCGCGCGAGAAACGCAATGAGGATGCCCGAGAAGCCGTAGCCCTGGTAGAAGGCCTGCGTGAGCCGCCCCTCCTGCCCCGCCACCACCGCGAAGCCCGCGAGCCCGGCCATCGCGCCCGACAGCAGCACCGCGCCGTAGATGGTGCGCCGCACCGGCACGCCATTGGCATGCGCCACGCGCGGGTTCGCGTCGACAAAACGCAGGTACAGGCCCGCGCGGCTCACGCTCACCAGCCACCACGCCAGCAGCGCGACCACGCCCGCCAGCAGGATCGAGCTGCCCACGCCGCCGCCCAGCTCGGGCAGCCGTTCGAACACGCGGAACTGCGGCGAGTAGGGGAAGTTGTCCTTCGGGTCCTTCCAGCTGCCGTACACCAGGTGCAGCAGGAAGTTGGCCGCCATGTAGTTGAGCATCAGCGTCGAGATGATCTCGTTCACGCCCAGCTTCAGCTTGAGCCACGCGGGGCCCAGCACCCACAGCAGGCCGCAGCCGACGGCGGCGATGAACATCAGCGGCAGGCGCAGGTTCTCGGGGCCGACCTGCCACATCGAGACGGCGGTCGCGCCGATGGCGCCCCACACCATCTGGCCTTCGAGCCCGAGGTTCCAGAAGCGCGCGCGGAACGCGATGGCGCCGGCCAGCCCGACGAGGATCATCGGCGCGGCCTGGAAGAGCACGGCGCGAAAGTTCTGGCCGTCGAAGAAGGTCTGCGTGACGAACTCGTTGGCCAGTTCGTCGGCGGGCACGCCGCCGCGACGAGGATCGCGGCCGAGATGGCAAAGCCGACCAGCATCGCGACTGCGAGGATCAGCGCCTGCCAGCGCCACGCCATGTGCTGGCGGATCTCGAGCGCGTAGCGGCGGCGCGCGAGCGGCTGCTGGGGCTGCGTTTTTACCGCGACGGTCTTTGGTGCGTGCGCCATGTCTGCGGAGAGAGATGCTTCAACCATGGTCCACCATCGCTTGCCCGATCGCCTGGCGGTCGGCGGGTTGTGCGAACTCGCCGGCGATGCGCCCGCGCGTCATCACGCCCACGCGGTCCGCGAGTTGCAGGACTTCGTCCAGGTCTTCGCTGATCAGCAGCACGGCGGCGCCGCTGTCGCGTGCCGCGCGCAGCCGCGCATGCACCTCGGCACTGGCGCGCACATCGAGGCCGCGGCTCGGGCTGTGCGCGAGCACCAGCGTGGGCGACTTGCCGAACTCGCGTGCCAGCACCAGCTTCTGCGCGTTGCCGCCCGACAGCAGCGCGGCCTTCTGCGAGACCGAGCGCACGCCCTGCACGTCGAAGGCGCGCACGGCCTCTTGCGTGTCGCCCTGGATGCGGCCACGGCGCAGGCGCCACACGGGGCCGTAGCGGCCGGTGTGGACGCGGCCGATGGCGTAGTTCTCGGCAACCGACAAGCCACCCGCGAGCGCGAGCCCGTAGCGGTCGGCCGGGATCGCGGCAATGCCGATGCCGCGCCGCGCGGACGCGGCCATGGTCTTCAGGTCGCCGTGGCCTTCGAGCCGGATCTCGCCTTCGGTGGTTTCGCCCGGCAGGCCCATGATCGCGCCCGCGAGCTCGCCCTGCCCGTTGCCGCCGACACCGGCCAGGCCGTAGATTTCACCCGCATGCAGTTCGAGGTCGACACCGTCGAGCACGCGCCGGCCTTCGGGCGACGCGGGCGTGCGCAGCCCGCGCACCGTCAGGCGCACGGCACCGCGCCGTGTCTTCGCGGGCTGGAAGCCCGAGGCCGCGATCGACTCGCCCACCGTGAGCTTCACCAGCTGCGCGACCGACGCCTCGCCGGGTTGCAGCGTTGCCACCGTGCGCCCGCCGCGCATCACCGTCACGCGGTCTGCATACGTTTTCACATCGGCCATCTTGTGCGTGACCAGCACCACGGCCGCGCCCTTGCGCGCCAGCCCCTGCACGGTCTGCAGCAGGCGCGCGGCCTCCTGGTCGGTCAGCACTGCCGTGGGCTCGTCCAGGATCAGGATGCGCGCACCCGCGAGCAGCACCTTGAGGATCTCGACGCGCTGCTGCTCCGCAATCGACAGCGCATCGACGCGCTTCGACGGATCGATGTCGAAGCCCAGCTCCGACGCCTTGTTGCGGATGTCGCGCTCGATTTCTCGCAGCCGCTCGCCATGGCTCTGGAACTCGGCCGGCGCGGGCGCGGTGAGCAAAATGTTCTGCGCCACCGTGAAAGGCCGCACCAGCTTGAAGTGCTGGTGGACCATGCCGATGCGGTGCCTGGCCGCATCGCGCGGCCCGCTGAAGCGCACCGCGTTGTCGTCCACCAGCAGCTGCCCCGCTTCCGGCGCATAGAGCCCGGCCGCGATGTTCATCAGCGAGGACTTGCCCGCGCCGTTCTCGCCCAGCAGTGCGTGCACCTCGCCCCAGCGCGCGGCAAAGTGGGCGTCGGTCAGTGCCGCGAAGCCGTCGAAGGACTTGCGGATGCCGGTGAGTTCGAGCGCGTTGGGCATGGGGTCCTGCTGTCCTTGCGCTTTACTTCTGCGTGACCACGCCCTTGACGAACCAGTCCATCTTCCACAGGTCGGCGTCGGACAGCACGGCGCCCTTGGCCACGCGCTCCTTGCCGTCGCGGTCGGCCAGCGGGCCGGCGTAGACCTGCTTGCCCTTCATGATCGCGTCGCGCTCGGCGGTGATGAGCGCGGCCTTGTCCTTGGGCACGGCGGGGCCGAAGCCCGCGATGTCGGTGCCGCCGTCCTTCATCTCGATGAAGGCGCCATAGGGCGAGGGCGTCCAGTTGCCGGCCATGATCTTCTTGAGCTCGGGCGCGAGGAAGCGGTCCCACACCCACACCGACGAGCACAGCGTGGCCTTGGGCGCGAACTGGCGCAGGTCGCGGTGGTGGCCGGTGCCGTACACGCCGCGCTCCTGCGCGACGATCTGCGGCGTGGGGCTGTCGACGTGCTGGCCGATCACGTCGGCGCCCTGGTCGATCAGCGCGGCGGCGGCCGCGCGCTCCTTGACGGGGTCGTTCCACGCGCCCGTGTAGATCACGTTGACGGTGGCGTTGGGGTTCATCTTCTGCGCGCCGAGCGCGAAGGCGTTGACGGTCCAGTTCACCACGCCGAAGGGGTTGGCGGCCACGAAGCCGAGCTTGCCGGTCTTGGACGCCGCCCCCGCCGCCATGCCGCAGAGGTACTGGCTTTCGTAGGTGCGGCCGTAGAACGATTCGAGGTTGCTGCCGTTGGTGGTGCCCGAGCCGTTGAGGAAGGCGACGTTGGGGTACTTGGCGGCCAGGTCCTTGAAGCTGTCGGAGTAGCCGAAGGCGGTGCCGATGACGATGTTGGCGCCGCGCTGGATGAACTTCTCCGCCGCGGGCTTGATGGCCGACGCGTCCTCGGGCACGTTCTCGACGAACTGGATCTTCTGGCCGATCTCCTTCTCGATCTTCACGCGCGCTTCGTCGAAGGCCTGGGTCCAGCCGCCGTCGTTCTTCGGGCCGAAGTAGAGCATCGCGATCTTCGGCTTGTCCTTGAGCGTGAAGCCGTCGGCGGCCGCGGCGGGCAGCGCGGTGAAGGTCGCGCCGCCGGCCACGAGGGTCATCGCAAGGCCGAGGCCGGGAGTGAGGGTGCGCAGCTGCTGCATGGAACTACCTTTGTGGAGAGGCTTGGAGAAGGGAATGGGGAGAACGGGAAGAAGGGCGGCGGCAGCGCGCGTCACATCATGAAGTTGATGCGGAACACGTTGCCCTCGGGGTCGAGCAGCACCGACTGGTACCAGTTGTAGTAGGTGACGTACGGCGCCTTGACGAGCGTGGCGCCGGCCTCGAGCGCAACGGGCACCATGCGCTCGACGTCGGCCCGGCTGTCGACGTCGATGTTCAGCAGGAACTTGACGCCGCGCGTGTCGGAGAACTCGCTCAGGTGCAGCAGCTCGTAGGCATCGAGCGCGTTGAAGCCGAGGCTCGACTTGCCGGTGTCCAGGCCGCGAAAGATCGGGGAGCGGATCGCTTCTATTTCCGGGAAACCGAACACGCGCTGGTAGAAGCCGCTGAGGGCGACCACGTCTTTGGCGAAGACGTTGACGTAGGAGAGGTGGGCCATATCAGGTGCTTGCTGTGCGTTTCGAGTTGTCGGTGTTCAGGGCGCGTGCGGCGGACACCGGGTGTCCCCCTCCGCGAATGTCCCCCGGGCTTCGCCCTCCTCCTTTATTTCGCTGCGGGGGACACCCGATGCCCACCGCACGCCAGGCGCAGCGCTTGTTCCGCTCGATCAACGACAGCTCTGAATGACGATCACGCTGGCGGGGTGCCTTGCGCAGCGAAATAAAGGGGGAGGCCGCAGGCCGGAGGACATTCGCGGAGCAAGGCACCCCGTCGGCGTGGTCGCGCCCTGAATGCTCCCGACAGCGGCGAATCGAAAAGCGGGACTTCATCAGGCCGTGACCTTGGTGCCACCGAAGGTCGTTTGCTTGACGAACTTGGAGGTCAGGTGATCGCCCGAAGAAATCGGCGCGTACTTGGCCTGCTCACCAGGGGCAAGACAACTGGGCAGGCACTCGACCATCGCGTCGTAGTTCGGCTGGTGGAAAAACACCAGCGACTGCCGGCGGTTGGTGCTCGCCACCTCGAATGGCGGGTTGATCACGCGGTGCAGCGTCGACACCCACTGGTCGTTGGTCCACTGCATCATCAGGTCGGCGATGTTGACCACCAGGCCGCCCTCGACCTGCGGCACGTCGACCCACTGGCCGGCCTTGTTGAACACCTGCAGGCCCTTGTCGTCGGGCAGCACGATCGTCAGGCTGCCGTAGTCGCTGTGCGCGCCCGCACGCAGCTGGCCCGGCAGCGGCTGCTCGCGCTGCGGCGGATAGCTCAGCACGCGGAACATGCTGATGTGCTCGTCGATCTTGTCGTCGAAGAACCTCTCGGGCAAAGAGAGGCCGAGCGCGAAGATGCGCATCAGCGAGCGCGAAAGATCGCTCATGGCCTCGAAGTAGCCCTCGTAGGCTTCGCGGAAACCGTCGATGGGCGGCCAGCTGTTGGGCTCGAAGTGCGGGCCGGCGGCGGGGCCTCGGTGGTAGTCGTCGTCGGGCACGTTCGACGGGCCGACGGAGAACGATTCCTTCAGGTCGCCGGGGGCCACCTCTTCGAGGCTGTACGACAGGCCCTCTTCGCCGACCGCGCTGTAGCCGCGCACCGCGTCTTCGCGCGGGCGGTCGACCTTGCGCTTCTCGGCCAGCGGCATGTCGAAGAACTTGCGCGAGAGCGACGACACGCGGCCGATGAGCTCGGGCGCAATGCCGTGGTTGGTGATGACGAGGAAGCCGATGCTTCGGCAAGCCTCGTCGACCTGTCTCGCGACCGCCGACTTGCCTTCGGCGGTGCCGTCGAAGTAGGGCGCGAGATCGATGATGGGAACGGACAGCAGGGTCATGGCGAATTCCTCGGTCAACCAGTCTTCATTCATGCATGCGTTGGCATGCCTTTCGCCATGCAACGTCTGTGCCAGTTGGACCAAATGGACAAATCGCTTTTGCCGCGTCAGCATGGTGCGCGACGAGCGCTTGCTGCAGGGGTTGCGACGCAAGGCGATGCACCGTGGCCTTACAGTGGTGCGCCGCAGGCCCATGGGTCGATCGATCGATCGATCGATGACGACGAAGACAAGGGAACAGAGAGAGGGAAGATGCCGAAGACCAAGGCGCTGGCCGCAGCCAGCAGCAACACTGAAAAACCCGTGCCGCGCAAGCGCGCCAAGCCGGCGGTGCGCAGCGCGTCGGCCGTGAACCGGCGTTTGCGCCAGATCGAGGACAAGCGCAGCGCGATCCTCGGCGCGGCGCTGGGGCTGTTCTCGCGCTTCGGGCTGCACGGCACGTCGATCGACCAAGTGGCGGCGCGTGCCGATGTGTCGAAGAGCAACCTGCTCTACTACTTCGCGAACAAGGAAGAGCTGTACGTCAACGTGCTGCGCGACCTGCTGGCGCTGTGGCTCGAACCGCTGCGCGGCTTCAGCGCGGAACAGGACCCGGCCGAGGCCATCGGTGGGTACATCCGGCGCAAGCTGCTGGTGTCGCGCGACCGGCCCGATGCGTCGCGGCTGTTCTGCCTGGAAATGATCCAGGGCGCGCCGCTGTTGCGCGATGAGCTCGACCGCGAGTTGCGCTCGCTGGTGGAGAAGAAGTCGGAAGTGATTCGCGCGTGGGTCGAGGCCGGCAAGCTGGCGCCGGTCGATCCGCACCACCTGATCTTCGCGCTGTGGGCGGTCACGCAGCACTACGCGGATTTCGGGGTGCAGGTGCAGGCGCTGACAGGGCACACGCTGGACGATGCGGCGTTCTTCGAGCAGACGGTGGAGAACGTGCAGCGGATCGTGCTGCAAGGCATCAGGGGGGGGATGTTTGATCTGATCCAGACAAAAACAGGTCGGAAAAAGGCGAAAAACGCCGATAGATCAATGAGTTAGGCCAGTTTGGCGGCCACAAGTGCCGAACGTTTGATTTGATCCAGTAGCAGACCAAAAGCGGGGCCGGTTTGCCCGAAAAATGCCCGGGAACTGCCCAAGATGCAGACCGCCATGTGCTCAAAAATTGCCAGTAGGCCGGCCCCGACCTACACTTCGCGCAAGCCGGTGGACTGGAAATGCTCCACGCCCCACGCAGCAAGCGTGATTATGAAGATGTAGCGCTCTTCCCGGCCCCCACTTCTAGAGCTTCCCGACCAGCAGCGTGTATTGCGCCGACTTCTTCAAGTCGGCGGCCGGCGAAGACCCCAAGCTCACGACCGACAGCGCAGTGCCTTGCTTCGAGCGCACGTTCGGACGCAGCACCATCTTTGGCACCAGCCCGGCGCCGCGCGGATCGAGTGAGCCCTGCGGAATCACCACCAGCGTGCTGTTCTTCGAGTCCCAAAGCACCGCGCGATAGTTGCGCAATGCTTCTGGCATCGTGTCGATCCAGTCCTCGGGCCAGAGCTGCCACGGCTTGGCCGCAGCCTTGTGAGTGCCTTCGAGGTGAAGCGTCTTGTTGTCCAACACCGCGACGGCGCTGGATTCGAGCTTCAGCGTTGGCGCGGCGGTACGCAGGCCGTCGAGCATCGCACTGTCGAGAAAGCCCACGATCTGGCTGGCGCCCTGCGGCTTTGAAGCGGCTTTAACGCCCGCTCGAAACGCCTTGAAATTGTCGGAAAGCACCGTTTGAAAGGCCGGCGTGATGGTCTTGTCTACGACGATGCCCTGCAGCTCGCGCGGCAGGCGGGCCAGCTTCTGACCAAGGGCCAGTTCGGGTGACATCCAGCTCTGCCCTACGTTGTGGTCCCAGCCAGGATCAATGCCCACGGGCACCCGGTCCTTGATTTCCCCGTCGCGCGTGATCACCTCGCGCGTCTTGCCCTCGAAGGGCGGTGCGACGGCCAGCCCCTTGTCGTCAAGGTCCGCCTGGCTGTAGGCGCGCACCGTGCACCGGCAGCCCCAGCCGTTGGGCGGATAGTGTGTCTGCCAAAAGGCGTCGTCCACGGGGTAGATCATTCCGTTCCATGCCCGATGCTGCGGGCGGACACGGGCATCACCCGCCGTGCGGTACTGGAGGTATGGCCGGCGTGCTTTGCCGGCCTGAATCTGCGCCCAGCGGCCCGCCATGTGAGACGAGCGCATGTTCGTGTCGAAGATCACGCTGGTGCGCCAACCGCGTTTGCCCTTGTACGTCCAGCCATGCTCCTGCACAGCTTGGTCGAAGTCTTTGCGGAACTGGGTGATGGTCGTGCCGTTCTCCAGTGCCCCCACAAGAGAGCGCTGCAGATCGCGCACCAGGTCGGCCTTGGTCGCACCGGCCACCGTGAAGACCTTCCCGTGCACTGGCCCAGCGAGGTCGTCGTGCGCCACGGTCGTCTCGGGCAGCTTGCCCTTGAGGTTGTCGATGGCCTCGGAAAACTTGACGCCGAAGGGTTGGGGCTGAAGATCAGCCGCCATGCAAGAGTTCCTCAATGATCGAAACCGGCAACCCTAGGTCGCAAGCCAATCGCCACTCGACGCCTGCCCCCTTGGACCTCTCCCAACCTTGCAGCAGCGCGATGTGATCGCACGTTACGAGCTGCGCAAGCGCTAGCCGCATGTAGCCGAGCCACGACCCGCAAGCTGGCGCCGGGTTCTCCGCTGGATTCTCGACGTGGTAGCCCAGCGCCCGCAGTCTTGCCGCAGCAGCGTGGAACGCCGGGTAGTTCGACTCGGCAAAGCCCGTCATTGGGCCGGCGATATAGACACGCACAGGCGGTGCCCCGAGCTACGCGCGTTCAGAAAGCCGTTGCTTGAGCTCGTAGCCCATCAGCGGCCAGACCTTCTGCACAGCGTTATCGCGGGCGATCTTGCGGCCGATCTCGACATCGAAGTTCTCCGGGCTGGCACAGGCGCTTTCGCCCGTGACGGTGAAGCCGTTGCGGAGCACCAGCACGCAGAAGGTCAGAAGGCCCAGGGACACAGGCGGAGGAGCGGCGTCGAAGGCATTGATGCTGCCGGCCTGCTCGTCGATCACTCGGACCCACGCAGCGCCGGTTACGCCTTCTGCAGCCGTGAAGAAGTGCTCGCTGATGATGTTGGCGGCGATATCGGTTGGAGTGACACGCGGCGCGGTCTTGCCTTTGGATTGAATGAGCGCTTCGTCGGAAGCGTCTCGCGCGGAAGGATGATTCATGAACGGGCCTTTGCAGATCGAATGAAGGGAAGGCTTCAATGGTCTGCGGTGGCCTCGCTTAGGTCAGGGTGAAACGCTTCACCCCACCTTGGTCGCGGCGCCTGTAAGCATCGAGTACATCAGCGCCCGCTCCAGCACCTCGCGCAGACCCTCGTCGTCCATTTCTCCGACCAGGTCGGCCAGCGCATCCTTGAACTCGGCCAGGGTTTTGCCGGTCTTCTCGAACTCGACCAGCATCCGGTAGACCGGCGCGATCATCTTGTCTTCGATGGCCTGATCAGCCGCTTCGGTGGCAAGCTGGATGGCTTCGTCCTCGGTCATCCCTGCTGCCTTGGCGAACTCAAAGCCGACCAGCGCGGAGAAATCGACGTTGGCAGGATCGGCCGGCGCGGCCGGCGCGGCCAGGGCCTTGCCACTCATGGGCAGCAGCGCATCTTCATCGTCTTCAGCGCCCGGAATCTGCAGCTCTTCGAGCATCGCCTTGCGGCTCGGCTTGGCCCCCATCCGCGCGGCGATCTGGTAGGTCTCCGCACGGTCCTTGCCGGCAATCTGGTGCTTGTAGAACTCCAGCTTTGGCGGCGACACGCCCTCTCCAAAGTTGAAGAGGGTGATCCATTTGAAAATCTGGCTCATGCTCGACGCGCCACTGTCGCGGTCGGAGTCGTGCACCTGGTCTTGCCGGTCCTTGGCCGTTTCGGCCGCCGCGCGCGACCCCACTTCCAGCGCCTCGCCGATCATGGCTTGGCTGGTGAGCGCCTTGCTCATCTCGCGGTTGCAAAGAACGATGAGCCGCTCTTGCGGAAGGCTACCGCCGCCCGCCTTGCTTTCGATCAGCTCCAAGGACGTGCCCTCCTGCGCAATCAGGTAGGCCGATTCGATCATCTCCTGCAGAGCCGCCTCGAGCTTGTCGATGTCCGCTTCGGTCGAGCCTTGAGGGTAGCGAGCCACGGGCAGCGGAATGCCGTTGCGCTCGCAAAACTTCACGAAGTAGCGCCACCCGCCCGTCTTGAAGCTGTGCGGCCAGAAGCACGAGCTGAGCAGCGCGAGACCATACGGGTTGTCGCTCGTTGGCATGTGCCGCGAGATCACGAACTGGTAAGGCTCGATGGGCGCGCCCAACATGTGCTCGCGGCTGACCAGGAGCGGATTGGAATTGGCGTCGAAAAGGATGCGCCGGTTGGGGCGGTCGATGACCTCGACCGGGAGGTATTTCCCGTCGACCATGCCCCAGACGACCTCGTGCGCGCGGTAGCCGGTGAACACGCAGGCCGTCATCTGCCACATAACCTCCAGCCAATCGGCGATGGCGTTCGGCGGCCCACTCTCCATCCATTGCACGCAGAGGTCTCGCGCTGCCGTGCTCTTGCTGTCGCCTTCATCCCCCGCGACGACGCGATATTCGTGTGACCGAAAGGAACCGCGGATTGAACGCACTTCGCCGATCACATGGGGGTCAGCCAAGATCGAGCTGTAGACCAGCTCGGCCTTGCCCATCTGCCGAAGGATCGGATCGGGATTGGGCAACGCGAAAAGCGAGTTGAAGAAGCGTGAGGGGTCAGTATCGGGCGTGGCAATCGGCTTGTTGAGCCAACCTTTCACCGACTGAACGAGGCCGCGTAGAGGGGTCATTTGCGCTTTCCGATTCGAGGGATAGAGATACCGCCCGCGCGTGACACTGCGAGCTTCCAGAGCATTTCGAGCGCGTCGGGCCCGTCGTCGTGGTCGGCTTCGGGCCAATGCCGTAGCTGGCTGTTGAGCACCGAGTGCGCTTGGTAGAAGCGGATCAGCTTGTTGTAGACATGAGGGCTCAACGACTCGATGCGCAAGTCCTTGTCGGTATGAGGAATGACCGGCAATGCGGGAACGGGAACACCTTCTGCAGCCGAGCGAGTCACCAGCGTGCCTCGCATGAACTCCTGAAACTGAACTGCCTCGAAGGCCCACGCCAGGCAGTTGTATTCCTTCTGCAGCCGGATGATGTCGCTGATCTGCTTGTCGGGAATGCGCCGCACAACGATTGCCTCGACGACATCGAGCACGCCGTGCTCGCGGTCGAACCCGCCAACCAGCGTTGCTGCGGGATCACGGCGGTTGCTGTTGAACCTGCCCAGGCTCGGGTCGTGCGATCCATAGAAGACCCAGTCACGGCACGGCTGTACCCAATACGTCATGCAGTTGAAGAACGATGCGTCATCGTTCGTCGGGTCGTTTTGGTACTCGCAATCGAAGGCGTGATGGTCTCCCGCCCGGATCTGCATGCACCGGATCAGAGGGCGCATGCCGGGCCAACTCACGATTGCACCCTCGTCCATCTCGGCCTGGTGCTCGCGATAGAAGACGTCGGCCTCGCTCTCGGCGGAGGCGTCGGCGCTTGCATCGGCTTCCTGGTTGACGTACAGCTCTTCCCACTGTTGCCACAAGTCCATGCGGTCCGGCCAGCGGATCACAGACTTGAACTTCTTGCGCGTGCGCCACTGCGGGCTACGGTGGATGCGGTTTGCCACCGAGTCGTAGTGCAGGATCGTGTTGAGATAGAACACGTCCATAGAGCCATCCGGCGGGCCCAGGGGGAGCACCACCTTCTTGATCCATGCTTCGCGTTTGTCGCGCTGCTCTTTGCTGCGCACGTTCTCGTCGTTCTCGATGTCATCGAGCCAGACGAAGTCAGGGCGGTGTGGGCCGTGACGTAGGCCCCGCATACGGCTCAAAGCGCCGAAGGCCTGAACCTTGATGTTGTTGCGCGTGATGATCACACCAGCGCGCCAGACACGACCAGCCCCGCAGATGTCTGGATAGTCCATCTGCAGGCGGGGATTGCACTCCAGCTCGACCTTGATGGCCTCAAGCATCGTGGCCGCCTGGTCGCGCGAATCCATGATGATCGGGATCAAGTGCTTGCGACCCGTGACGATCAGCCAAAGCGTGCCCAACTGGGTGCCGAGCGTTGACTTCGCCTCGCCACGCGGGGCCGAGACGTTTGCATACTGCCCCTGCGCCATGTCTACCAGCTTGGGGAACGCCTGGTAGAACCAACTGTGAAACTCCGACAGAGCGGGTTTGACGTAGTGCGGGAAATAGGCGCGGCAGAACAACTCATAGTCATCGCGCGCCGAGGCAATGCGTTCGAGCCGCGCGGCTGGATTGGTCGCAAAGCCATCGCACTCGGCTTCAATGAGCGTGCGCTGCCCTTCGGCAAATTCGCGCAGTTCCTCCAGGAACTCCGCGCCCTTGAGATTGCGCTGTGCCTTCGCCATCAGGCACCGCTCCCAAACTCGCGCACGAAGTCATCCCCGGCTGCCTCTGTGACTTCGAGGAACTGGCTGCGCAGCTTCGGGAAGCTCTTGCTGATGTACCCGTTCAGGAACTTGAGCACATCCATGGCCACGGCCAGGCGGTTCGCGTTGGGCATTGCTCGTGCCGCCGCGCTGATCGCTTTGTTGTAGCCGTCCATCAAGCGCACCAGGATGTCGGCTCGATCTGCGGCCGACATTGCCTTGTCTGCCTTCACGGCTGCGAGCGTGGCGAGGAACTCTTCGGCGAGCTCGCCCAGCACTTCGTTCGCCATCTCTTCGACACCGCTCTTCGTCATGCGCCGGGCATTGCGCGCGATGTCCCAGTCGCTGCCGTCTTCGGCGTCCTGGCGCTTCCAGTTGCGCGCCGTGTTGTAGGGCACACGGCAAGTCTTCGCCGCCGTGGCGAGCGCAACGCCCTGCAGGTACTTGGCGCGCACCTTGTTGCGGACAGTCTTGTCGTATGCCATGAGTCAGTGATTCGCGATGAACTTGATCAGCTCGACGGCACCGCCCATGATTGCGCCGGACAGTGCACCGCTGCCCGCCGACTTCATCGCCGTGCTTCGCTCGTGACCTTCGAGTGTGGTCACGCGGGCTTCAACGCCAGTGAGCCGGCCTTCGACGGCATGCCGGAAGTCTTCGATGCGCTGGTGCGTACTCTCGTGATGGCTCTGCATCAGTTGCACCATCATCTTCAGTTGCCCCTTCACTTCGCCCAGCTCGGCCAGCAGCAAGTCTTTCGGGTCGCTCATTTGGAAGTCCGTTCAAATCGTTTTTGGCAGGTGATGCAGCGAATCGCTCCCGGCGCTGCCTTGCGCCGGTCACAGGGGATGTCTTCGCCGCAGTCTTTGCAGTCGTCGCGGCCTTGGCCGGCAACTGGACGCTCACGGAACAGGCTTAGCGCGTGATCGCGATGCGCTTGTTCCAGCGCGCTGGCTTGCTCTAGATACTTTTCGTCCAAAGCTCACAGCCCTCGCGCTTGATCTGCAGGAAGTCCAGCAGCCGGCACATCTGCGAGGCGAGCTGGTGGTATGCCCGCGCTACGTCGCGATGGTTCGCCTCCAGGTCCTGTATCCGCCCTGTTGCCGGCTGCGGCAGCGGTGGAGGCGCTGCCGTCAGGCTCGCCTCGGGCGGCACCTGAATCGGCTCGTCCTGCGTTGGCAGCACGCCAGAGGCGCAGGCGCTCATCAGGAAGCACGTAGTGATCGTCAGCAGAAGTCGGCGCATCTTTGGCCTCCCTGTCGAGTTGTTGAAAAAGGGCATCGAGCGCGGCGCGGTCTCGCTCGCGCGCGTGGCCGGTCTCTGCAGCGCGCTGCAGGTCGCCGCGCGTCTTGGCCTTGGCCTTGACCTGCGCAACGTCGGCGGCCTTCGTGATGGCCGTCACGCTCTCGACCTTCTGGTCGCTGCGGCCCAGCTCGTAGATCGCGTAGACCAGCCCAGCGACAACGGCCACGCACGCGACGAGGATGGCGGCCTTCGTGTTGAACGTCATTCGCACGCCCCTCGGCCCCAGGTGCGGTAGAGCGGCTGGTGCTTGTTGAGGATCACGTCGGGGTAGTGCTCGTTCTCGCGCTGGTTGGCCGGGGCGATGCCCGGATTGATGGCGCACGTCGCTCCGATGCAGACGCCAGGCTGCGGGCTCAGGCGCTGGCGCTTGTAGACCCAGCCGAGACCGCCGTTATAGGCACTGAGCGCGAAGGCCATCTGCTCGCATTCGTTGTCGGCCTTCACGCGGTCGAACAGCCACTTGTCGTAGGTGACCAGGCCACGCAGCGCCCACGTTGGGTTGAGCGGCGCCACGTCGCGCAGATCACCGTACAAGCCGCCGATCCAGCGGGCCGTAGAGGGCATGAACTGGGCGAGGCCTACCGCACCCACAGGGCTCAGTGCGTTTTCGCGCCAGCGGCTCTCCTGGTGCACCTGTGCGGCGAAGGTGGCGACCGGAGCGTTGAGGCCCCACACGCGCTGCGCCTCGCGCTTGAGCGTGAGCTGGTGCCGTTGAGCGTCGCGCGGGATGCCTTGCGCCGAGGCCGTCGTGACGGCCACGCTTCCAAGGAAGACAAACGCGACCAGCAGCAGCACCAGGACAGTACGCACCGAGGTTTCAACCGCGCGGTGCCAGCTCGGCTGGTAGAGCGTGAGCTTGCGCGCCTCGCGCCGCGCCTGATCGGCGTGCGCGAAGGCCGCCCAGTTGGTGTTTGGGCGCCACATGGTCAGGCGCCCAGACCCACGCAGATCAGCGCGGCTGCAACGATGATTGCCCGGCGCAGCATGGCCGTGCCGAAGTTCGAGCCCGCGACCGAGAGCGTCCCCATCGCCAAGCCATGCACGCCTTCGACCTCACAGGGTTCGGCTTCCAGCGGATCGTCTTCGATCAGGTAGGTGTGCGGCCGGTCATAGGGGAACAGCGCGCGGTCGAGCCAGTAGCCGACCCAGCCGCCCAGTGAGAGCAGATGAGCCTTGTAGACAGTCACAGCGATCACGGCGCCGGCGCCGTGGATTGCAGGACTTGAGCGAGAAGAGCCAGGAGGATCGAGATGATCAACCACGGCAGGAGACGACTGAGGTTTGCAGGCATAGGCCACTCCAGAAAGTAAAAAGGGCTGCAGAAATTGCAGCCCTACTTTCTAGAAATTGGCCTCTCAGGTCAGGGTGAAGCGTTTCACCAAAGGAGAGCTAAGCGCGTCAAATTTCTCCTTGCGCCGCGTGTGTCTTCGCCCAACAAAAAACTCATGGCTGAGTAGCCGTTGCCGGGCCCCCAGCCTCACTGAAATCCGTTCGACCCGAAGCTGCAAGCTGAGCAAACCCATCGCGATTCACGAGCCCAGCAGAACCCTCTTTTGTCATTGGGTCATAGCGAAGGATTCGCCAAAATCCCTCATCGCCAAAATCGATGAACACAGGCTTTTTGGTGTGCCACCGAGCGAAGAGCTTGCTCCGGCCGAAATGTTTAAAGCCGATCAGACTATCGGGGCCGACTGGAGTGCGGCCCATCTTGAAGTTCATGGGGTCGAACTCGTTGGCGCAGCCGTCGATGACCCAAACCATCGTCTGATAAAACGCCTCGCGCTCCGCGACCTCTGCCGGGTGAATGGTGGAATGCTGCAGTTCAACGACCAGTCCTGCGCTCGTGCAAATGTCTGCTATGTGCTTTTCCCCCGAGGCCGATGTTCGCGAGACCTCCTGCAAATCAGTCGGAAACCGAGCTTTCCAGGCACGATGCCATTCGCCTTCGCTCTCCCACCATTTGTCGCAGTGTCTACGTGACTTGTGCGCCCAGTGCCAGATCACGTGATTTCCACATTTGGAGATCGCCTCGGCACCACAGTTGCGGCATGCGCCGATTGCTCCAGGCTTCGGTTCCGACTTCTGCCCGTCAATATTTGCGAACTTCATACTCGATCACCATTCACAGATCACGGCCGCTGCGGCTCAAGTGCGGACATGAAAAATGCGCCCGATGAAAAATTCGCGCATACCTGAGCCGAAGGCTCGCTCGTGCAAGCGGACCCATTTTTTTGCGCGGTCTTCAAAAGACTGGCCCCCACAGCAGCCATGTCTCCGCTGCGTGAACTCCGGACGAAGCGAACGAACATACTGGCATCGCTAAGTGGATGCCCCTTCATCGTGTACTCCACGTTTTCAAGGCGGCCAGAATTCCTGCGAAATGCGACAGTGCCTTTGCCGCCGGCCGTATCACAGAGCAGAAAAGATCGGTTCGAGCTAGGGACCTTCTTGTCGGCGCAGCTCTCCAGCAGATACGCCTTGTCGTACCAGTCGGCCTGTGCGTTCCAACGCTTCAGCAGTTCTGTGTTGCTCAGCGAACCCAGTTCGGCGTTTGAGGCGTGTGCTGCACCTGCGACGAACGCGGCTACAACAGCAGCGGCCAATGAGACTCTCGATATAAACACTTGCTCTCTCCTTCACCATTCATGGGTTGATGCCCGCACGCGGCCGACGATTGAGACACCGGGCGTGCGTGCCAAGTCGATGTCGTAGGTTGGGTACTGGGGGTTTTCGCTGCTCACGCGCAGGAGGCCGTCCGGCAGCAGTTGGCAATACTTGACGAGTAGCTCTTCGCCCTGCAGCAAAACATAGGCACGGCCGCTCTTTGGGGTTCTATCGCTCACATCGACGAGCACTTTGTCGCCGTCGTTCAATCGGCCTTGCATCGAATCCCCCGTGACGTTGATGACCTCGCACTGTGCTGGATTCAATCCACGCTTCGCAAGCCATCGGCGGCTAAAACTCAGCCCGCCGATGTCGGCGTGATCCGAGTTCGTGGCGCCGGCCCCGGCGCTCGCCGCAACGTCTTCATGCTGCCGAATCACGACGAACTCATCGTCGAGCGAGCCAGGCGACGCGGGCGCCTTGTCAGAACAGCGCGACCCAATCCCCGTCAAGACCCAGGTCAACGAATACCCAAACACCGAAAAGATGCTTGCCAGGAACTCGGCACTAGGCGCTCGCTGCCCTGAGGTGTACGCGCGATACGTGCTGTATGGGATGCCAGTCTTAGCGGCGACGTCGGTTCCTGTGAGTTCCAACTCTTCAGCCATCTGCCGAAGGCGGCCACCTATGGACGAGAGGTCTAGGCCGCTTGTGTGTGAGGGGTTTTCCATGTGTCTTTCCCGCAGGGGTAGCGCTTCGTCGCATCGACTGAAACCGAGCGATTCGGGCCGATAGTCTACGGGAGCACATCCCGAAAAGAACACTCCGGGAAACGGTAGCGACCGGATTTGAGCTTTAACGCTCGAATGCGAGCGCTTTTCTCTTGCTGCGCTCGAATATGATCGATATGATTCGATCTGATTCGAGCACATTCAAGCGAAAGGCGATTGAAAATGAGCACACAGACAAAGCACAAGGCCAATGCCGCCAGCATTCGGCTATCCGGGCGAGGCAGACCGCTCACTCCCGACGAAGTCAAGACGCAGCTCCGTGAACGAGGCGTGACGCTCAAAGATTGGGCGGAAGGCAACGGGTATGCCTACGACACGGTGAGCTGCGTCGTGCGCGGCATTCACCGGGCCACCTACGGCGTGGGCCATCGCATCGCCCTGCAACTCGGCTTGAAGGTTGCGTGATGGCGAAGCGGCAACCACAAACCTCTCCCGCCGTCGTGGAATCCGACAACGTTGTCGGATTCGAGATTTCCGACAACGTTGTCGCCTTCGCGGCGGACCTCGGCGTCGATCTGACCGGCTCGCTCGAAGAGCGCGCAGACCACGCAGCGCAGCACATGAACCGCTCCCAGCGCCACATGCTGGCGGCCGGCTTGTATCTGGCCTCCATGAAGGCCGATTGCGAGCACGGCGAGTTCACCGCATTGATCGAGGCGCGCGGCTTCGAGGAACGCAGCGCTCAGCGCGCGATGCAGTACACGCAGTTCGTCCTGTCTCGCCCGGAGGATGAGCGCCGTAGGCTGCTCGAAACCCCTTCGTCCAAGGTGCTCGCGCTGGCATCCGCCGACCCCGAGGTCATCGAAGACCTGCTCAAGGGCGGCGAAGACAGCGATCTCAACACCCTGAGCGTCCGCGAACTGCGCCTGCGCATCCGTGAACTCGAAGCCGCGCAGACCGACGCCGCCGTCCAGTTCGACACCGTCGTCGCCGAGCGCGACGGCCTCGCGAAGAAGCTCAAGAAGCGCGTGCGGGACGCCGAGGACCACGAGGGCACGCCCGTGGTGATCGCAGACATCCGGGCCGAGCTGGCAGCGCTCACCAAGAAGGGCGAGCTGTCCATCGACTCCATGCACCCAGTACTCGTGGAGCTGGCCGCTCTTGGCGGCAATGAGCTGGCCGGCGACTGGGTCAAGCCCTCGGTGCGCCTCGCCATGTCCGGGCTGGTCGCTCTGCGGCTGCAGATCGACGGCGTGATCAAGAGCTGTGCCGACATGCTGGGCGACAAGATCACGGCGCTGTCGTCGCAGCCCGACGCGCTGGCGTTCCTCGACCAGGACGAGGTCAAGGCCGTCGCGGAAGAGTGGGCCCGCTTGACATCGACACACGGCCACGAGGCCGAGCTGCGCAAGCACGAACGCAAGCAGGCCCAGCCGCGCGGCAAGGGCCGCCCCGAAGCCCCGCCCAAGGCCCCCAAAGCCTAAGCCCGCTCACCACCCGAACGACGAACAGGTGACCGCATGGGCGCACTTCTCAAAATGACCAAGGACATCCGGCAAATGAGCGATCTGCCTGCCGCGCTGAACCCCAACCCGTGGGAGAGCGCGAGCGAGGCAGCACGCAGCGTCGCGAACTACCGCGAGGCGCTCGTTTCGCCACTGGCCGACCTCGTGACCAACGGGGCCAGCATCAACAACGCGGTGCGCCTGCTCAAGGCCCAGCTCGACAACGGCACCGCCGACCTGCGCACGCAGCACATGGCGCGCGTGCTGGGCGGCAAGGGCCTGAGCGAGCCCAACCTGAAGCGCTGGCTGTCGGCCTACCTCAAGGGCGACAAGGCCGCACTGCTGCCCCAGTACGCCGGCCGCGAGCGCAAGGCATACGGCTGGGAGGCCCGCGCTGTCGCGCTCTACAACCAGCCCAGCAAGCCAGGCTTCGCGGACGTGACCTCGAAGCTCATTCAAGAGGGCTTTGATGAGGTGACGGAAAGCCGGGTGAAGCGCTACGTCAAGGCGCTGCCCGCCACGCTCGGCAAGTTCAGCCCGTCACGCATCGGGCCGAAGCTGCACAAGCTCACGCGCCAGGCGTACCAGCCGCGCAGCCTGGAAGACATCCTGGTAGGCGAGATTTACGCGGGCGACGGCCACACCGCCGACTGCTACGTCGGGCACCCGAACACGGGGAAGCCCTTCCGCCCCGAGCTGACGGTCTGGATCGACATCAAGAGCGGCTTCGTGCCGGGCTGGTGGATGACCGAATCGGAAAGCACCGTCTCCACCATGTTTGCGCTGAGCCACGCCATGCGCATGCACAACCACGTCCCAGCGTGGGTTTACGTGGACCGTGGGCCCGGCTACCGGGCCAAGCTGCTGAGCGACGAGTTCACCGGCTTCTACGGCCGCTTCGACATCGGCCTGATCGGCGCTCGCGCGGGCAACCCACACGGCAAGGGCTGGATCGAACGGTTCTTCCGCACCGTGCGCGACAAGCACGACAAGTTCTTCGCGGGCGGCCTCGTGTACTGCGGCGACGACATGGCGCCGGAGACCAACCGGCGCTTGAGCGCGGACCTCGCGATGGGGCGCCGTGAGCTGCCCAGCCTCAAGCAATACGTGGACAGCCTCTCCGCCTGGCTGGAGCACTACCACAACCAGCCGCAGGACAAGCTCAGCGGCCGCACGCCCGCCCAAGTGTGGGCAGAGCTGAACCCGGTGTCGGTCGAGCTGGACGCGTCCGCCATTGCCCGCCCGCGTGCGGAATGCACGGTTGGGCGTCAGACGGTGCGCCTGCACAACCGGATGTACTACGCCGAGGCACTCGCGCTCTTCGACGCGCAGAAGGTTCATGTGGAGTACGACCTGCACCACGACGGCCGCGTGTGGGTCTTCGACACGAAGGGCCGCTTCGTGGCCGAGGCCAAGCTCGTGAACAAGATCGGCGTGCTCCCGACCAGCCGCCTCGAAGAGGGCCGCGACCGCCGCTTGCAGGGCCAGCTCAAGCGCCTGGAACGCAAGGTCGACGAGGCCCGCGGCCGCCGCAACGACCCGCTCACCGCCGACGACCAGGTCGCGGGCATCGAGTCCCTGCAGCCGCTACTCCCACCGCCGCCACCGCCCCCGCCGCCGACCACTGGCGACGTGATCGACATCGACTTGCTCTCCTGGAAGGACGACCGCAAATGAACACCACCACCCAAAAAACGCAGCCGAGCGTCTACACGCAGCAAGACCTCGAGAAGGCCGCAATGGTCGTTGGCTGGCTCGAACGCAACAACCAAAGCCGCGCCTGGCTCGCGAAGAAGGCCAGCATGTCTGGCGGCACCGTCAGCCAGGTGCTGGCCGGCAAGTACCCGAGCAGCCCGAGCAAGCAGCTCAACCAGCTCGTGTCTGTGCTGGACACGGAGACAGAGCGCCTGGCGGACGGCACGCCCGACTACGTGAAGGGCAGCGTGCACAAGCTGCTGCAGGTTGTGTGCGACCGCACCCGCAAGCACCAGAACTTCGGCGTGATCACGGGCTATGTTGGCGTCGGCAAGAGCCGCTTCTGCGTTGAATACCAGAAGGGCAACCCGCTGACCCTGTTGGTCGAGGTCAGCCCGAGCATGTCGCCGGGCGTGTTCATGGCGGAGCTGCTCGAAAAGCTCAACATCGCGGTGCCGGCCGGCTTGAGCGCGAAGTTCAAGGAAATCAAGCGCGTCCTCAAGGGCACGAACTACCTGATCCTGGTGGACGAGGCCGAGAAGATGAGCGCGAGCGCCCTGGAGTACCTGCGCCGCATCCGCGACACGGCCAAGGTCGGCGTGGTGCTAGTCGGCACCGAAGGGCTCACCTCGCTGATCAAGCCGCAGCACGGCCAGTTCCAGCAGATTCGCAGCCGCGTTGGCATGTGGCCCAAGACCATCGAGTCGATCACCCGCGACGATGCCGACGACATCGTGCGCACGTCGCTGGCCGATGCGGGCGAGCTGCCCGACGATCTGCTTGAAGTGCTGTGGGCCTACTGCGACGGCAGCGCCCGCGTTCTCACCGAGAACCTGCTGCCAGCTCTGCGCGACTTCGGCATCGCTCGCGGCACGAAGCTCTCCGCCGAGCTGATGCACAGCATCGCGGCCAAGGTGCTTTTCATGGAGCGCCCGAGCGCTCAAGGGGGTAAGTGATGCGCAGCCCTCAAGCCTGGATCAAGCGGCGCGCCCGCAAGCTGATGGCCGCTTTCGGCGCCAAGCGCGCCAAGGCCGTGCGCTACGCCTCCGAAGACTGGAAGGCGTTCGCGGGCACATCGACGCGGACCTGTGCCGAGCTGGGCGTGTGCCAGTCGCGGCCGGAGTGCACGCGGTGTTCCGTGCCGGTCGAGGCACGCATGGCAAGCATGGAGAAGCGCGATTTCAGGCGCTTTATGACCAAGGTGAAGGGGGAAGTGGCATGACGCGACTTTCGCGCCTTACCAAGGCTCTGCAGGTGATCGGCGACGTGCTGGCCGTCGCGTCCATTCTCTGGCTCGCAACCGCCGTGACCGTGGCACTCCAGGACTACCAGGCACGCGAGGCCGAGCGGCTGGAGCGCGTGCACCTGGACGGCATGGCCGCCGGGGCCGCGCTGTGCACGAGGGCAAGCCCATGAGCGCGCCGGATTCGGTCGGTCGCCACATCGACCACGAAACGCTCATGCTGTGGGTGGCGCTGGTGCAGGCGGGCGGCTACCGCAACCTGCGCGAGATTCGCCGCACCTGGTGCGCTGCGGCCGAGCCCGAGGCCGTCCGCGCGCGGGTGGTCCGGCTCTGCGACAACGGCATGGTGCGCGAGAAGCGCGTCGGCGGAAAGCACTCGACCTTCGGCGTCACCACGCTGTGCAGCGCGCCTCCGGGCTACGAGTACTTGATGAGGGCCAGCGCATGAGCACGCCGAGCCTTACCAACGTCTGCGTGGTCTGCGGTGCCGAGGAAAGCCTCGACGCGCTGCTGATGCGGATGATCGACGACACAGAGGTGCGCAACCTGATCGCGGACGTGATCGCATTGAGCTTGCCTGTCGGCAAGGACGTGCTGCGCTACCTGCGGCTGCACAAGCCGGCCAAGCAGCGCCTGCGCCTGACCACCGTGCGCAAGCTGCTCGCGGAGCTGGTGCCCGACATCCAGCGCCTTGCCATCGAGCGCAAGGGCCGCGTGTGGGTCGTGTCCGGCGACATGTGGACGGCCGCATTTCAGGCGGTCTTCGACGCGGACAAGAGAGGCTCGCTCACCTTGCCGCTGGAAGGCAACGGCTACCTGTACGGCGTGCTGACCCGCATGGCTGACCGCGAGGAAGGCGAGACCGAGCGCGAGCAGGAAAAGGTGGTGCGGCAGCGCGTCGCCCAGCCTGGAGAACGCACGCTCGAAGACCTGGTCACGGAGGGTCTTGCGGGCCAGCCGGCCGCGCAGGCCGCCCACGCCGCACTCACGTCGCAAGGCGCTACGCCAGACCCCGAGGCTGCGGAAAAGGCGGCCCTCGCAGCAGACATCAGGCGCCGCCTGGCCGCCGACCTGGCAGCGCGGAAAGCGCGCCAGCAGACCGCCGAGTCGCCCGAGTGAGCAACACCCCCACACAACGCAGGTTTCAACAAGCGAAGAAGGAAGCGAAATGACAGAACAAACCATCCCTGCCGGCTACTGGAAAGACGCCAACGACGCGCTCATTCCCGTGTCGAAGATCAAGCCCATCGACAAGGATCGGCACGCGGTCGTGAGCGAGCTGTGTGAACAAGCACGCAAACAGAGCGCCGTCCTGTTCGGCTTCAAGCTGGCCGCCATGAACGCGGTCCACGAGTTCATCGAGCGCAGTCTCTCCGCCTACGACGTGAAGCCCGGCGGCAAGAAGGGCAACGTCACGCTCGTGAGCTTCGACGGCAAGTTCAAGGTCGAGCGCCGCATGCAGGACACCATCACGTTCGATGAGCGGCTTCAAGCCGCCAAGGCGCTGATCGACGAATGCATTCAGCTGTGGAGCAAGGGTAGCAACGCGAACATCAAGGCGCTGGTGAACGATGCGTTCCAGGTCGACCAGCAGGGAAAGATCAGCACCGCCCGCGTGCTGGGCCTGCGCCGCCTCGACATCGCCGACGAGAAGTGGCAGCAGGCCATGAAGGCCATCAGCGACAGCATGAAGGTCGCCAGCACGAAGCCCTACATCCGTTTCTATGAGCGCGACGACGCCACGGGCGAGTACTCGCCGATCAATCTGGACGTGGCGGCGGTATGAAGAACGACGCACGCGAGCGGCCCCTGAAGCTGCAACTCAACAACTCAGGCGCTTGGAAGGACGTCGTGCACTTCGACGGCGCCGATGAGACCGAGGCCGAGCGCGTCCTCGAAGCCGCGACGACCCTAGGCGATCTGGACACCGGCAACGTGACGTTCCGTGTCGTGACCGAGGACGCGTACCCGGAAGTGGTCACGAGCTGGAGCAAGCACTTCGGCTGGCGAACGGCCGTGCCGCGCTGAACACGATTTCTCCCTGATCAAGACCGGCCGGGCCGGCAACTGATCTTTCCCTCGGCGCTTCGGTGCCGAGGGCTTTTCCTAAAGCGTCGGCTGTCGGCGCTTCATGAAAGGACCGAACCATGCTCCCGTTGATGACAGAAGCCGATCTACGGCACCTTGCGAACACCAGCGCGCCGATCACCGACCAGGAACGCGCACAAGCCGCTGACAACATCCGCACGCTGCTCGTGACCGTCAAGCGGCAGTCGAACGAGCTGGCGCAGATGCTGCTCGGCCAGCGCTACCCGTTCGACCTGGTCGCCCATCTGAACAGGCAGCGCGAGTTCTCCGCGATCACCTTCGGCCCCGGCGTGCGCACGGCCGGCGTGGTGGACCACATCCGCAAGGAACTGGCCGAGATCGAGGGCGAGCCGTTTGATGTGCGCGAGTGGATCGACGTCGTCTTGTTGGCGTTCGACGGCGCCTGGCGCACGGGTGCGACGCCCGAGCAGATCGTGCACGCGCTGGTCGAGCGCCAGACCAGGAACGAAAGCCGCACCTGGCCGGACTGGCGCACGGCCGACCTCAACAAGGCCATCGAGCACGACCGCAGCGGGGAGGCCGCAGATGCTTCGGCTTGAATGGTTGGGCGCTGCTCTCGGCATGCTGGGCTCTCTGCTGATCGCGCTGCGCATCCCGCCCGTGTTCGGCTTCCTCGCGTTCCTCATCAGCAACGTGGCCTGGATCATCTACGCGCGGCGCAAGGGCCTGCGCGGTCTGCTGACGCAACAGGTCTTCTTCGTCGGCACCAGCCTGCTCGGCCTCTGGAATTGGCTCGTCGGGCCGTGGGTGCTGGGGTGAACAGCATGTCAAACGTTTCCAGCATCAACGCCGCCCCGAAGGCGACCACCGCCGCCGCCCAGATCGTTGAACACTTCGTCATCAGGGAAGCTCAACTGGGGCGGGTTCGCGACAGCTTCCGGAGCCCGCTGAGCGGGAAGGTCGAGACCAACGCTCTTTCCGTACCCGTGCCGCTGTTGCGCGCCCTCGTGGCCGAGCACCACGCGACTGCGCGTACCGGCCGGGCGGTGCTGCGCAGCGAGGTGGTCGTGTGGACACCGGTCGAAGATGGCCTGCCGGATGCAGACCTGACCGTGAACATCATGCTCACCGCGGAATCGGATGAGCCCATCTGGCTCGGCTACTACGACGGCGAGATGTGGCGCGACATCGAAGGGATGCCCGTGGACGTGGTGGCCTGGTCACCGATGCTGAAGGGCATGGCATGAACGCGCCCGAGTTCGTGAGCAAGAAGCCCTTCCCAAAGTCCCCGGCTCGGGTCAGCTCGTGGGACGCCACGCGCAAGCGCGAGCTGGGCCTGATCCACATGGCGAAGGCGCACCTCGGCCTGAGCCGCGAGGACTACGAGTTCGTGATCCGCGAGGTCACCCGGACGAACAAGACCAGCTCGGCCGACCTGACCGATGCGGAGCGCAACACGCTGCTGCAGCACTTCAAACGCATGGGCTTCACTGTGAAGCCCAAGGCCGACGCCGCGCGCCCGCTGCCGGGCCCGCAGCACCGCAAGCTGCGCGCCCTGTACTACACGCTGGCCGACGCTGGGGCAGTCGTGCGGCCGGTCAGCCCGATGGCCTGCGACCAGGCCGTCGAGACCTGGGCGAAGCGCCAGCTCGGCACGCTCGACGCGCTGCGCTTCGCTTCGTCCGATCAACTCAACAAGCTCATCGAAGAAATGAAGAGCTGGGCGCGCCGCGTCACTGCAAAGACTGTTTGAAATGACCTTCAAGGCACCACCGTTCATCATCCGGCCCGAGGCACTGCCGCTCGCCATCCGGGAGCTGGCGCAGGCGATTGGCGACAGCGATGCGTTGCGCTTCATCGGTCAGCACGGTGGTGCGCGGGTGAAGGTGCCGAGGGTCGTGGACTTCAACGACCCGCTGCATGTTGGACTCAGTGCGGAGGCTACGAGAAGCTCGTGAAGTACTACGGCGGCGACGCCCTCGACGTGCCAAAGGGCGACGCCTACCTGCGCGAGCTGCGCCACGAGCAGGTGCGCCAGTGCCGCGAACAGGGCATGACGATGGACGAGACCGCCGAAGCGACCGGCTACACGCGGCGCCATGTCATGAACATCCTTGGCGGTCACGGCCAGGCCGGCGATACTTTGACCATCGACATGTTCGCGGGGTCGGATGTGGAGCCCGATGCAGAGCCCGAATTGGCCGGCCGGCAGCTTGCAGACCCATTCGGACGATCCGGCCGCCGGTCCTGAGAAACGGGAAGGCGTTCAAAACCGCCGCAAACCCGTTCAAAACGGCCGCAAAGGCCGCTCCCCCTACATCGGGGTGCCCTAAGGCCTAAAGCGCCTTCTAGGGCCTGATTTTCAAACCAGCTTTTCTGCGCGCTTGGTGAAGCGTTTCACCCTGACTGCGCACGCATGCGTCGGCAAAGTGCGGGCATGCCTAAAGCCGCACCTCCCGCCAAGACCTCGACCCCGCCCAACACCATGACCGGCCTTGCGGGCTGGGTCGAGGTCTTCAAGGCGGGCGACCACATCGACAGCAAGGGCCGTCAGATCAGCTTCAGCCAAGCTGACCTCGACGAGATGATCGCCAACCACGAACTGGGCGCCGCGCCCGCCGTGCTCGGCCACCCGAAGAAACACGAGACCGTCGAGGAAAAGACGGGCGCTCCGGCTTACGCCTGGACGCAAGCCTACAAGCGCGAAGGCGACGTGCTCTTCGCCCAGTTCGCCGACATCAATCCGGCATTCGAGGCCGGTGTGAAGTCGAAGGCCTACCGCAACCGCTCGCTCAGCGTATTCAAAGACCCGCAGCACGGCTGGCGCGTGCGGCATGTCGGCTGGCTCGGCGCGGAGCCGCCCGCCATCGAGGGCCTCGCTCCCGTCGAGTTCGCGGGCAACGCATCCGAGAGCTTCGAGTTCAGCGCGCCGGGCTACAGCCTGGTGTGGGGCCTGGAGTCCGTCGCCAAGCTGCTGCGCGGTCTGCGCGACCGGGCCATCGAGAAGGACGGCCTGGAAGAGGCCGACCGCGTCCTGCCGCAGTGGCAGATCGATAGCGCGATGGAGGCCGCCGCGCGGGCCCGCACCGAGTTCCAAGAGGCCGACGACACCGGCCGACTCTTTTCTCAATCCGACAACCCTGGAGGTTCCATGTCGATTACCCCCGAGCAGCTCGAAGCTGCAGTAGCAAAAGCCCGCAAGGAAGAAGCCGATAAGGCCAAGGCCGACTTCGCCTCGAAGGATGCTGAGCTGATCCTGCTCAAGGGCCAGCGCCAGACCGAACGCATCGGCGCACAGATCAAGGGCTGGAAGGCCGAGGGCAAGGTGCTGCCCGCCGAAGAGCACGGCCTGGCCGAGTTCATGGCGAACCTCGAAGACGCGGGCGCCGAGTTCACGTTCAGCGCCAGCGACGGCAAGGAAGCGAAGAAGACCCCTTCGCAGTTCTTCGCCGAATTCATGGCGGCCCGTGCGCCCGTGGTCAAGCTGGGGAAGAGCGGCAAGACCGACGACCCGGGCCCGGGTGTCGACAAAACCAACGCCCGCGCCATCGCGGCAGCAGCTGCGGAGTTCCAGGCGTCGGAAGAAAAGGCCGGCCGCGAAATCTCCATTGAAGCGGCGGTCGAACGCGTCACCCGCGACCAGGCCTGAACCACGGGCCACCTTCCCTCAACTACCGGAGCAATCAAATGGGCATCAACAGTCTTTTCCGTGGCCGCGTGGCCGAAGCCGCGATTGCGGCATTCCTGATCATCAAGGGCGGTGCCGCCGCGAACAGTTGCGTCGTGGCGGCGGGCCCGGCCGACAAGCTTCTCGGCACCAGCGACGAGCTGGACCACGTCATCGGCGAAGTCGTGGACATGGCTGTCGGCCCTGTGCCCTTCGTGCGCCTGGGCGCCACCGTGGCGGCGGGCGATGCACTGACCAGCGACGCCACCGGCCGAGCCGTCGCGACCACGACCACAGGCCACCGAATCATCGGCTTCGCCGAGGCCGGCGGCGTTGTGAACGACGTCATCACCTACCTGCGCGCGCCCGGCGTGATCTGACCTGCCCCAACGAAGCAACCGCACCAGCTCGCCTCCATCACAGGAACTGCAATGAACCATCCTTTCGTCATCGTCCCGTCGCTGTCCGCCATCGCCATCGCCTACACCCAGGGCAACCTGATCGCCGACAAGGTGCTGCCGCGCGTGCCGGTCTACACCGAACAGTTCAACCATCAGAAGTACGCGCTCGGCGAAGCCTTTGCCGCGCCCGACACGCTCGTCGGCCGCAAGAGCGCGCCCAACCAGATCACCTGGGGTTCCGAGATGGTGCCCGCATCGGTTCAGGACCACGCACTCGACACGCCCGTGCCGAATGCGGACGTCAACGCCTACAACCTGGCGAAACAGTCCGGCACCGGCTATGTCGGCCAGGCCGACCCGCTGAGCCGCGCCACCAAGCTGGTGATGCAGTCGGTGCAGAACCGCCGCGAGAAGCGTACGGCCGACCTGGTCTTCAACAAGAACAGCTACAACGTGAACAACCGCGAAACGCTGGTGTCCGGCTTCTGGGACGACTACGCGAACAGCGATCCGCTCGTGCAGATCGACGAGTACTTCGACGGCATGGTGATGCGCCCCTCTATCGCCGTGTTCGGCCGGCGCGTGGCCTCGAAGCTGCGCCGCCACCCGAAGATTTGCAAGGCGGTATTCGGCAACAACACTGACGCGGGCAAGGTGCCGCTGCAAGCCCTGGCCGACGAGATCGGCGTGGAAGAGATCCTCGTCGGGGATGCATGGATCAACACGGCCGCCCCGGGCCAGCCCGCCAACCTGGTGCGCGTCTGGGGCAACCACGCGGCGTTCCTGGCGCGCAACAAGGAAGCGGACACCCAGTTCGGCGTGACCTTCGGCTACACGGCGCAGTTCGGCGACCAGGTTGCCGGGACCATCGAAGACCCGGACGTCGGCATGCGCGGCGGCCAGCGCGTGCGCGCCGGTGAATCGGTGCGCGAGCTGGTCGTCGCCAACGACATGGGGTTCTTCGTCGAGAACGCCATCAACCCGGCCGGCTAAGGCGCCTGTCCCATTGACCGGGGGCGGGCTTGTCGATCAAGCCCGCCGCCGTTCTCACATCCACACGGAGTTCACATGGACAAGATTCCAACCGGCCTGCATTTGCTCATCGCCATCTCGGCGCTGCGCCATGAGGGGAAGCGTTTCGCACCTGGTGCGACGCTTCTTCTGACGCCCGAGCATGCCCGCAATGCCTTGCTGCCGAAGGCTGCGCGCATCGCGACCGAAGAAGAGACCGCCGCCTACCTGTCCGCGCTTGCACCGCCGGCCGCAGGCGATGCCCCGGCCGCAGGCGATGCCCCGGCCGTAGGCGATGCCCCGGCCGTAGGCGATGCCCCGCCCGCAGGCG
>NZ_MOWM01000078.1 GCF_016082275.1 Variovorax sp. E3
AAAATCGAGGGCCAAAATAGTAGCGGCGCGTCGGGGCAGCAGCAATTTCGCGTTGCTGCGGCCGCCGCGGCGGCGTTTCCTCAAGAGACCTCGTGCGACTCGCTCGAGCCTGACTGCCCTGGTGGCGCGTGGGGGAGCGAGCAGACCATCGCGTCGCCCAGGGCGAGCGTTGCGTCGGCGGGAATCTCACTCACGGTGACGCAGATCTCGCCCATCTCCAGGGGCCCGTAGTTCGACAGGAACGCCACATCGGCCGCATCGCGTCCGTAGGCCAGCACGATGCGCGCTCCCCGGGGTTCGTCCTGCGTGGCGTCGAACGTGTACCACCGCCCTCCGATGAAGGCCTCGAACCACGCATGCATGTCCATGGGATCGAGCCGGTGCAGGTAACCCACCACGAGGCGCGCTGGGATGCGCAAGGCGCGGCACAGGCCGATGGCCACGTGCGAGAAGTCGCGGCACACGCCTGCCCCATCCTTGAGCGTGTCCAGGGCGTCCGTCGAGCTGTTGCTCACGCCATAGCGGTAGGTAAGCCGCGCATGGATCCACTGGCGAATGGCTTCGACCTGGGCATAGCCGGACTGGATGTCCCCTACGATCTGCCGGGCGCGATCCTCCATCTTGTCCGAGGGACAGTAACGGCTTTGCAGCAGGTATTGCAGCGTGTCGGCGGGCAGGTCCTCGATTGGCACCGCTTGGGCGTCCGGCGCCACGGCGATGTCGGCCTCGGCTTCCATGATCATCTCGACCTCGATGCGCATCTCCCCCTGGGGAATCTTCAGCCGCTGGCACAGGTTGCCGAAGCTGTCGACGTATTCCGTGGTCGCGACCCATGGGCGCAATTCGTAGCGTTCGCTGACCATCCACTGTGCCTCCCCGCTGCGGGGTCGAAGCATCGCCACCACGGGACAGTCGGTCGCGGCCTTCACGGTCATCTTGCAGGTGGCATGCAGCCTCATGGGCAATCCTTGGAGGGTTCAGACATCCGCACGGACGGAAGCGCCACGACGGGGGGGGCCGGCCCCGCCCCCGGGGCATCGATATTCACATCACGCCGCAGCGCGAATGGCGAGCATCGCGGCGTTCGCGAGTCCTGTCTGTCGGACAGGCCGGACATGCGCGGGGCGAGGGCGCGCGAGTGTTGCAGCGCTGCGGGGCGATCGAAAGCTCTTATCCGTGCGTGCGTGCGTGCGTGCGTTCGACCGTGACGCGCGCGTCTGCGTCCGACAGCAGGCGGCGTGTACCTTCCGCTAGAGTGGCGTTGCTCGCTTGTCGGCCTCGCATCCAGCGGGACCCGCGATGCCCGCCTCCGTGCGGCGCGTCCCTTCGCGGTCTTTGGGGAGTCGCGCGCGGCGCGAAGGTCTTGTCCATGAACCTGGGGGATGCGATGCGGATTGCAGCGAGAAGGCCGGACACTGCGCCCGAAGGGGCGCCGCCGCATCGCGCGCACGGCGGCGGCTGCGCCGTCGAGAAAGGCACGGCCGGTCATGGGACGCCTTCTTGAAGCGGGGCGCCGTGCATGGGCCGCCGCGCTTGCCGCGCCGGTGCTCGGGGTTCTGCTGCGGGCAATGCGCAACTACGTCGTCCACCAGAGCGCCAACCAGGCGGGAAGCCTGGCCTTTTCCTCCGTGCTGGCGATGTTCCCACTGCTGATTCTCGTGTCCGCCGCCGCAGGCTTCGCGGGGCAGCCTGGCGAAGCCGCTGCGCTGGCCCGCCGGGTGATGAGCTACGCGCCCGCCATGGTGCGTGATGCGGTGCAGCCCGTGATCGACGAGGTCCTGGCGCGACGCAGCCAGGCCTTGCTGGCCGTGGGCGTCGTCACCACGCTCTGGACCGCATCCTCGGGCATGCAGGCGGTGCGCACCGCCTTGAATCGCGCCTATGGCATCGAGCGCGGCCACCCCTTCTGGAAGGCCCGCCTGAAGGTGACCCTGTTCACCGTCGTCGTCGGCGCCTCGGTGCTGGCGGTTTTCAGCTCCGTGATCATCATGCCGTACGTCTGGAGGCTGCTTGAGGACAAGGCGGGCGCGGGCCATGACGTGCTCTGGCTGCGCAACAGCGTGCGCTACGGTTCGGCCTTTCTCACGCTGACGGCGCTTTATGCGCTCATGTACGGATGGCTGCCGGACATTCGCCAGCGGCTCTACACGGTGCTTCCCGGCGCCTTGGCGGGCGCGGCTTTGTGGGTGGGCGCGGCCGCGCTGCTGTCATACACCCTGCGCTCGGCCGGCAAGCTCGCGTTGATCTATGGCAGTTTCGCCGGCGTGGTGGCGACGCTGGTGTTTCTCTACGTGAGCGCCACCACGCTGATCTTTGGCGCCGAGATCAACGCCGTGCTGCGCGAGAAGACGTCGGGGCGCGCCGATTCGCCCTAGCGGCCGATTGCGTATTCCGGCGTTCGAAGCGTTGAGCGAGGCCTTCCCCACAGGGGCGCAAAACACCTTGTCATCGTCGGGGCGCGTGGTCAAGGAACGGCGGGCGCGCTTTCGTCGCGGCGGCGAGGCGCTGGCCAGGCAACCCGCTGAGCTGTCGGACGCCCCCAGCGACGAATGCATCGTCGGAGGGCGCTTGCGTTGGGCTTCCCGAGGCGCTGCGGCAAGGGCAGGGCGCCGCGTCCTTGGAGGAACGCGAGTTCCTCCCCGCCTTCTGCCGCGCCCAAATCGCAGCCGCGCCGCAGCTCTTGTGGAGCGCGGCGGCGCCCCTATTTCCTTGATCCATTCAACCGAGAAGAGGTGGCAATGCCGATGAACCTGCTGCGGCGCATCGAGAATGCGCCGTTTCCCCTGTCGATCACGCAAGAAAGCGAGGTCCAATGCGCGGCGGTGCTCGCCGCGGCCCAGTTGATCGAAGCACGGCTGCCGGAGCCCGGTGCCGCGGGCGACCAGAGTGCGCTCATCCTGCGCATTACGCCCTTGGGAAGAGCTGAACTGCAACGATTGCGGTCCGAGCCGGACTGAGGCGCTCCCTTCCTCGTTTGCGCCGAACGCACCGGCCTGGCCGGCCTTTCGATCCGCACTCGTCACGCCGCGCAAGGGGGACGCCGCGGGATCCCTGCCAGACTTGCTTTTTCGGGTGACGAATGCATTGCGGCGCCGATCCGCAGTCCGCGATCTGGCGGCAGCGCCGGGGGATCGGGACACACTTCCCGAGCAACGCCGCGGGCTGCCGCCCTTGGCAGTGAATATCGCGGATGAGCGGGTGAAAGCCCGATCACTCGCGCCTGCGCGCCGGACAGGTTGCGCTTCAGGTGGAGGTCCCGGCTTTTGAGCGCTTGAAGGCACGCCTGGCCGGGGTCGACACGACGAGCCATTCGAACCCGTGGTCAAGGCGGCTGTGGATGCCTTGGTCGTTGCATGTGGCGTTTTTCGTAGACGGGACGCAACGCACGTCGGGGCCAGGTGCGCGCGGGACAGCGGCCGCATCTGGGCGAAACGCGGCGGTTGGAATGCCAACTTGGCACAGGAACCGTCCCTGCAATGACAACGAGTTGCGATGGCTGCAACTCGGCCGGGGATTCTCGTCGGCGTTTTTCGGGGAAGGGCCACGACCTGCAGGCGCCTTGCTCGCACGTCGACGCCGCGCGCGGGCTGACGAGGGGTAAGCCCCGTCAGGCCATCAATTGCGCGGCCGCTGGGCAGCACCTGCGGCCTTCAGCGCGGCTTGCTGGCGCCCCCGGTTCAGTGGCATGCGCGCGCCGCGAGCTGGGCTCATTGGGTTTTCCAACTGGACGCCTGGGACAGTGCACGAAACATCGGCGCGGCCATCGAGGGCTGGATACCGCAAAGGCCCATGTCGGACAGCGGCCCCAAAACCTCCTGGACGTCGGCGTTCCAGTCGATCAACGCCATGGACCAGCTTGGAAACGCTCGCGCAGCAATGAAGCGGTATTCCAGCACGATGAGGTCCACATGACGCGGGTCCTGGCCGATCGTCTCCATGAGGCGCCGGATGGCCGCTTCGTCCCCCTCGAGATACTGCATGTAGGTCCCGCGCAGGTGACACAAGGCGCCGGTGATGCCCCGCTGTGCATTGTTTCGCCGCGAGCAAGCGAGGATGTCGCGCAGGTCCTCCCCGGAGGGCGCCTTCGACATGCTGCGGTAGATCAACCGGGCCAACATCTTCAAATTATGCGGGATCACCCCAGGGGCGGGCAAAGGGTCGATGCGCGCCGACGGACGATCCGCCGTGTGCGACCCGCGGAGCGAGTGGGGCGGGAACGCTGTCGATGGCTGCGCAACGGTCCAACGGTCCTGGTGCGACCGCCGTCGCGACGTTCATCTCTTTTTCTTCTCGCGCGCCCAGCCGCGCGCCACTTTGCGCGACGGCACAGAAAAGAGAAGGAATTCCCATGACGAAGAGGTGAAACCGCCGTTCAGAGAGGATTCATGTGGAGGATGCACATTCCGCGTGTATGACGACCTCGATGAGGAGACGCAAGGTCTCTGCTGACAGCGAAGGGGCGGTCCCGCAGCGCAGGGGACCAGGACCCGCGGATCAGTTCATCCATTTGCGTCCGGCTTTGACCGAACGCGAAATCACCGTCCTGAACGCCGTCGCCGCGCTTCCTGAGACATGCCGCACGCCCACGGCGGCGGCGACCGCGCTCATGCTGGCCGGCATCGGCATTCCTTACTCGTCGGTGGCCGCGATATTGAGGCGGCTCGAGCACAAAGGTGCCCTGCGACTTGATCGCGTCAAGCCTTGAGATGGGCAGGTGGTGCCGATCTGCGACTGCAGGTCGTCTGGGTCGGTGACGCCTGCAGGGCCTGTGAGGTTCACGCCACCGCTGGACCCGCCGCCGCAAGCCGCAGGCCGGCGAAAGCGAACCTGGCAGGTCGGTGTTCCTTCATCTGCACGCAGAGTCGTCCTACGCGGCATCCCGGGAGAGGCCGCAATCTTGTTCTCCCGCGATACCAAGTTCCCCCTTTTAATTCAGGAGTTCTCGATGACCACGACAAAGCGCGCCTCACCCGACGCCTGCACCCTGCTGGATACGGACCACAAGAAGGTGAAGAAGCTCTTCACGGCTTATGAAGAACTGGCTCATTCCAAAGCCTCGGGTGCCCCCGAGAAGAAGCGCGACCTGGCCATGCAGATCTGCATGGAACTCACCGTGCACACGCAACTCGAGGAAGAAATTTTCTATCCCGCCGTGCGCGAAGCCATCAAGGACACCGACCTTCTCGACGAAGCCGAGGTTGAGCATGCGAGTGCAAAGGAGCTGATTGCTCAACTTCAGGAAGCGACCGAGGTTGACGAGAAGTTCGACGCCAAGGTCAAGGTGCTTGGCGAATACATCGATCACCATGTGAAGGAAGAGCGCAACGAGCTCTTTCCCAAGGCCCGAGCGGCGCGCGATCTGGACTTGGTGGCCATGCGCCAGCAAATTGCCGAGCGCAAGGAGGAGCTGATGGCCGACATGAGCGTTGTAGCCTGAAGAGACGGCGGAAGAGCGGCGGCGGGGGCATACGGAAGGTAAACAACTCCTACGTGCTTCCGCCGACTTCCCGCGGCGAGTCGATGGTTTCTTTTCCGGCCTGAGCGAATCTCAGGCGGAGTTGCCCTGCCGCCGTGAGCTCCGCCTCGATGGCCACCCCTCCGTGCTGACGTGGGGCGCGCGCCCCGAAGCGCTCACATTCATGCTAGGGCGCGGACCGGCTTTCGGAGGTTGGCGCGGCACCCCGTCCCTCGTCTTCATCGCAGGCTTCGTAGTAGGTGTAGATGCCAACCCGAATGCGTGCTTTCGCGTTGGGAGGGGCATTGTCGACAGCCTGGGTCATTGCCTGAGCCAGATCGTGATGCAGTGTTGCCCAGCGTTCGCGACCTACGCGCTGGATCTGTTCGCAATCTTCCAGCGTGAGTCCACTCGCATAGACCGCCCGCTCGAGCATCTTGGGCTCTTCATCCAAGGCGTTGGCAACGGCCGCCTGCAGATGATCCCGACTGTTGTCGCCGAGGAAGGCCAGCATGGACCGCAGATCTTCCGCTGGCACGAAGCCATCGGCCGTGAGCTCGACCACGCCTCTTTCCTCATCCTCGCTGACCATGTGGAGGCGCCGCAATTCGTCAAGGATGGCACGGTAATGCACATTGCCGCGGCTACCCAAGCGCGCCACGGTCTCAAAAGAGGGAACAGCATCGCCCGCGGTGAGCGGCAAGTGCCGAAAGGAAGCATCTTCGGTCACCATCTGCTGCCATAACGTGAACGTCTTTGCCGCTGCCGACTGCTCGGTGTCGGGCAGCGTGTCGACAGTCGCCCGGACCTTGGCGGTCACCATCTTGCGATTCAGGCCGGTGGTGATCGAAAGCTGGCTCAGGTGTGGATTAGGGACGCCCCGACTGCGCCAAGTGCGTTGCGCCTCCTCGATCAGCAGGTCGCGCAGCAAGTCCTCGAGGTGAGGATGTTTGATCCCCATGGCCAGCGCGAGTCGGACGACCGGTTGGAGTATCCGGGCACAGGCGACAAGGGTCCATTCCAGCCGAAGATCCATGGAGGCAAGCGGTCGATCGCGACGATTCTTTTGAATGGAGTCTGCAGCCCTGACGCCGACGTCGGGCTGAACGCATTGTGATGCGCAACAGTGAACAACAACGGATCAATCGTCAAATGACATTGACGCGATGATCGGTTCGTTGAAGCTGCAGGACGGGCGCATCGACCGGCATCCGGCAAATATGTGTCTAGCGCTCGCGCGGTGTGTCGGCGCTTGCGCTGGCCGCCAGCCTCGCGCGCCGCTGGCTATCAAGTCGTGCGGAGTGGCAGCCTGGTAGTCCGTCTTGGGCCAAAATCTGCGCATGGACGCTTTTGCGATCGACCCTACAGCGGTCCACGACATCTCAAGCCGGCTTCTCGATGGTCACGGTCGCCTGCGTGTCACTCCCGCGTGCGTGCTCTCGAGGACCACCGCCCAAGAGCGGCTGCTTTTCGGGGTGCGACAGGGCATCTATAGCTTCCCGACCGATGAGCTCTGTGACTTCCTGCGATCTCGCATCGAAGGCCGTATCGCCATCGAGATTGGTGCCGGGCACGGCATCCTTGCCGAGGCGCTGTCCATCCCCGCCACCGACAACCGCCAGCAAGAGGATCCGGAACTCAAGGCCTACTATGCGCACATCGGTCAGCCGACAGTCCCCTACGGCAAGAATGTAGAGAAGCTGGATGCGGCCGATGCCGTCGCAAAGTACCGACCCAATGTCGTCATTGCGTGCTGGGTCACGCATCGTTTCGATCCAGAACGACCGCATGCCGGAGGCAGCGTGACCGGCGTCGACGAAGCATCATTGATCGAGTCATGTGACGAGTACATCTTCGTCGGTAACGAGCATGTGCACGCGCACAAGCCCATTTGGGAAATGCCGCACGAGAAATTGAATCCGTCCTGGCTCTACTCGCGCGCGATCAATGGCAGCCGGGAATTCATCGCCACTTGGCGCGGGTCTCAAAACTGCGGGACGCGGGCGTAAGCAGCAAGGCAACTCTTCATCGATGCCGACTGGTTCAGGGCGCCGTCAAGCACGAGACGCTCAGCGAAGTGGCGGCCCAGGCGTGCCTGCTGTCGGTGTCGTCCGACCAATACGATTTGAACATTCAGGTTTTCGGAGCGGTCACCGGCGACGAGCATGTCGTGCGGGGGCTGTTTCAGCCCGGCGGTTCTCGGTACTCCACTTGGTTGACGGCGTTGTCGTGTGCATCACGGCTGTCAATTCGCCCCGTGATCTTCGGCTGGGGAGAAAACTTGTACGTGCAGCGTCATCGCTCAAACCCCCAATTGCGTCCACTGTCCGGGCGTAGAGGCTCGCCTCGAGGCAACCGGGCGGTGCGCTGCTCACCTGACTGGGGGAGCTCGTCACCGCCTGATCGTCCTGCGGCGCGCAAGACCGCTTGCAGGCGACCCTGCGGCGAGCGCCTTACCCCACTTGGACAATCGCGGCCGAGCTGCGGTCGGGTGCAATGCTCGCACCCATACGTTCAATGCAGCAGGCCCTTCACCGCACATGCCTCCACGCTTTGCGGTCCCGGCGTCAGCCCCGCATGAAGCGATCAACCTCAAGCGCAGTCCGGAGCAGCTTCGATGGGTCAGCGGGTAGGCTGCCATATCGAGCGTCATGAGACCGTCATTCGCAAATGTGAAGCTCGCAGGAGTTGCGATACTGTCCACAAGCTTGCTGATTCGATCCTCTTCCTCCTTGTTGCCTTCTGCGCATAGTGGTCGTGGGCGAGTTGTTGTACGCAGCCCGGGCCGAGGCTGGGGCAAGGACGATAGGCTCGTGCGAGCTTTTGCCTCTGGCCTGACTTGCACCGCAGTTTGCGTCTGCATTGCTTGGATATCGACAGCAAAGGCCGCCGCCGGCACTGATGTGCGGTCCGTAGATCCTGCCGTTCGCGTTTCGTCCGAATCGCAGATGCTGGACTTCGATTTGCCGGCGCAGCCATTGGCAGCGGCCCTGGTGCAATACGCTGCAGTGTCGGGGCGATCGGTGATGTTCATCGACGAGTGGGTGGCCGGGCGAACCTCCGCTCCGGTGCGAGGGCGCTATACGGCGCATGCAGCCTTGCGCGCCTTGCTGGCCGGCGCGGGTTTCACTGCGGATGACGTGGACCCTCGGCTTTCGGGTGCTTTCATCCTGAAGCGCGTCGAGACGGCGCCTGCGGTCGCGTCGACTGCCGGTTCGCAACGCAGGTACGACGCCTTGGTTCAGGCCCGTGTCTGGGACGCATTGTGTGCCGATCTTCGAACTGCCCCCGGGCAGTACCGCTCGCTCCTGCAGCTGCAGGTGACCGCGTCGGGCAGCATCAGCCAGGCAAGCCTGGTTTCGTCTTCGGGAGATCCTGGCCGGGACGCAGCCATGCTCGCGGCATTGGCAAATCTGAAGATGGATCATCCCCCGCCAGCGGACCTGGCTCTGCCGCTCACTCTGGCCATCCTCCCGCACGATGTATTGCCCGGACCCCGCTGTGCCACGGTGCACTGACGCATGACGGAGAACGTCATTCCGCTGCTGCGCAGCTTCTTGGTTCAACGCTACGATCAGCTCAAGCAACGCTTGGCCCTGCGGCTGGGGAATGAGGAACTGGCGGAAGACGCCTTGCACGATACCTGGCTGAAGCTGCAGCGCAGCCAGCCCATTGCGGGCCCCATTGCCACACCCCAGGCGTACCTGCTGCGCATGGCGGTCAACCTGGCCATCGACGTCCGGCGCGCACAGAGTCAGGTATTGGTGTCTGAGGACATCGAGGTGCTGATGAATGAACTGCCGGACCCCGCGCCCGGTCCGGCAGAGGTCGCCGAAGCCCGTTCGCAGTTGGAGGCATTGGATGGCCTTCTGTTGCGCTTGCCGCCGCGCCGCCGCGAAATCCTGCTGCTGGTTCGCCTGGAGGGCTGGTCCCAGCGGGACGTGGCCAAGCGGCTTGGCATTCCCGTGCGGACCGTCGAGTACGAACTGAAAGCCGCTCAGGATCTTCTGTTCTCGCGATTGGAACCGCGATCGGACAAGCTCTCATGACGGCACGAAGAAATAGTTTGAGGATTGTGGCGTCGGTGACCGTCTACAAAGTACGGGGCCCCTGAGACCATCATGACAACGCACCCTCAACCACCCAAGCTGCCCGAGACTCTGCGCGAAGACGCGCGCGCCTGGGTGCGCAAGCTGCATTCGGGTGCCGCAACACAATGGGAGGCCCAGGCGTTTCGGCGCTGGCGCGACGCAAGTCCATTGCATCAAGCGGCCTTCATTGAAGCCCGGCAGCAGTGGCGGGTGCTTCAACCTGCGCTGAACAGACTGGTGCGCACCGACGCCGAAGCGGCGAACCTTCACCGCGAGACCCTGCGCAAGCCCGAGGCGAGTCGTCGGGCGTTCCTGGGCGTGGCTGGAGCAGCCGCCGCGGCCGGTGTCGCGGGCGTGGCGGCCTACTCGCCTTTGGGGATGTGGCCCGCGGCCAATGAGTGGAACGCGGACTGGCGCACAGTCGCGGGCGAACAGCGTGCGATCGCGTTGTCCGATCAGATCGGCGTGACCTTGAACACCCGTACCAGCGTCCGCCGGTTGACCTCGGACGACCAGACCGAGGGGCTGGAATTGCTGAACGGCGAAGCGGCGATTGATATGCAGGCCGGTGCGCGCGACTTCAGCGTCGTGGCCGGCGCTGGCCGCAGCATTGCCCAATCGGCTCGCCTCGAGATCAGCCGCCTGCAAGGGCGGGTGTGTGTGACCTGCCTGGCAGGGCGCGTGCGCATCGAGCATCCGGCCGGCGACCGTCTGCTGCTTGCGCGCCAGCAAGCGGTCTACAGCGATCACTCGATCAGTGGCATTGCCACCGTGGACCTCGAGGTGGCTTCTGCCTGGCGGCGCGGGGAGCTCGTGTTCAAGCAGGCGCTTGTCGGTAGTGCTTGATGAGATCAATCGCTATCGTCCCGGGCGTGTGGTTCTGATGGTGGATGCGCTGCGGGGGAAAACGGTCACCGCGACCTTCAAGCTCGATCGTCTCGATCTGGCATTGCTCCAGATGCAGCATTCCTTCAGCTTGAGCGCCCGCTCACTGCCCGCCGGTGTGCTGGTCCTGAGCTAGCGCCCGGCCCCATGTCGGACCCCTGGGTTCGATGGTGACCCTGTTCTGATTCCGTCTCTGGTCTTGGTTCTCTTGGCCTGCGTCCCGCACATCGGATGATCGGTGGCGTTGTCGCGGCGCTCCATGGTTGTCGTCCGTAGCAACTGTGATGCTTTCGTGACTTTGCCGGGGTGCAGTGCGTTGCAGCCGTTGATTTGCAAGGACTTTCCAGATCGGGGCCGACGCAGCAGGCGCGAGCCCGCGCGCAGTCCAAAAAATATTCTTTCGGAATTCGACGTTCCCGTCTCGTCAAGAAACTAACGGCTCTTATCGCGTTGGCTTTCGATCGCCATCGGATGGGCTTCTTGAATGTGGCTTGCCTGCGCGAAGCGAGCAGCCCCTTCGGCACAGTCTTTACTTCGTCGGGAACGAAAAATGACCATCAGTGGTTGCAACGAAAAGAATCGATCGACACGCGCGGCGCAGCAGGTTTTCAGGATGGTTCCGCTCGCGCGGGCCATCGCGGTGGCGCTGGCCGCAGGTGGGGTCCTCGGCAGCGCGCACGCCCAGAGGGCGTTCAGTCCGACGTGGTTCGCCGACAAGGGCGCGGCCCAGGCAGGTGCGATCGCAACGGGCCGACTGCCCAACGGCGCTCCGGCGTCCAGCTTGCTCAACCCGACGCCGCAATCGACAGCGGCGAGCCAGCAGTTGCAGACCTCCATCAACAACCTGAACCTGGCCGCGCGCGCGATCGCCGCGCAGCAGGCGCTGCAGACACAGAAGCGGGCCGAGGCGCTGGCCAGCGGCGAATCCGCGCCCGACGGCCTGGCCGAAGGCGGCTTGAAGGTCGATACCAATTCGCTGACAGCCGGCTGGCTCCATGCCAATAGTCCCGTTCAGACCGCGGTGAACGGCAGGACCACGGTCACCATCGAGCAGACCGCCGACAAGGCCATCCTGAACTGGGAGACCTTCAACGTCGGCAAGAACACGACGGTGAAGTTCGACAGCGTGCGGGCACCCACGCCAAGACCGGCGTCAACGATTGGATCGCGCTCAACCGCATCAACGACCCCAGTGGCCGCCCCAGCGAAATTGCCGGGCGGATCGAGGCCGAGGGCAGTGTCTACCTCATCAATCGCAATGGCATCCTGTTCACCGGCAGCAGCCAGGTCAACGTGCGCAACCTGGTGGCCTCCAGCCTGAAACTCAGCGACGAGCAGTTCAAGGCCGGTCTCAACACACGTCTGGGCGCGAAATCGGGTGACCCGGGCTATTGGAGCGGCCTGGAAGTCGGCGTCGGGATTCCCACCTTCGGCGAAAACTCCAAGCAGATGCCGACCGATTCGAACGTCCTGTTCGAAGACATGGGCCCGGCCTTCGATCCGGGCAAGCCGCCGGGCGACGTCAAGGTGCTGGCCGGTGCGCAGATCACGGGTCAGGGTGGCCACGTGCTGATGTTCGCACCCAAGGTCAGCAATGCGGGCAGCATCCGCACGCCGAGCGGCCAGACGCTGCTGGGCGCCGGCGAAAACGTGTGGCTGGAAGCCAAGGAAATCAGCCCCTCCGTGCACGGCTTCGATGCCGTCGCCTCGTCGGTGCGGCCCTGGGTCTTTCCGGCCAAGTTCCTGATCAATCCGCAGACAGGGCCCGCCTTCCAGCCCTATCTTTTCGGGCGCATCGTCTCGGACATCCTGCCGCTGATGGAGCAGCGCGCGGCCCAGGTCGGCTACAGCGTGCTGAACACCGGCATCGTCCAGGCCGATCACGGCGACATCACCATGGTCTCGCGCGACATCAGCCAGAACGGCATCCTGCAAGCCAGCACCGCGCTGAACAACCGGGCCGGCTCCATCCGACTGCGCGCCTGGGGCCAGGGCGTCTACAACATCGACATCAATCTCGCTCCCGACGCCTCGCGTCTGGCCGCGTGGTCCGGCGGCACGCTGACCCTGGGGCCCGATAGCATCACCCAGGTCGTCAACGACTGGCAGGACACCACCCGGATCGAAAGCGGCTCGCTGGCAAGCCGCTACCAGCCCGGGCGCATCGAGCTCTACGGCAAGGCCATCGACGTGCAGACCCGTGCCCGGGTCACCGCCGCTGCGGGCAGCATCGACATTCAGGCCCAGGCCAACCCTGCCGCCCTGAATCGCAACACCCAGGTGGGCGACGGCAGCCGCGTTCTCATCGGTGAACATGCCACCATCAGCACCGCGGGACTGATGCAGATGCCGGTGGACATGGCCAGCAACTTCGTCGAGGCCGAACTGCGCATCAACGAGCTGCGCGACTCTCACCTGCAGGCGAATACCTGGCTGTACGGCAGGAAGGTCGTCGTGGATCGACGCAGGTCGGGTACCTTCAAGGGGCTGATGGCGGGCGTCGAATGGGTCACCGATGAGTCCGGCAAGGCGGTCAAGGGCGTCTGGGTCGGCACCCCGCTGGCGGACGTGACGGGTTGGGTGGGCAACGGCCTGATCGGCTTGTCCGAGTTGGCGGCGCGGGGCGGCGACATCACCATCCAGTCCAACGGCTCGGTGATCACGCGGCCGGGCTCCATCCTGGATGTGTCCGGCGGTTCGGTGCGCTACAGCGACGGCTGGAACACGGAAACCCTGCTGCGCGGCGCGGACGGGCGCTCCTACACCATGTCGTCCGCGCCGGCGGACATGACCTACACGGGCATCGCGGGCCAGTACCAGCACACGCATGCGCGCTGGGGTGTCACGCAAACCTATGTCAATCCGATGTTGTCGGGGCGGCGCTGGGAGCCGGGCTACGAGGAAGGCCGCAATGCCGGTTCGATCGACATCCGCGCCGGCAGCGCCTTCATTCTGGAAGGGGAGTTCAAGGGCTCGGTGCAGCCCGGCGACCGGGTACAGCAAGAGGCCGACCTGCCTCGGGCCGGCCGCCTGAGGGTGGGCTCCAACAGGGCGCAAGAGGGCGTGTGGACCCTGGGTCAGGTCATCATCAGCGACAAGCCCACATTGCTGCCCGCGGGTTTCACGATCGACAGCCCGCTGGGCAGGGACGCCTTCCTGACCGCGCCGGAAGGGCAAACCCCCGGCGCTGGCGCGGGTGTGGGCCGCAGCACCTGGCTGTCCGCGACGGGGCTGAGCAACTCGGGCCTGGGCGCCATCGAGTTGAACCTCAACACCGGCTTCGTGCTGGAAGAAAACGCGGTGTTGAATCTTCTGCCGGGATCGCGCTTTACGGCTGCGGTCTACGATGGCCAGGGCATCCCCGGCAACTTCGACATTCAGGGCAAGCTCATCGCTCCGGGTGGCGCCATTTCCCTGAGCGCCGGCGGCATGGCGGACAGTGTGCTGCGCCTGGGTGCGAACAGCCTGTTGAGCGTCGCGGGCCAGTGGGTGAACGACACCGGCAAAGGCGTCACGCTGGGCCGCGCCATCCATGCCGGCTCGATTGCATTGGGGACTCCGATCAAGGAGGGCCTCGGCACGGTGTACGGCAAGGTGGACGTGGCCGCCGGGGCGGCGCTGGACGTGTCCGGCGGCGGCTGGCTGCCCGGTCTCGCGTCGGGCGGCAAGGCAGGCAAGGTGCAGGCGGGCAACGGCGGGGCCATCAGCCTGACGGCGTTCGACAACACGGCGCTCGAGACGCTGGACCTGCGCGGCTGGTCGGGGGCCGATGCGTCGCGGCTCACCATCACCGCGATCGGTGACGTGCAGGTGGGCGGCTCTGCGCCCGCGAGCGCGGCAGCGGGCGGCAAGACATCGGGCGCAGCCAAGCCGCTGCACCTGCCGGAAACGCTGTACGCCCAGCGCGGCTTCGGCACGATCGGCGTGCGCTCGATCGGCGGGGATGTCGTGGTTGCGCAAGGCGCGCGCGTGCACATCCAGCCCACGAGCTGGGACATGCCCGCGACGGTATCGGCGCTGCGCACGCTGCCCAGCGGCGGCGCGCTGGACCATGTGCTGGCCCCCAGGGCGCTGGACGAGCTGGGTGAACAGCGCCGTGCCGCGCGCACGCCCGGCGGCCTGTCGCTGGCGACCGGCGCGTCCGGCGGTGGCATCCGCATCGACGCGAACGCCAGCATCCAGACGGAACCCGGCGGCGCGATCACCCTGGACGCGGACGGCTCCGGACAGGCATCCGTGGATGTGGCGGGCCGCATTCAGGCGCCCGCCGGGACGCTGAGCATCCGCGCCAAGAAAACCTTGACGCTGGCCGACGGGGCCGAACTGCTGCTGCCCGGGGTGGCGCAAATCTTCCACGATCCAGTCATGCGCTTGCGCCAGGGCACGGTACTGCCGGGCGGCAAGCTCACGCTGAGCGCGGGGACGCTGGATGCGCAAGCGGGGTCGTTGATCGACGTGTCGGGCGCGCGAGGGACGGTGGAGTATTGGGATCGCGACACGGGTGCGCTCGGCTCCCTGCGGCGCGTGGGACAGGAATTCGGCAGCGATGGCGGCGCGGTGGTGATGGTGGCCTCTGGCGGTGGCGCCATGAATGCCAGGCTTCGCGCCCACGGGGGCAATGCCCAGGCGGCGGGCGGTTCGTTGTCCATCACTGACACCAGCTCGGCCGGGAGTTCGTCCGGAGATCTGGTGGCGCCGGACATCGGCTCCTTCCTCTACTACAAGGATCCAGCCGGAAGCTTCACGTTCAACGGAGAAAGGTACGCCCGCATCATCGGCACCACCGGCAACCTCGATGTGCGCGACGAGTACGCCGGCGACGTCAAGATGAGTGGTGCCATGCGCACCGCGATCAACACCGCGCTGCCCACGTCGGTTTCCAGCAGCAATGGGCTCGTCATCGACGCGGGCGCGGCGCCTGTCGCGGGACCGGGTGGCGACAAGGCACCATGGGAGCACGACGCGAGCATCGACAAGCGGGTGGTCGAACTGCTCAACAAGTACTTCTGGAGCGGGACCGGAACGGCACTGAGCCACAAGATCAACATCGGCAACATCGCCACCTCCGATGGCACGCTGCACGTATCGGCGAAGGCGCTGCAGGACACGGGCTTGTCGGCGGTCGATCTGCGTTCCACGCAGGTGGGCGTGCAGCTTGCCGGTGGCGTCGATCTGAACATCGCGGGTCGCCTGGGCATCACCGCCCCGGTCATCAAGAGCGACGGGCTGGGCGGCGTGGTGCGCTTGCACGCCCACCATCTGCAACTGAACCCGTTGACAGGCGCGGCCGGCGCGGTCGGCGCCACCGCCCGCAATGCCGGCGAACTGATCCTGTCGGCCAGCCAGGCCATCGACATTGCAGGCAGCGGTGTGAAGGGCGAGCCTTCCTCGCCCATCGACGTCAGGTTGCGCGGCTTCGAACGCACGGTGCTGGAAACCGCCGATCTGCGCTTCGTGGCGGGGGCCTACAGCGAAGGCGGTGCCGACTACGACGACCCCCAGCTCAGGGCCACGCTGGACGTGGGCGGCGCGCTGCAGATCAAGGCCGCGCAGGTCTATCCGGCCACGGCCGTCACGGCAAGAATCAACTCGGACCAGTCCATCACTGTGCGCGGCAATGGCCGCGCCGCAGCGCCTCTGTCGGCCGGCGGCAGCCTGACGCTGAACGCGCCCGTCATCGAGCAGGACGGCGTGCTGCGCGCGCCCTTCGGGCAGATTGCGCTGAATGCCGGCGAGCGCCTGACGCTGGGCGCCAACAGCCTGACCTCGGTGTCGGGTGCGGGCCTGGATGTGCTCTACGGCAGCTTGCGCAACGCCGAATACTGGCTGGACCCGGCCAACCCGCAGGGCCGCAATCGTGCCAATGCCGGCGATGCCAATTCCCTGGACGAAAACCGCTATCTGTCGTCCCTGCCGGAAAAGCGCGTGCTCCTGCAAGCGCCCGATGTGGCCATGGCCGCGGGCGCGGTGGTGGACATCGCGGGCGGGGGCGACCTGCATGCGTGGGAGCACGTTCCCGGCTCGGGCGGCTCGCATGACGTCCTGACGCTGCCCGGCATGTACGCCGTGCTGCCGGGCTACCAGGGACTGTCGCCCGTGGCGGGCGGTGCGGCGGGCCAGAAGGTCTGGCTGGCCGGCGGCGGCCTGGGGGCCGGCTGGTACACGCTCCTGCCGGCACGCTATGCGCTGCTGCCCGGCGCCTTTGCGGTGCAGAGCACGGGCCAGGCCCTGCCGGCCTGGGCCGCGTCTCGTGGCGAGGTGGTCGGCCTGCGTGATGGCTCTGCGATCGTGGCCGGGCGGCAGCAAGACACGGTCAGTGGCGCGCGGGATGCCATGGCCTCGGGCTGGCGCGTGCTGCCCGGCAGCCTGGTGCGCAAGGTCAGTGAATACAACGAAGCGCGGGGCAACGTCTTCTTCTCATCGGATGCGTTCAAGCTGACGCAATACCGACTGACAGGGCAGGACGTCGTGACCCCGCGTCTGGCCCGCGATGGCGGCGCGTGGTGTTCAAGGCCGATCGCGCCCTGACGCTGGACGGCGAGCTGCGCGCGCAACCCGATGCAGGCGGGCGCGGCAGCCTGGTGGACATTGCCGCCTCCAAGATCGCCATCGTCGGCGCGGGGCAGGACAGCAGCGACCTGCGCGCCGACGGCTATCTGGTCGTGGATGCCGGCAGCCTGACGCGCTTCGGTGCGGGCAGCCTGCTGGTGGGCGGCACGCGCACAGGCAATGTGCGGGGCCTGCAAGTGGACGTGGCCGCCAGCGACGTGGTGCTGCGCAACACGGCAGCCACCGCATTGAGCGGCCCGGAAGTGATCCTGGCCGCGGCGAATGCCGTGTCGATCGAGTCGGGCAGCGTGCTGCGCGCGGACGGCCGGGCGTCGGGCGACGAGGCGAACCTGGTGCTCAAGCCGCAGGTGGCGGCCGTGTGGAGCGACAACAACACGCCGAACGACACCAGCGACGACCACATCGTCACGCCCTCCAGAGACTGGGGTGCGCTGGTGCGCGTGAGCAGCGGCCAGGCCGTGCGGGCGTTGCGCGAGAACGTGGACACCACGGTCGGCGGCCAGGTGCGCATCGGCGCGGGTGCGCTGCTGCAGGGCGGCGAGGCGTTGCTGCTCGACGCCACCAACAACACCGAGATGGCCGCCGGCGCGCAGTTGTCGGGCAAGGCCTTGTCGGTGGCCGCGAGCCGCATCGGCATCGGCGGAGGCAGCGGCGGTCTGGTGCTGGACGCCGACGCCCTGGCGCAGCTGTCGCGCGCGCAGTCATTGACGCTGCACAGCTACGGCAGCCTGGACTTCTATCGCTCGCTGGACATGCGCGGCCTGGCGCAGGTGGTGTTCGACGCCGCGGCCTTGCGGGGCCATGGCGCCGATACCGTGCAGGTGCAGGCCTCCCATCTGACGCTGCAGAACACGGGCGCGTCGCTCGGCGCCGCGGGAACAGGGGGTGGTCGCCTGGCGTTGTCGGCAGACGAACTGGTGCTCGGCGTGGGCGACAAGACGATGTCCGGCTTCGACCAGGTGTTGCTGTCGGCCAGCCGGCGCATCGCCGGCGAAGGCACCGGGGGCCTGGACGCCGGTACGTCGGCGTTGACGCTGCGCACGCCGGTGCTGCAAGGGTTGTCCGGCGCCGACCAGGCCCTGCGGACGCAGGGGCCACTGGTACTGCAGCAAGACGCGCCGCTGGATGCGCAGGAGATGGCGGCACTGGGCCGCGCCAGCCTGGGCGCGCGCCTGAGCCTGTCGGGCCAGGGCGTGACCGTGGCGCTGCCGGTGCTGGCGCTGGGCGGCAGCATTGCGGTTGATGCGGGCACGGGCAACCTGACGCTGGCAGAGTCGGGTCGCTTGCACGCGGGGGGGCTGGAAAAAGTCTTCTTCGACGCGGCCCGGTACGTGGACGCCGGCCAGATCAGCCTCGCGACCCAGGGCGGCTTGATCGACCTGGCCCCGGGAAGCCTGCTGGACCTGTCCCCCCATCCGCGCGGTGGCGACGCCGGCCGCCTGACCGTGGATGCATCGGCAGGCGGTCGGGTCCACTTCGGTGGCACCCTGAAGGCGCAGGCCGATGCCGGCGGTAACGGCGGCAACTTCGTGCTGGCCATCGATCGGCTGGACGATTTCGGGGCGCTGGCGCGAACGCTCAACGATTCGGGTTTCAGCCGGTCGCGCCAGTTCCGCGTCCGCCAGGGCGACCTGGCCATCGCGGGTACCACGCGGGTGGCCGACTTCGAAGTCATCACCGATCGCGGCGTGATCTCTGTCGACGGCACGGCGCGCGTCGAGGCCAACGCGGCCTACGGCGGCAGCATCCGCCTGGTCGGCGGGGCAGGGCTGACGATGCAGCCTGGCGCGGTGCTGGCGGCTCATGCCACCGACGCCATCGATGGCCTGGGCAGCAGCCGTATCGACCTGGAAGCGGTCGACGGCCAACTGCACCTGGCCGGCGGTACGCTGGACCTGAGCGGCGGCGAAGGCGGCAAGCTGCGACTGCGGGCGCAGCGCACCGCGGGCAACGACGGCCTGAACGTCACCGCGCTGAACGCCGCCGTGCAGGGGGCGCGCTCCTCGGTGCTCGAAGGCGTGCGCCGCCATGCCAGCGCCGATGGCACGGTGGAATCCGTGGCCCCGCAGGCGATTGCCGAGGCCCATGCCTTTGCAGGCAACACCGGCATCCTGGCGAGGCTGGGTGGCAACGCCGCCGCCTACACGTTGGCGGCGGGCATCGAGATCACCAGCCCGGGCGACCTGACGCTGGGCCGCGACTGGAATCTGTTCGACAGCTTTGGTGCGGCGCACCGCGAAGGCACGCTGACGCTGCGCGCCGGCGGCAACCTGAACATCGAGGCCATCTGAGCGACGGCTTCGACGTGGCGGGCCGCGACAACGGCGCGGGCCGGGCGGCGAGGCTGCAGCAGGCCGCGTCGTGGAACCTGCGCCTGGTGGCGGGCGCGGACCTGAATTCGGTCGACGCACTGGCCACGCGCGCGCCGGGTGTGCTCGCGAACGATGCCGGCACGATCCGTGTGGGCACCGCCGATGCCGCATCGGGCGCCGGCAAGCTGGTGCGCACCGGCAGCGGCGACCTGACGGTACGCGCCGGGCGCGACCTGGTGCTCGCCCACAAGGAGTCCGCGCTGTACACCGCGGGCCGGGCCGAGGCCGATCCCACCTTGGGTGGCGGCTTCGACACCGCCAGCGTCGATGCCCAGTACGGCACCGCGGGCGGGCACCTGGACGTCGCGGTCCAGGGCAGCGTGCGCGCGCCGACCCAGCAGGGCGTGCGTTCGGATCAGATACTGACCGAATGGCTCTTCCGCCAGGGACGCTACGGGGGCGAGTTTGGCAGCCCCACCGGCTACTACGACGCGTACAACATGGGCGACACCTGGGCGCCGGTCATGTCCGCGCGGGGCCAGCAACCGAGCTGGTGGGTGAACCACGCCAGCTTCCAGCAGGGCCTGGGCGCGCTGGGAGGCGGCAACGTGAAACTGTCGGCGGGCGGCGACCTGGTGAACCTGGTGGTGGCCCTGCCCAGCACCATGCGCGTGACGGGCGGGCGTTCCGCCGGCGACGCTGGGGCCTCCATCGTGACGCGCAATGGCGGGCAGCTGCAGGTGAGCGCAGGCGGTGCCTTGAAGGCCGGCCAGTACTACGTGGGCCGCGGCGCCGGCGAGATCGACGCAGGCACCAGCGCCGCCGGCTATGTCATGACCGGCACATCGAGCAACGGGTCCGGCGCCACCTATGCCTACGACATCGCGCCCGTGCTGGCGCTGTCGGACGCCACGCTCAAGCTGCAGACGCTGGGCAACCTGGTCCTGCAGACCGTGATCGACCCCATGCAGATACGCCGTGCCTACATCGATCAGGCCGACAAGGACACCAGTGGCGGGGCCAGCCATGCGATGTTCATGAGCAGCCAGACCGAGCGCAGCGCCGTCACGCTGGTGTCCACCGGCGGCAACGTGCGTCTGGAAAACCAGTCGGAATACGTGGCGGGCAACGACACGGGCAACACCACCAAGCTGGTGAACGGCATGACGGACACCAAGCTGCAGACCGACATGGTGGGCCTGTACCCGGCCAAGCTGAGCGTCTCGGCCCTGAGCGGAAGCATCGAGGTCGCAGGCCTTTTGGCGATGGCGCCGGCGAACACCAGCGACCTCTCCTTGCTGGCCGCCCAAGACCTGCGTTTCCTGCGCGGCAGCAGCCTGCTGAATACGGGTGCCATCGTCATGACCCAGGCCACGCTGGACAAGTGGCCCTCGATCTTGCGTCCATGGACGGGTCTCACGACCGTGCTGGGCGGTGCGTCGGCGTTTGGAGCGCCGCTGAAGTCGGTCTATGGCGGCTTCTCGGTGACGAATACCTTCCTCACGAACAGCCAGAACGGTGCGCAGCTGTTCGACAACCCGGACACGCTCCCGATGCAGGCGCACGACTTCGCGCCCAGCCGCCTCTACGCGGGCGCCGGTTCCATCAGCGACCTGAACCTGATCGCGTCGGAATCGGTGCGCGTGCAGGCCGGCACCGACATCCGCAACTTCGAGCTGAGCGCGCGAAACCTGCGCGCCACCGACAGCACGGTGCTGACGGCGGGCAACGACATCCTGGCTGTGGCCAACAGGTTCCTGTCGCATCCCTATGGAAGATCGGGCGGAGACGCGGCGTCTTACTACTACGACAGGGGCAGCCGCATCGCCCTGCAAGGGCCGGGGGAGTTGCTGCTGCTGGCCGGGCGCGACATCCAGGGCAACAACTTTTCGCTGTACACCAATGGCAACCGCTATTGGGACTACGTGTCGGCAACGCCGCGCGGCGAGGAATCGAACATCATCAAGGCCCTGCCTGTCGAGGGCGCCGACATCACCCTGATGGCCGGCATGAACAAGGCCGCCAGCTACGACGCCTTCGAGTCGGCCTACCTGAACCCGGCCAACGTGGCCGCCATGCCGCAGTACCTGAAGACCACCCTGGCCGACGGGACGGTGGCGCCGCTGTACCTGACCGACGGCGTGGACAACCGTGGCGATCTGCCCAAGCTGACGCGCCGGGGCCTGGTGTCCTTCGTGGAGGGCGCGCTCGGTTCCGACAAGGTCGCCAACCTGACCGGCAACGCCAACGGCAAGCTGAGCTCGCAGCAAGCGTGGGAGCAATACCGGCAATTGCCGTCGCTGGTGCGCGAGCAGTTCCTGCGCCAGGTCTTTGTCTATGAACTGCGCGAGGGAGGGCGCGACCAGAACAGCGTCGATGGGCAGAACGGCCCGCTCAACGGTGGCTATCGCCGCGGCTCCGCAGCCATCGACACGCTGTTCCGCGGTGCGACGGCCGCAGGCCAGCCCGTTCGCTACGCTGCGGACCTGCCGGACAACTGGCGCAGCAACTGGTCCGGCGTGGGCAGCATCGCCGCGACCCGGATGGCGGCGCGCACCCACCAGGGGGGCGACATCAACGTCTTCACCCCCGGCGGAGGCCTGCAGGCGGCGGGGCTGGGAGCGGTGGTGCCGGATGGATACGGCCTGGTGACCTTGGCCTCGCCGGGGCAGATCAATGTGTTCGCGGACCGGGACATCATCGTGAACCGTTCGCGCATTCTGTCCTTCGTCTCGCAAGCCGAGCCCTTGGGTAGCGATCAGGTGTTGTGGTCCACCCGGGGCGACATCGACGCCGGCCGCGGCGCCAAGACCGTGCGCATCCCGCAGGCGCCGGAAGTCACCGCGGACGCGGACGGCAACATCACCGTGCAGGAAAAGCGCGACATGAGCGGCGCCGGCATCGGCACCGTGGGCGAAGGCGACGTGGACCTGGTCGCGCCCAGGGGCACCATCGATGCGGGCGATGCCGGCATCCGGGTCGCCAGCAATCTCAACATTGCCGCGCTGCAGGTGCGCAACGCCGACAACATTCAAGTCAAGGGCGAGACGACCGGGCTGCCGGTCGTGGCTGCGGTGAACATCGGGGCGCTGACCAACGCCAGCGCGGCGGCGGCCTCCGCCGCCATGGCGGCGCAGGAGTCCATGCGACAGGAGCGAGCCGCCGCACGGCAGAACCTCCCATCGGTGTTCACGGTGCGGGTGCTGGGTTTCGGCAACGAACCCTTGTCTCCGGCAGGCGCGAGCACATCCTCGCAGCCCCGCCCCGACTTGCCATCGAGCGCTTCGCTTCGATACGACCCTACCAACTCCGTGCAGGTCCTTGGACACGGCAATCAGTTCGACGCGTCAGTGATGTCGCTGTTGACGGAAGCCGAGAAGACCAAGTTGCGACATGGCAAGTGAGACGGTCTGCCCGATTGCATTCGGTCTCGCCCCTTGGTCCCAGGGGCGATGAGCGAAGGCGCTTCGCTATGAATGCATATTCTTCATGTTGTCCGGGCGTCCCGGCTGCGGCTGATGCTTCGTCTTTTGATCCGCAGTTCGTGGGCAACGGCGAGCTGCCCGGCGTTGTGCTGCGGGCGTTCTTGACGGCGAACTACACGACCTTGCATCGCAGGCTGGCCCGCGATCTGGGCTGTTCCGATCAGGCCAGCGAGTGCTTGCACGACGCCTGGCTGCGTCTGGGCGATATGACGGCATCGGAGCCCGTGCGCAGTCCTGGAGCCTATGTCTATCAAACGGCTCGCAATCTGGCCATGGATCGCCTGCGCAGCGATCGGCCCTGGCAGTACGTGGGCGAGCTGGATACAGTACTCGAGTTCCTGGTCGATCATGCGCCCGGCCCGGACGCCATCGCCGAGGCGCGTTCGGCCGTAGAGGCCGTTGAGCAGGCAATGCAGCGGCTTTCGCATCGGCATCGCTCGGTACTGGTTGCACTGCGGATAGAGGAGATGACCCGCCAGGACGTGGCAGACCGGCATCGCATCTCTCTGCGCAAAGTGGACACGGCACTTCGTCAAGCCCTGGACTATTGCGCTCATGCTTCCGGTCACACAGTGAAGGGGATGTCTCTGCCTCCCGATGCGCGCCAGCGCGCCACTCTCGAAAGAATGAAGCCCCGCCGTGAGCAATGGGATGGACGCCCGTACCGGGGGCGTCCCACTTGATACGGACCTGCGCGGGAGCCTGGAGCGTCGCGCGATGACAGGGGGATGTGCCCCGAACACGGCAAGTGTTTCGAGGAAGGCTTCGTCGCGTTGATCGAAGGCGATCCTGAGCGAAGCGGCGCGAGCGCCATTCACGGGCAGCTGTCGCCGGCACAGGCGCTCCACACGGGGCTTGTGCCCATCCAAGGCGCGAAGCATCCGCGAGGGTGTTCGACGTCCCGCTCGCGGGCCGATCAGCCCGGCGTCTTCGTCGAACCCGGTGTGATCGAACAACGGCAGGCGATGGTCGGGCCTGATGCGGACTGAGCGTCCATTGAAGCCAGGTGCGCTGCCGGAATGAGCAGGCCGTGCCTGCCTGGGTGCGCCGCGTGCGATCGGCGGGGGAGTTCGGTGCAAGGAAGGCGCCGATCGGTCGGCTTGTCCGTCAATGCTTGAATCCGGACTCCCGCTGGGCTCTCATTGCCAGGATGAAGACCGTCTCGATCCCGGCCAGGTAACGGTACAGCGCCACGTACCCGCGGTCGCCCTGGCCGATGACCACTTCGCGCTTTCCGCTCCCGACAGGGCGACCGATCAGCGGGTTGCGCGCGAGGATCTGGATGCCCTCGAGAATCTCCCCGACGCGCTCCGCCACGTTGGCGATCTCGTGCTGTTCCGGATGGTCGATGAATCGCTCGATGTCATCCAGGACCTCGGGCGCCAGTTCGATGCGCACCATGGGTCAATCAGGAGCCCGGCCTGCGAGCCGATGGCCGGCGAGTCTTCTTGCCAGCCGCACGTGCCCGCAGGTAGACCGCGGCGTCCTCCCAGCCGATCGACTCGCCGTTGCGCTGCAACGCAGCCCATCGCTTGTCTGCGATCCCATGCAGTTCCTCGTCCAATTCGCTGCGCTCGACGATGTCGGATAGCGCATCCAAAATGAACGCATGGGAAGACTTGCCCGACCTCGCAGCTGCAGCCGCGATGCGGGCTTTCAGCTCATCTTCAAGACGGGTGGTCGTTGTCGACATGTTGATTGTCCTCATGACATTGAGGGAGAGTGCGGCTGTAGCACACTTGTAGCACATCGAGTCCCGCGCCCTGTGCTGGTTCGGCCCGGTGTGACGACGGCATGAAGTCGATGCCGTTCCGGTTCTGCGATCCGGACGGCGGTGCCTAGAGAGCCCGTAGGGCCGGGTGGGGCAAGGGCTTCCTGTGCGTTCAAGCACCTGCACGCGCTGGCGGTCGACGCCGTCGTTGTCACGGACAACACGAAGCAGTTCGCGCGCGTACCTCGCTTGGTGCTCGACAACTGGCTTCGAGCGCCGACTGGGCACTGACCCAACCCGAAGCTTGTGGCCCCAGGCCCCGGCTCGCTCGCGGCGCGCAAGGAGCTTGCACAAGAGTTGCACTACACGGGCGACACCAGCGACTCCGCTGCCATGAACATCTGGCTGCATCGACAGGGGATGAACAAGGGGGCCGGGAATGGCGGCAAGATGCCTGCCGATCTGAAGGACTGACAATCCGCCGCGTCGCCCGCCACGCGCGGGCGCCAGACCAAATTTCGATTCTGCGAAGACCAACCCCTCAAGGGCGTTCCGCGATGAGGCGGTGCACTTTTGCTCGCGCCGAGCATCAATCCGGGTGCCACGCCTGTCGAAGCCAAGGGCATCCGATGGACGACGAATTTTTTTGCCACGGCGTCACCAGGCAATGGGTTCACGCCATCGGCGAGATGCGTGAAGTCGATGGCATAGCTTCCGTCTCGGCAGAGATTCGCCATTCGGCGACGGTGCGCTGTGAGCTCTTGCGACCCAGCAGGCGGCCGATCGAAAGATGCTTGTCGCTCTGATGCGGGAAAGAGGCAGCGCCTGGATCGAGCGCGCCTATGCTGCGGTGGCAGGCTCTGGAAAGCCATGAGCCTGCTTTGAATCGCTTCAGAATGTGTATTTCATGGCAAGCATCAAGCCGCGCGCGCGCCATAGTTACTGTAGTTCCCGGAGTAGTTGAAGTATTTGCGATTGAACAAATTGTTCACATTGAGCGTGGCGCTGAGGTGCCGGTCGATATCGTAGCGCGCCATCAGGTTGACGAGCGCGTAGCTGCCCTGCGTCACGCTCGCGCTGCCGACCGCTGTTTGCCAGCTGACGCCGCCGCCAAGTGTCAAGCCGCTCAAGGCGCCTTGCAGGCGGTAGCTGGTGTGCAGCTTTGCGCTGCTGCGCGGAAGGATGGTGTTGATGCGCTTGCCATCTGCGTCGGAGGCGAGCGTGTACGCATAGCCGGCGGCCACTTGCCAGCCCTTGGCCACCTCGCCGTTGAGCTCGAACTCCACGCCCTTGGAGGTCGTGTTCTGCTCCGCCTTATAGACGTTGCTGCCCGGAAAGTCGGCCTGCCACACGGCAAGGTTGTTTTGCTGGAGTTGGAACACCGCGAGATTGGTGTTGAGCTTGCCGCCGAAATGACTGCCCTTGATGCCGACCTCGTACCCCCGGCCTTCCATGGGGTCGAGCATGTTGTTGTTCTGGTCGCGCACCCACGAGCCCTGCGGGTTGAAGATCTTGGTGAAGCTGCCGTAGGCGGACCATTGGTCGCTCAGGGTGTAGACGAGGCCCACATAGGGCACGAAGACGTTTTCCTTTGAGCGGTTCAGCGTGGTCGTGCCGTCGCTGTCGCCGGTCTCGATGTCGCGGCTCCAATGGATGAAGCGGCTGCCCAGGATCAGCTTGAGGTTGTCAGCCACGTGGAAGCGGCCAGTCAGGTAGGCCGCGTAGTTGTTCGTTCTGGTCGACGTGGTGCCGCTGGCCTGGAAGAAGGGCGCTGGACTGTTGCCGCTGTAGCTGAAGAGGTTGCCGATGGCGCCTTCGGGCGAGCCCGCGTAGTCGTAGAGCCAGCCGCCGTAGGTCGGGCCGCTGTCTCTGAGGCTGGAGAGCGTGAGGCCCGCGATCAACTCGTGCTCGCGGCCGAACAGCTTCAGCGGGCCGGTTGCGTACAGGTCGAGGTTGTTCTGCCTGGGCGTGCCCTTGAAGCGCACCGGCAGCAGGCTGGTGCCGCTGCCGTCGCGCTGCAGCGTGCCGTTGAGATACGTGTAGACGGAGTCGTACTTGTCCTGGCTGTAGGTGTACTCGGCCTTGCCGTTCCAGCCGTTGCCCAGTTCCCGCTCCACAGAGGTGAAGAAGCTGCTTTGCTCGTGGTTGTTGTAGGACCAGTTCGGCGAGGCGTTGAGGGAGCGCGGCAGCAGGGTGGGGCTGTTGTCGGGAAACAGCGTGGGCAGCCCGGAGCGCAGCGGTGCGGTGGCGTTGGTGCGCTGGTAGCTGAAGCCGGCAGTGAGCAGCGTGGCGTTGTCGATGTCGACCTCCGCAATGCCGTAGAGCAGCCCAGCGTCCTGCTTGTAGCGCTCGACCCAGGCCTTCTGGTCCTTGTAGTCGGCCACGAGCCGCCCGCGCACCTTGCCCCGTTCGTCCAGCTTGCCGGAGACGTCGAGGCTGCCGCCGTATCGGTTCCAGTTGCCTGCTTCCGCGGTGATGCTGGCCTGCGGCGCGAGCGTTGGTCGCTTGCGGATCAGGTTGATGGTGGCCGAGGGGTTGCCCAGGCCGCTGATGAGCCCGGTTGCGCCGCGCACGATTTCGACGCGGTCGTACATGGCCATGTTCTGCGTGTAGTAGTTCAGCGCAGAGGCCGTCGGCACACCGTCGATCTCGAAGTTCTGAATTTCAAAGCCCCGTGACCAGTAGCCGTCGCTCTCCGCGCCGATGCCGTCGCGCGTCACCACGATGCCGGAGACGGTCTCCAGCATGTCGCTGAGGTTGGTGACGCCCTGGTCGTCCAGCCGCTGGCGCGTCACGACTGTCAACGATTGCGGGGTTTCCTTGGGCGTGAGGTTCAGGCGCGTGGAGCTGCTGGACGACTCGGTGGCGTAGGAGCCGGTGCCTTCGGTGGTCGAGCCGGGAGCCTTGCCGGAGATGGTGACGGTGGACAGCGTTGCCGCAGCGGCATCCGGTGCTGCTGTGGAGGCACCCGGGATGAGGGCGGTGCTGGACGTTGAAGCGCCTGGCTGCACCGTCAGCGCGCCGCTGCCCGTGCGAGCCAGTTGCAGGCCGCTGCCGTCCAGGGCTTGTTGCGCGGCCTGCTCGACGGTGTAGCGGCCGCGCACTGCGGAAGCGGTGATGCCGCGCACCAGCCCCGAGTCGATCGAGATCGGCTGGCCGCCCTCACTGGCGATGCGGGTCAGTGTGGCGCCCAGCGGCTGGGCCGGGATGTCATAGGCGCGTGGTGCGACAGCCGGGGCTGCCGTGGCAGAAGGCTGGGTTTGTGCTTCGGCATGGGCCGCAAGGGGCGCTGCGCCGGCAAGTGCGATGGCCGCAGTCAGAACGGTGGGGCGCAGGCGGTTGCGTGCCGCGCGGCGGTGGGAGAGGGCTCGGTGCATGAAAGTGTTCCGGGTGGTGATGGCGCAAGAAAAAGGTCCTTCACCAGGGATGAGCAACGAGCGCGAAAAAGTGACAGTGCTTTCCTTGAAAAAAAATCGAACCGCGTCAGAAAAAAGGGCTTGGCTGCGTCACGCCACATCGATCCGCACAAGCCAACCGCCCGGGTGCACGTGCACGGCCACGGGAAGGGTCTCGCCGATGGTGGCCAGTGCGCGGTCGGTGTCGTCGAGCGGGTAGCTGCCATACACACGCACGGCGGCGGCCTCACGCGAGATGCGCAGGAAGCCGCGTCGGTAGGGACGCAGCGCGGCAACCACGTCGCCCAGCGGCTGGTCGTAGACCGTGACGTTTCCTGCCTGCCATGTGGCTGCATTCGCTGCCGCGCCGGGGGCGGCGGCCTCGATGCCTGCGGGGCCGAACCAGACCGCCTCGCCGGCAGCCAGCAGGCGGCGCGGCCGGGTGTCGGTGGCGAGTGCCACGTTGCCCTGCAGCGCGGCGACCAGGCTGCGCGTGTCGTCCTGTCGCAGCAGAAAGCGCGTGTTGCCGTCTGACGTCAGGGCGTGCACGCTGCCATGCCGGCACAGCACGGTAAATGGCGCCTGTGCATCGGGGCGCGCGTCGGCGATGAGTTCGCCGTCGCGCAGGTTCACCTGGCGCACCTTGTGGAGGCCGTCGGCAAAGCCCACGTCTGCGGCGGAGCGTGCGTTCAGCAGCAGCGTGCTGCCATCCGCCAGCGTGAAGCTGCGGCGTTCCGCAGTGCCGGTGCGCAGGTCGGCGAGCGTGTTCTGCAGCGGCATGAAGCGCTGGGTGACCAGCGCTGCGCCCACGCCGATGCCCCCCACGGCCAGTGCGCCGCGCAGCATGCCGCGCCGGCGGGTGGTCTGGGCGGCAGTATCTGCCAGCACCTCGGCCAGTGTGTCCGCCTGATCGGACGTTCGCTGGTTGAAGGCTCGGACGAGGGCAAAGGCACCGTCCACGGGGCCAGCCAGACGCTGCCATGCCGCGCCGTGGCGCTCGTCGCGTTGCACCCATGCATCGAAAGCGCTGCGCTCAGCCGGTGTGGCTTCACCGGAACGCAATAAGACCATCCAATCGATGGCTTCAAGAGTCACGGTGTCGAACGAGACGGTGTGGCGCTTCATGCGGTCTGGGAGGTGTCGCTCGCGCGTCTGCATGGGCGCTCAGGCGTCGGCGGCGCGGATACGCGCGCACGCCTGCCAGCCCTGCGCCATGTACTGACGCACCATGCTGGCAGAGACGCCGAGCTGCTGCCCAATCTCTGCATAGGTCAATCCGTCGAGTTGGCTCATAAGGAAAGCGCGTCGCGCTTTACCGGGAAGTGCGTCGAGGGCGGTGGCGATAGCTTCGAGGGTCTCGAGCAGGACGGCCCGTTCTTCTGGAGAGGGCGCCTGTGCTTCGGGTAAATGGGCTATGGCGTTGAGGTAGGCATTCTCCAAATCGCGACGACGCCAAAGGTTGAATATCAGCCGTTTTGCAATGGTCGTGAGGAACGCGCGCGGCATGGCGATGGCAGGCAGTTCTGGCAGGACTATCACGCGTAGGAAAGTTTCGGAGGCTAGGTCTTCCGCGTCGGCGAGGTTGCTCATCCTCGCGCGCAAACGCTGCAACAGCCAAGGCTGATGCTCGGCGAAGATGCGCGCGGCTAACGACCCGTCCGGCACCCCTGGGGTGCAAGGCAGAAACGGAGCGACTGTTTGGTCGATTTCGCTCGGACAAGAAAGACTGGACATAAACGCAGACTGTTAATGCGAATGTGTCGCATTCTAATAACATGCGGCGTCGTTGGTGCGAGCCGGAGGCGTCTCCCGGATCGGGAGTGCTGACCCTGGAAATAATATTGCGCTACGCATGCGCGCACGCAGCTGCGAGAACATCGACCGCGTCCGCTTGCGCTTGCGCGGCGCGCAGCATCTGACTTTCGAGGCCACTCTACCGGCCGGGGATAGGCCGCACGCAAGCTCCCCATGAAGTGCGCTTGGTGATCGACATGCTGCTGGCGCGGCTTCCCCTCTCGATCACCGTCGGGGGGCCGGCAAATGAGCGCAGGTTGATGCACCACAACCTCGTTTGGGCGGGTACGGCTCGAAGAGGGGAGGTCGTGGCGGATCGTGCGTCCCGCCGTTGAGACAGGCTCGGCGGCGGCGCAGGTCTTCCGCCGAAAACCAGCCAAGCTCGTGCTCAAGCAGCGCGAACGTCGATTTCTCTCGTACGCTGGACGGGTCGGTCGCCTAATTGTTAGGGGAGGGGCAGCTAAGAGGTTCGGTATCAAGCGAGGTTGCACCGTCCTAGATTGCGCGTTCGACTTGGCGGAGCATCGCTACCCATTGAAGGCCAACTCGGTCGATGGCCTCAGCATGGTGTAGTCCATTTCTCAGCCAATCCGCCGGATTTGGAGCAGAGAAACTCAAATCTTGACTCTTAACTCCAGCATGAGTGCAACAGAATGCACTTCAAGCCAGCCAGGGTTGGTCGATGAGCGCTCTTTGTTTAAAAAAATGCTTTGACATCAACCACTTGCAAAACTGTTTATACTGAGGTCACTCAGCGGAGTTTGCACCCATGAATGTAGTCGACCGCATCAAACGTTCAGTGTCCAATCGCGGCGCTGACGTGTTTCTTCGTGCAGAATTTGATGGCTTTGGAAGTCAAGCCCAGGTGGGCCGCGCACTCGCCGAGCTGCAGAGAAAGGGCGCGCTGGTCAAACTCGGCGTTGGTGTGTACGCCAAGGCAAAGCCGAGCGTGCTTTCCGGCAAACCCATTCCTGTGAAGCCATTGGAGATTCTGGCGCCTGAAGTTCTGAAGAAGTTTGGCCTGAAGGTGGGAGAGTCGCGCCTCACGCGCGAGTACAACTCCGGCCGCAGCACCCAGATTCCCGCGGGCGTCGTGTTGAACATCGGCAAACGGCGCTTTCAGCGCAAGCTGGGCTTTAACGGCAAACTCGTGGAATACGAGCGAGCATGAAAGTCTTGACCAAGGACCGCACCGATCTCATCGAAGCATTGGAAGCTGAGGCGGATCTCGGTAGGGTTACCACCGCACTACTTGAAAAAAGACGAGCATCTGACAGACGCGCTGCGAGCCATGTTCGCGCTGGAGTTCGAATGCGTGAAACTGGTCTTCTGTGGCGGCACAAGCTTGTCGAAGGCGCACGGCCTGATTGAGCGAATGTCCGAAGATGCGGACCTGAAGATGGTGCTGACGAAAGCGGGCCAGATGTTGAGTCGCACGAAGCTCCGGCGCTATCTCGGAGATGAGGTCCGCGTCCGGGTCGGCCAAGCACTGTTGGAGCTCGGCCTGGTCGAAGAGGTCGAGAAAGCCGCGAGCCTGAACGAGCATCGTTACTTGCATAGCCAATGGATGTACCAGCGCAGCTACCCAGTAAGCGAAGGCCTGCGTCCGAACCTGCAGATCGAGCTCACCCTGCGCCCACCAGTCCTTCCGGTTGAAGACAGGTCACTGTCGGCCCTGTCCGATAGCTTGGCCAGACGACCAGGATCAAAATTCGTAGTGCCGACGGTCTCTGTAGCTGAAACGCAGGCGGAGAAAGTGCTCTCGTTCTTGCGGCGATTTGCGCAGCATCGCTCGGGGCAGATGCTGCGATCGTGGGACACCGCGCTTGTGCGCCATATCTACGACGTGCACTGCATCTTTTCGCAGGCTCCCGCACTCGTGAACGTTAGTGCGCCAGCCTTCGGCGAGCTGATGCGGGGGGACGTCGCAGAGTTCGGAAGGCAGCACCCGGACTTCGCCAAGAACCCGCTGGGCGTGCTGAAGAGCGCGCTCGTCGAAGTCGGCGCAGACGAACAGAGTCGGACCGAATATGAGCAGAACCTGCTACCGCTCGTTTATGGCAGCTTTAAGCCCCATTTCGCGGAGGCTTTCACGTCGTTTGAAAAGGTCGCTCGCACATTTTTTGACGCCGCCGCTGCTCAGTCAGGCTGAGGAAGTTAGTTGGCGGCGCTGTGGTGGGCGAGTGGCTGCCGCCGATGCGGAGTTCTATTTAGCGCAGCCTTCCGTGACTGAGCAAAACAGATTCAATCGATCAGGTATGTCGTATGTAGATAAGGCAGCGGCCAAGCTCAACGGCCCGCTGCTAGGTGGCAAAGTCTAAAGATAAGCAAGACATCATTTAACATAATCTTA
>NZ_MOWM01000079.1 GCF_016082275.1 Variovorax sp. E3
CCGGCCAGGCCGAAGGCGCCGGCCGCCGCGCTGCCCAGGTGAAACGGCGCGCCGTGCAGCATGACCGCCAGCGTCGACCAGAAGGCGCTGAAGCCAACCGACAGCAGCGCCTGCGCGAAGGTGGCGCGGCGCAGTGCGCCGTGGCGCTTCCACAGCTTGCCCAGCGAACCCAGCAGCGCGCCGTAGCCCAGGTGCGTGGTCGGGCGCAGGTGCGGCAGGCCGCGCGCCACGGCCGCGCCGATGAGTGCGATGCTGGCGGCCGCCACGAAGAACATCGCGCGCCAGCCGAAGTGCTCGGCCACGAAGCCGCTGAGCACGCGCGACAGCAGGATGCCGAGCAGCAGCCCGGTCATCACCGTGCCGACGATCTTGCCGCGATGCGCCTCGGGCGCCAGCGCGGCGGCGGCGGGCACCACGTCCTGCGCCATCGTGGCCGACAGGCCGATGGCAAGGCTGGCCACCAGCAGCGGCCCGACCGAGGGCGAGAACGCCGCGCCCAGCAGCGCCAGCACCAGCACCGTGGCCTTGACCAGGATGATGCGGCGCCGGTCGAAGCGGTCGCCCAATGGCGCCAGCAGCAGGATGCCCAGCGCATAGCCCAGCTGCGTGAGCGTGGGCACGAAGCCGACCGCGCGCGCCGAGGCGCCGATGTCGGGCCCGAGCACGCCCAGCATGGGCTGGCTGTAATACAGCGCCGCCACGGCAAAGCCGGCACTGGCCGCGAGCAGGAAGATCAGCGAGCTCGACAGCCCCTCATGCGTTTTTTGAATGGAGGACATAGTGTTAACCCTTGGACTCGGAGAACGAGGGTGCGAGTGTGCAGGGCGAATGCCACCGAAGGTAGTGCCTCGGCCTGAACAATTGATATACGCTTGGCGCATGAAGACCGAGCTTCCAGCGCCGACTTCGGCCGACCGCATCGAGCTGATGCAGACCTTCGTGCGCATCGTCGAGGCGGGCAGCCTCTCGGCGGCGGCCGCGCAGATGGGCACCACCCAGCCCACCGTGAGCCGCCGGCTGCAGGCGCTCGAGCGTTCGCTGGGCGTGCGGCTGCTGCAGCGCTCCACCCACGCCATGAAGCTCACCGAGGACGGCGAGCGCTGCTTCTACCGCGCCCGGGAGCTGATCGTGAGTTGGAACGCCTTCGAGGCCGAGGTGCGCGGCGCCGTCGACCAGCCCGAGGGGCGGCTGCGCATCGTGGCGCCGCACGTCTTCGGGCAGCAGTTGCTGGTCGGCCCGCTGGCCGCGTATCTGCAGCGCTATCCGCAGATGAACGTCGAATGGCTGCTGCACGACGGCCCGCAGGACCGCACGCCCGACTTCATCGCCGAGGGCGTGGACTGCGCGATCCGGGTGGGCGAGGTGACCGACCCCTCGGTGGTGGCGATCCGGCTGTCCGAGGTGCCGCGCATCGCCATCGGCGCGCCCTCGCTGTTCGGGGGCGAGCCGCTGCCCGTGCATGCCCGCGACCTGGAGGCGCTGCCCTGGCTGGCCGCGCGCAACTTCTACCGCACCGAAGTCGTGCTGACCCACGAGACCACCCGCGAGGTGTACCGCGTGCAGATCCGCCCGCGCATGATCACCGACAGCCTCAACGCCCTGCGCAGCGCGGCCGTGCTGGGCGTGGGCGTGGGGGTGCTGTCGACCTGGATGCTGACCGAGGAGCTCGCGGCCGGCCGACTGGTGCACTTGGCGCCGCAATGGCATGCGGCGCACGCGCCGGTGTACATCGTGTACCCCTACGCCCGCTTCTATCCGGCGAAGCTGCGCCTGTTCGTGGACGCCATGCGAACCGCCTTTCCGGCGTCGCAAGGCGCCGGATAGAGGGCCGGATAGAGGGCCGGATAGAGGGCGGGATGACAGGTGAAATGGGGATCGGGGACAATCACCCCCTTCCCCCGACTCCCCGAAGTAGCCTGCCCATGAACGCCGTCTGGATCGACGAGGCGCCCGCCGCCGCCGACGCCACTGCCAATTCCCTCAAGATCGAGCGCGAGACGCACAAGCTCGAGAAGCGGCTGTGCCGCGAAGTGGGCAAAGCCATCGTCGACTACAACATGATCGAGGAGGGCGACAAGGTCATGGTCTGCGTCTCGGGCGGAAAAGACAGCTACGCGCTGCTCGACATCCTGCTCAAGCTGAAGGCGCGCGCGCCGATCCACTTCGACATCGTGGCGGTCAACCTCGACCAGAAGCAGCCCGGCTTTCCCGAAGAGGTGCTGCCCAAGTACCTGAGCGACCTGGGCGTGGACTTCCACATCGAGAACCAGGACACCTACAGCATCGTCAAGCGCGTCATTCCCGAGGGCAAGACCACCTGCGGCCTGTGCAGCCGGCTGCGCCGCGGCATCCTGTACCGCGTGGCCGACGAGCTGGGCGCCACCAAGGTCGCGCTGGGCCACCACCGCGACGACATGCTGCAGACCTTCTTCCTCAACATGTTCTTCGCCGGCAAGCTCAAGAGCATGCCGCCCAAGCTGGTGAGCGACGACGGCAAGCACATCGTGATCCGCCCGCTGGCCTACGTGGCCGAGAAAGACACCGTGCGCTGGGCGCAGCACCGCCAGTTCCCGATCATTCCCTGCACGCTGTGCGGCAGCCAGGAGAACCTGCAGCGCAAGCAGGTCGGCGAGATGCTGCGCGAGTGGGACAAGAAGTACCCCGGCCGCATCGAGAACATGTTCACCTCGCTGCAAAACGTGGTCCCTTCGCACCTGCTCGACGGAACGCGGCACGATTTCAAGGGTCTCAAGGCAACGGGCGTGGCGGACGACGACGGCGACAAGGCCTTCGACACGCCCTCCTTCGACTTGCTCTCCCAGGCACCCTCAGCACTGCGCATCGTCCAGGGCTGACTCGGGCAACCCAGGGGAATTTTGGGCAACGCTGCCCGGAGACCCTTATGAAACGTGCGCTTTCCGCTCTTCTATTAATAGCAAGCCTGACCGGCTGCGCCACCTCCTGGGTGGTCGACAGCAACGTGAAGAGCTTCTCGGCCCTTGGCACGGTGCCGCCGGGCGCCACCTACCGCTTCGACCGCCTGCCCTCGCAGCAGGCCGACGGCGCGCGGCAGGAGTCGCTCGAGGCCATGGCCGGCGCCGCGCTCGACCAGGTGGGCCTGCGCCGCGATGACGCCAGGCCCCAGTACAACGCGCAGATCGGCGCCCGCGTGACGGCCGGCCTGTCGCCCTGGGCCGATCCGTGGCTCTACGACGGCCCGTGGGGCTACGGTTACGGCGGCTACGGCTACTACGGGCGCCGCTGGTACGGCGGCGGCTGGTATGGCGGCCCGATGTTCGCGCAGCCGGCCAACCCCTGGTACGACCGCGAAGTGAGCATCGTGCTGCGCGAGGTGGGCACCAACAAGGTGGTCTACGAGACCCGGGCCCGCAACGACGGCCCCTATACCTCGAGCGCGGCCATCCTGCCCGTGATGTTCCAGGCCGCGCTGCAGGGCTTCCCGAACCCGCCGCCGGGCGAGCGCCGGGTCAACATCGAGCTGCCGACGGCGCAGGCCCGGAAATAGCGGCTTTTAAAATTCCCGGATGGAAGAACCCACCCGCCTGATCGCCGTTCGCCACGGCGAAACCGCCTGGAACGTCGACACCCGCATCCAGGGCCAGCTCGACATCGGGCTCAACGAAACCGGCGTCTGGCAGGCGCAGCGCGCGGGCGCGGCGCTGGCCGACGAGCCCATCGGCGTCGTCTATGCCAGCGACCTGTCGCGCGCCTGGCAGACCGCGCAGGCCATCGCCGAGCCTCACGGCCTGACCGTGCAACCCGAGCCTCGCCTGCGCGAACGGGCCTTCGGGCAGTTCGAGGGGATGAGCTTCGCCGAGATCGAAGCCGCGCTGCCCGTTCAGGCCAAGCTCTGGCGCGAGCGCGATCCCGAATTCGAGCCCGACGGCGGCGAAAGCCTGCTGGTGTTCCGCGACCGTGTGACGGGCGTGGCCGCCGAACTGGCTGCGCGCCACCCGGGCAAGCTGGTCGTGCTGGTCGCGCATGGCGGGGTGATGGACGTGCTCTATCGCGCCGCCACGCGCCAGGAGCTGCAGGCGCCGCGCACCTGGCAACTGGGCAATGCAGCCATCAACCGCATGCTGTGGACGCCGGAAGGCTTCAGCCTCGTGGGCTGGAGTGACATCGCCCACCTGGCGGCGGACACGTCGCTGGATGAGCCCACGACCTAGCGCGACGGCACGAGGGGCCGCTTGCCTTTCTCCGCCCCGGGCAAGAAGCCCCATGAAAAGAACAAATTCGCCCCCCTCGGCGTATGCCAGTTGGGATGCATCCCAGACGCTGTCTGCGCCGTGGACCGACGCCACGCAATCTGGGAAGCTTCGTCACCCTGGAGGCCGGCGAAACCCTTGCGCGCGAAGGCGAATGGCACGACTACTTCTATCTTTTGCGATCGGGGTTCGTTCACTCCACGATCCAGCGAAGCAACGGCTCGGAGTTCCTGCTCGAGATCTTCGGACCGGGTGCGATTTTTGGCGAAGGCCCGGCGTTTGCCGACAGTCCTCGGCCCACGACGACCCGGGCGGTCGCGCCGGCCATTCTCAGCCGCTATCGCCCGGCGGACGTCGCGCAGCAATTTTCGAAGCCGCTGTCAGGCGTGCGTGACGGCGTGACCGCCCGCTGCAGCTTCGGCCTTGGCCTCGCCCGGCAGGTCGACCATCGGCCCCGTGCCGCTGTAGCGGTCCAGCGCCAGGTAGATGGCCGGCGTGATGTACAGCGTGATCACCTGCGAGAAGATCAGCCCGCCCACCACCGCCACGCCCAGCGGCTGGCGCAGTTCGGCACCGGCGCCCAGGCCCAATGCGAGCGGCAGCGCGCCCATCAGCGCGGCCAGCGTGGTCATCAGGATCGGGCGGAAACGCAACCGGCACGCCTCGCGGATCGCGTCCACCGGCTTCATGCCTTCGGTGCGCTGCGCGTCGAGCGCGAAGTCGATCAGCATGATCGCGTTCTTCTTCACGATGCCGATCAGCAGCAGGATGCCGATGGTGGCGATCAGCGTCAGGTCGAAGCCGAAGATCTTCAGCGAAATCAGCGCGCCCACCGCCGCCGACGGCAGGCCCGCCAGGATCGTGATCGGGTGGATGTAGCTCTCGTACAGCACGCCCAGCAGCACGTAGATGACCAGCACCGCCAGCACCAGCAGCACCGCCTGGCTCGACTGCGAGCTCTGGAACACCGCCGCGTCGCCGCCGTAGGTGGTGATGATCGACTGCGGCATCTTCAGCTCGCTCTTGAACTGGTCGATCTTCGCCGTGGCGTTGCCCAGCGGCACGTCGGGCGCGAGGTTGAACGACACCGTCACCGCCTGCAGCTGCCCCTGGTGGTTGACCGAGGTCGGCCCCACCGTGCGCTTGATGGTCGAGAAGGCCGACAGCGGCACCAGCTTGCCGGTGGTGCTGCGCACCGACAGGCGCGACACGTCGTCTTCGAACTGGCGGTCGTTGTCGGCGGCCGAGAGGATCACCTGGTAGGTGTTGCTCGCGCCGTAGATGCTGCCGATCTGGCGGTCGCCATACGCGTTGTAGAGCGCGGTGCGCAGGTCGCCCACCGCCACGCCGAGCACGCCGGCCTTGTCGCGGTCGATGTCCAGCGTGGCCTGCAGGCCGCGGTTCTGCGAGTCGCTGGTGACGTCGCGGAAGGCCGGGTCGGCGCGCATGCGCTCCATGAGCTTGGTCGACCACGGCACCATCTCGCCGGCGTTCACGCTCTGCAGCGTGTACTGGAAGCGCGCCTTGCTCTGGCGGCCGCCCAGGCGCAGGTTCTGCACCGGCTGCATGTACACGGCAATGCCCGGGATCTCGCGGAAGCGCTGGCGCAAAGACTCCAGCACCTTGGCCATCTGCGGGCGCTCGCTGCGCGGCTTGAGCACGGCGAACAGCCGGCCCGAGTTCTGCGTGGCGGTCGGGCCGCCGACGCCGACGAAGGAGCTCACGTAGTCGACGCTCGGGTCGTCCTTGAGCGTGGCCGCCACGCGGTCCTGCAGCGCCTTCATGGCGGTGAATGAAATGTCTTCGGCCGCCTCGGTCGTGATCTGGATCTGGCCGATGTCTTCCTCGGGGAAGAAGCCCTTGGGAATGGTCGCGAACAGCCAGCCAGTGACGACGAAGGTCAGCCCCGCCATCAGCAGCATCAGCTTGCGGTGGGCCAGCGTCCAGTCGAGCGAGCGCATGTAGCCGCCGTGCACCGCGCGGTAGCCGCGCTCGAAGGCGCGGCCGATGGCCGTGCCGGGCTCGGGGTGTTCTTCTTCGTGGTCGAGCGCGCCTTCCTTGCGCGGCACCTGCTTGAGCAGGCGGCTCGCGAGCATCGGAACCAGCGTGAGCGACACCACGGCCGACACCAGCACCGCCAGCGCCACCACCACCGCGAACTCGTGGAACAGCAGGCCGATCACGCCCGGCATGAAGAAGATCGGGATGAACACGGCCACCAGCGAGATCGAGATCGACACGATGGTGAAGCCCACCTCGCGCGCGCCGCGCAGCGCCGCCGCGAACGGGTCCATGCCCTTCTCGACGTAGCGCATGATGTTTTCCAGCACCACGATGGCGTCGTCCACCACCAGGCCCACGGCCAGCGTGATGCCCAGCAGCGAGATGTTGTCCAGGCTGTAGCCGAAGGCGTAGAGCAGCGCCACCGCGCCGATCAGCGAGATCGGAATGGTCGCGGCCGGAATGAGCGTGGCCACCAGCCGGTGCAGGAACAGGAAGATCACCAGCACCACCAGCGCGATGGTGCCCAGCAGCGTGAGCTGCACGTCGTGCACGGCCTCGCGGATCGACAGCGAGCGGTCGTTCACCATCTGGATCTCGACCGACTGCGGCAGCTCGGCCTTGAAGCGCGGAATGAGCGCGCGCACCGCGTCCACCACCTGCACGGTGTTGGCATTGGGCTGGCGCTGCACGGCCAGCGAAATGGAGTCCTGGCCGTTGAAGCTGCTGGCGGTCTTGACCGACTCGAAGCTGTCCTCGATGGTCGCCACCTCGTCGAGCCGCACCGGCGCGCCGTTGCGCTGGCCGACGATCAGCTTGGCGAAGTCGGCCGCCTTCATGAGCTGGCGGTTGGCCTGGATGGTGAGCGTCTGGCGCGGGCCGTCGAGCACGCCGACCGGCGTGTTGGCGTTGGCCGAGTTCACGGCCTTGGCGAGTTCGTCGAGCGTGATGTTGCGCGCGTTCAGCAGGTCGGCGTTGGCCTTGATGCGCACCGCGAAGGCCTTGCGCCCGTACACGCCCACCTGCGCCACGCCGTCGATGGTCGAGAGCGTGGGCGAGATCAGGTTCTCGGCGTAGTCGTTGAGCTCCGACGGGTTCATCGACGGCGAGATCAGCGCGATGAACAGCACCGGCGCGTCGGCCGGGTTGACCTTGCGGTACGACGGCAGCTGTGTCAGTTCCTGCGGCAGCTGGCGCTGGGCGCGCAGCAGCGCGGCCTGCACGTCGACGGCGGCGGCATCGATGTCGCGGCTGCTCACGAACTCCAGCGTGAGCGAGGTCACGCCCTGCGTGTTGACCGAGCTGATGGTCTGCAGGCCCGGGATGGTCGAGAACTGCTTTTCGAGCGGCAGCGCCACCGAAGACGCCATGGTGTCCGGGCTCGCGCCCGGCAGCTGCGCGTTGACGTTGATGACCGGCGTGTTGTAGCTTGGCAGCGCGGCAACGGGGATGCTGAAGTACGCAAAGATGCCGATGACCACCACGGCGGCGGACAACAGCACCGTCATCGCAGGACGACGGATGCAGAGCTCCGAAATGTTCATGCGCGTTCCTGCTGCGGCGGCTTGATGTCGGTGCCGTCGGAAGATGCAGCGCTGCCGGGCGTGACGCCGGTCGTGCCATTGGCCGGCGCCCCAGGCGCGGCCGCCGGCGCCTTCGTGTCGACCCGGACCTTGCCACCCGGACGCACGTTCTGGCTGCCCTCGATCACCACCTGCTCACCCGGCTCCACGCCGCTCACGGCCACCTTGGTGCCGAAGGTGTGCAGCGTCTTCACCTTGCGGCGCGTGGCGGTCTTGCTCTCATCGACCACATAGAGCGAGGTGCCGTCGGACAGCATCATCAGCGCAGCGGCCGGCACCACCGTGACGCCGCCCAGCGTGCGCACCGTGATGCGCGTGCCCACGAACTGCCCCGGCCACAGGCCCTGGTCGGCGTTGGCGAACACGGCCTTGGCGCGCACCGTGCCGATCAGCGGATCGACCGTGTTGTCGACGAAGTCGAGCATGCCCACCAGCGGCTCCTTGCGGCCGGTGACGAGGGCTTCGACCTTCGAGCGCGAACGCGCGGCCTCCAGCAGGTCCTGCAGGTTGCCTTCGGGCACGGGGAAGCTCACCGCGATCGGGTCGAGCTGCGTGACCGTGACCAGCGACAGCGTCGGCTGCACCAGCGTGCCCGGGTAGATGTTGACGGCGCCGATGCGCCCGGCAATGGGCGCGCGCAGCGTGGCATAGCCCAGCGCCACCTGCGCCGACTGCACGGCGGCGCGGTCGGCGGCCACGGCGGCGCGTTGCGCTTCCAGCTGCGACAGCGTGGCGTCGGCCGCGCTCTTGGCAATGAAGTTCTGCGCCACCAGGTCCTGGCTGCGCTTGTACTGGCGCTCCAGGTCGGCCATGGTGGCCTCGTCCTTCTGCTGCTGGGCGCGGGCGCGCGCCAGGTTGGCCTGGTCGTTGCGGTCGTCCAGCGAGAACAGCAGCTGGCCGGCCTTGACGAACTGCCCTTCTTTCACGTGCACCGCGCTCACTGTGTTGGTCACCTGCGGGCGCAGGTCGACGCTGTTCAGGGACACCACGCTGCCGTTGACCTGCACGGTCACGGGCACGTCCTGCTTCTGCGCCGTGGCCAGGGTGACGAGCGCGGGCGCGCCGCCGCCGGGCTGGGCCGCGCCACCGGCGGCCGGGGCTTGGCATTCTTTGCGGCGGACTTGTCGCCGGACATGCTCCACCACCCGCCCGCGACGGCTACGATCAACACACCCGCAAGGGCGACAGCGACATTTTTTTTCATGGGGTTCTTGTGCACTTTGGGCTGACACCGGCTATTGGATCAGCGGCCACCTCGCAGTGTCTATGGGCACTGTAAAGAAATGTAAAGCAAGTCGACGGAAAGACCGAGAACCACCCTGCTGATGGCCGGCTTCGAGGGTAAACACCCCCTCGTTAAAATCGCCGCTCCACAGCCTCTGGATAAACCCCATGAACCGCTGCAAGAAACCCACGAATGCTCTCTCTTTCATCGCGTTCTGCGCATTGATCGCAGGCAGCGCCAGCGTTTTCTCGCTCTCCGCCCAGGCCCAGGACGACGTTCCTCGGCCCCAGACCCAAAACGAGTCGCTGGTCGGCGGCCGCAACTTCCCCATCGGCACCTTGCGCGGCAAGTTCATGGTGACCAACGCGCCCGACGTCGAGCTCGACGGCAAGGCCGACCGGCTGGGCGCCGGCGCGCGCATCCGCAGCGCGCAGAACATGCTGGTCATGCCCGGCGCCATCATTGGCCAGAAGTACCTGGTCAACTACACGCGCGACGCCGCCGGGCTGCTGCGCGAGGTCTGGATCCTCACGCCCGACGAAGCCTCCGCCAGCCGCGAATCGCTGAACAAGCCGTTCCTGAACGTCTGGCCGTTCACCTCGAACGACACCGTCAACACGCAATAAACAAAGGCAAGCGGCGCGACGCTTCGCGCCTGCCTCGCCCTCCCTCGACCGGCGGAGGGCCACGAGAGATTTCCCCATGAAAAAAGTATTCATCAAGACCTTCGGCTGCCAGATGAACGAGTACGACTCGGACAAGATGGCCGACGTGCTCAACGCCGCGCAGGGCTACGAACCCACACAGAACGTGGACGAGGCCGACCTCATCCTCTTCAACACCTGCTCGGTGCGCGAGAAGGCGCAAGAGAAGGTGTTCTCCGACCTCGGCCGCGTGAAGCACCTGAAGGCCAAGGGCGTGAAGATCGGCGTGGGCGGCTGCGTGGCCAGCCAGGAGGGCCAGGCCATCATCGCGCGCGCGCCCTATGTCGACATCGTGTTCGGCCCGCAGACGCTGCACCGCCTGCCCGAGATGCTGAACGACCGCGAGCGCCTGGACCGCCCGCAGGTGGACATCAGCTTTCCCGAGATCGAGAAGTTCGACCACCTGCCGCCCGCGCGCGTCGAGGGCGCGACCGCCTTCGTGTCGATCATGGAAGGCTGCTCCAAGTACTGCAGCTACTGCGTGGTGCCCTACACCCGCGGCGAGGAAGTGAACCGCCCGCTCGACGACGTGCTGGTCGAGATCGCCGGCCTGGCCGACCAGGGCGTGCGCGAGATCACGCTGCTGGGCCAGAACGTGAACGCCTACCGCGGCAAGATGGGCGACACCACTGAAATCGCCGACTTCGCGCTGCTGATCGAATACGTGGCCGAGATCCCCGGCATCGAGCGCATCCGCTACACCACCAGCCACCCGAACGAGTTCACGCCGCGCCTGATTGAGGCCTACGCCAAGGTGCCGCAGCTGGTGAGCCACCTGCACCTGCCGGTGCAGCACGGCAGCGACCGCATCCTGATGGCCATGAAGCGCGGCTACACCGCCATGGAATACAAGAGCACGGTGCGCAAGCTGCGCGCCATCCGCCCCGAGCTGGCGCTCTCCAGCGACTTCATCGTCGGCTTCCCCGGCGAGACCGACGACGACTTCAACAAGATGATGAAGCTGATCGACGACTGCCAGTTCGACGCCAGCTTCAGCTTCATCTTCAGCCCGCGCCCCGGCACGCCGGCCGCCGCGCTGCACGACGACACGCCGCACGAAGTCAAGCTCGCGCGCCTGCATACGCTGCAGGCCGTGATCGACGCCAACGTCAAGCGCTTCGGCCAGGCGCTGGTCGGCAGCACGCAGCGCGTGCTGGTGGAAGGCGCCTCGCGCAAGGACGCCAACGAGCTCATGGGCCGCACTGCCTGCAACCGTGTCGTCAACTTCGAGGGCGACGCGCGCCTGGTCGGCCAGATGACCGACCTGCGCATCACGCGCTCGTTGGCCTACACGCTGCGCGGCGAAGTGCTCACGCGCGAGTCGTCCATGGCCCCCGCCACGCGCTCGCCCACTGATGGCGAAGCGGCCTTCCATCCGGGGCTCGTTCCAGCAGCTCCTGCTGTTCGCGTTCCTGCTGATCACCGCGCTGCTGGTGGGCGTGGCGCTGCGCTCGGTGCTGCAGTACGACGTGCTGATGACGCAAAGCCGCGACGCGGCCGCGCGCGCGCTGCGGTTGTCGGGCGCGTCGCAGTCGCTGGCCGAACGCAGCGCGGCCATGGAGCGCGCCGGGCGCCAGTCGCTGGTGCTGAACGACGCGGTGCTGCGCCGCCGCTTCGACGACGCGGCGCGCGAGGCGCACCAGGTGCTTGAGCGGCTCGAGAAGAACGGACTGGCCCCCGCCGGCATCGAGATGTGGCGCAGCCAGCTCGGCGTGATCGAGGGCCTGATGAGCGGCAGCGCCGACAGCGCCCTGCAGCGCGAGAGCACCATGGCGATGCAGTTCCGCGAGCTCGACGCCCTGAACACCAACCTCGCCCAGCAGGCGCAGTTCCTGATCGAAACGCAGAACGACGCGCTGGCCAAGCGCATCGAGAACGCACGCCGCCGGCTGATGCGCGAGGTGGTGGCCGCGAGCGTGCTGGCCGTGTCGCTGGCGCTGGCGTTCGGCATCTGGCTGGCGCGGCCGTTCAAGCGGCTGGAGCACGCCATCGTGGGCCTGGGCCAGAACCGGCTCGACGAACCGATCGACATCCGCGGCCCGGCCGACGTGCGGCGCGTGTCGCAGCAGCTCGAATGGCTGCGGTTGCGCCTGACCGAACTGGACGCCGACAAGGCGCGCTTTCTGCGCCACGTATCGCACGAACTGAAAACGCCGCTGGCGGCGCTGCGCGAAGGCGTGTCGCTGCTGGAAGACGGCGTGACCGGGCCGCTGAACGCGGCGCAGCTCGAGGTGGCACAGATCCTTCAGCAGAACACGGTGGCGCTGCAGGGGCAGATCGAGGCGCTGCTGCGCTTCAACGCCGCCGCCTTCGAGGCGCGCGAACTGCGCCGCGAACGCACCGAGCTGCTGCCGCTGATCGAGGAGCAGATCGAGTCCCAGCGCCTGCAGTGGCAGTCGCACGGGCTGCGCGTGCGCGCCGAAGGCGAGTCGATCGCGATCACGGTCGACCGCACCAAGCTCGGCACGGCCATCGCCAATCTGCTGAGCAATGCCATTCGCTTTTCGTTACCGGGCGGCGTGATCACGCTGGCGGTGTCTGGCACGCCGGAGGCGGTGCACATCGACGTGAACGACGCCGGCCCGGGCATCGCCGAGGGCGACCGCGACCGCATCTTCGAGCCATTCTTCCGCGGCGAACGCCAGCCCGAGCACACGGTCAAAGGCACCGGCATCGGACTTTCCATCGTGCAGGAGTACATTGCAGCCCACGGGGGCCGCATCACCCTGCAGCCCGGCGGTCCCGGTGCTCGCTTTCGCATCGAACTGCCGCGCACGGCGTGACGCCGCGGGCCTCCCCCTCCAACACTGCCTGAGCGCCCCGCGTCCTCTTTTTCGACCCATGTCTTTTTCGTTCGTCCGCAGTTCCATCTTCGCCGGGGCCATGGCCGTGCCATTCGCCCTGCTGCTGACCGCCTGCACCACGCAACCCAAGCCGCCCGCGGAAGCCAATGCGCTGCCGCCGCCGGTCCTCCTGCCGCGCGTGATGCCGGTGGAGGCCGAACCCAAGGCGCCCGCCACGCAGCCGGCCTCGCTCTTCACGCTGACGACGCAAGGGCCGATGGCCGCCATGCTGACGTACGCCGACAAGGTCCGCCCGCTGAACGGCGCCGACCTGAGCACGGAAATCGCGCGCATCGGCGACCCCGGCGATTCGCCCGCTATCCAGATGCAGCTCGCGCTGCTGCTCTCGCAGACCCGCGTGCCGGCCGACCTGGCGCGCGCGCTGGGCCTGTTGCAACGCGTGATCGCCAACCCCGCGCCCGAGGCGCAGTCCCTGCATCCGCTGGCGCGCGCCCTGGCCGCGCGCTACGTGGAGCAGCGCCGCGTGGAAGACGACCGCGACAAGCAGGTGCAGCAGCTGCGCGACGCCCAGCGCCGCATCGACCAGCTGAACGACCGCATCGAGGCGCTGCGCGCCATCGAGCGCAGCTTTGCGCGGCCCAACACCATGCCGACCGCGCCGGCGGCGCCACCCAACGGAAGCAAGACCACGCCATGAGCAACACCGGTGCCCGCCTCCTCGTGGTCGACGACGACCCGGACATGCTGCGGCTGCTCTCGATGCGGCTGAGCTCGGCGGGTTACCAGGTCACGGCCGTGACTTCGGCCGAAACCGCGCTCACGCAGCTTGAAATCGAGCACCCGCAACTCGTGCTGAGCGACGTGCGCCTGCCCGGGCGCGACGGCCTGCAGCTGTTCGACGAGATCCGCAAGCGCCACCCGTCGCTGCCGGTCATCCTGCTGACCGCGCACGGCACCATTCCCGACGCGGTCGAGGCCACGGCACGCGGCGTGTTCACCTACCTCACCAAGCCCTACGACGGCCGCGAGCTGCTCGACAAGATCGCGCAGGCGCTGGCGCTCGGCGCCCCCGCCACCACGCCGAGCAAGGCCGGCGACGACAGCTGGCGCTCCGAAATCGTGAGCCGCAGCAACCGCATGGCCGAGCTCCTGGCCGAAGCGCGCATGGTCGCCAAGTCGGACGCATCCGTGCTGCTGCGCGGCGACTCCGGCGCCGGCAAGGAACTGCTGGCACGCGCCATCCACAAGGCCAGCGCGCGCGCCGACAAGCCCTTCGTGGCGGTCAATTGCGGCGCCATTCCCGAGGCGCTGCTGGAGTCGGAGCTGTTCGGCCACATGAAGGGCGCCTTCACCGACGCCCATGCCAACCACAAAGGCCTGTTCCAGCAGGCCGACGGCGGCACGCTGCTGCTCGACGAAATCGGGGACATGCCGCCCGCGCTGCAGGTCAAGTTGCTGCGCGTGCTGCAGGAGCGCGCGGTGCGCCCGCTGGGCGCGAGCCAGTCGATCGAGGTCGACGTGCGCATCGTCTCGGCCACCCACCGCGACCTCGACGCGGCCATGGAAGCCGGCCAGTTCCGCGAAGACCTGTATTACCGCCTGAACGTGGTGACGCTCACGCTGCCGCCGCTGTCGGCGCGGCGCGAGGACATTCCGCTGCTCGCCAACCACTTCCTGCAGCGCCTGTCGACCAAGTACGGCAAGCGGCTCTCGGGCTTCGCGCCCGAGGCGCTGAAGGCGCTGACCACGGCCGCCTGGCCGGGCAACGTGCGCCAGCTGTTCAACGTGGTCGAGCAGGTGTGCGCGCTGTCGAGCTCGCCGCTGATTCCGCTGGCGCTGGTGCAGCGCGCGCTGCGCGTGCCGACGGTGGAGGTACAGACCTATGCCGAGGCCAAGCAGCGTTTCGAGCGCGACTACCTCGTCGGCCTGCTGAAGCTGACCGACGGCAACGTGGCCGACGCGGCCCGCCTGGCCGACCGGAATCGCACCGAGTTCTACCGCCTGTTGCAGAAGCACGAGCTCACGCCGGGGCACTTCAAAGCCGACGCTGTCGCTGGCGGTAGCGACCCTGTCGCTGAGTAGCGACGCCCCTAAGTCGTTGATTTGTATAGCCAAACCCCACGAGCCCGGAAGGCTTGTCGGGATTCGGCGACAAAAACAGGGGTTTTGGGGCCCATCAGCCGGCCTCCCCCGCCCAAACGACACCCGGATCGACCCAAGTCGTTGATCTGAAAGCATTTTTCCAGCCTGGCACAGGGTTTGCCCCTGTACTGGCATGACAGCACTCACCAGCCCATCTTTCGCACTGCGCCAGCAGCGCGACGGCCTGCGTCAAAAGCAGTTTTCCCCCTCGCGGCCCCGTGCCGCGGGCTATTCGCTGGCCGCGCTCGCAAGCGCCGGCGGCGCTGAACCGGATTGCGTCATCAAGCGCTTTCCTGCCATTGGCGACACCCCTTCCCTCGACAAGCAACGTTGGTAAATCGCATGAAGCCAAACGACTTTTCGCAACTGAATGTTCTGGCGGAGACCGACTTCGCACACCGCAGCCCGGTGCGCGAGGAACGCCACCCCAACGCCGTCACGGCGCCCCCCATCAACCGCGGTTCGATGACGCCGCGCCCCTGGCGCGGTTTCTGGAACAGCCTGGGCACCGCCGCGCTCGTGAAGCTCGGCGCCGGTCGCAAGACCGAAGCCTCGGCCGCGCCTGAAGTCAAGCAGCCCTGGCAGCGCGCCGCGGCGCAGCGCCGCTTCGCCTTCATGATGCTCACGCTGCTGAGCACCGTGATCGCGTCGTCGCTGTTCGCCAGCGTGCAGCCCGACTACGACAACCTCTGGCTCGAATACGGCCAGATCGGCCTGTACGGCCTGCTCTCGGGCTGGGTCGTGACCGGCTTCGTGACCGCCCTCATGGGCTTCTACGTCTCGGTGCGCGGTGACAAGCACGCGCTGTCGGCCAAGCAGGTCGTCAACCACCCGATGAACCCCGAAGCACGCACGGCCATCATCATGCCGATCTGCAACGAGGACGTGGCCACTGTGTTCGCCGGCCTGCGCGCCACCTGCGAATCGGTTGCCTCCACCGGCCACGCCAGGCAGTTCGACGTGTTCGTGCTGTCGGACAGCTACAACCCCGAGACCGCCGCCGCCGAGCGCGCCGCCTGGGAAGACCTTCGCGCCGCCCTGGCCGAAAGCCCGAACCAGCCGCAGGTCGAGGTGTATTACCGCCTGCGCACCCGCCGCACGCACCGCAAGGCCGGCAACGTGGCCGACTTCTGCCGCCGCTGGGGCAAGGACTACCGCTACATGGTCGTGCTGGACGCCGACTCCGTGATGAGCGGCGACTGCCTGACCTCGATGGTCAAGCTGATGGAAGCCAACCCCACCGCCGGCATCATCCAGACCGCGACGCAGGCCATCGGCCACGTCACGCTGCACGCCCGCGCACAGCAATTCGCTTCCCGCGTGACGGGTCGCCTGTTCACGCTGGGCATGCAGTTCTGGCAACTGGGCGAGTCGCACTACTGGGGCCACAACGCCATCATCCGCGTCGAACCCTTCATGAAGCATTGCGCGCTGGCCCCGATCAAGGGCACCGGCGGCATGTCGGGCGGCATCATGTCGCACGACTTCGTCGAAGCCGCGCTGATGCGCCGCGCCGGCTACCACGTGTGGCTGGTGTCCGACCTGGTCGGCAGCTACGAACAACAACCGCCGGACCTGCTGGCCGAGCTGCAACGCGACCGCCGCTGGTGCCAGGGCAACCTGCAGAACGCCCGCCTCATGATGGAGCCCGGCATTCACCCGGTGCACCGCGCGATGTTCGTGACCGGCACCATGGCTTATGTCTCGGCCCCCCTGTGGCTCGCGTTCCTGACGCTGGGCACGGCCCTGTGGCTGAGCGGCTCGAGCCTGGTGTCGAGCTGGAACGTGCTGCCCGCCGAACTGGCCGGCCTGTGGGTCTGGACCCTGTGCCTGCTGTTCCTGCCGCGCGTGCTGGGCATCGCCGCCGTGCTGATGCGCGGCGAGCAACGCCAGTACGGCGGTGTGTGGGGCCTGGTGAAGAGCTCGATCATGGAAAGCGGCCTGGCCATCGTGCAAGCCCCGGTGCGCATGCTGGCCCACTCGCTGTTCGTGCTGGTCGCCCTCACCGGCATCAAGCTCGACTGGAAGTCGCCTCCGCGTGAAGCCGCCGCCGTGCCGTGGAAGGTCGCTGCCTCGCAGCTGGCCCCCATGACGCTGGTGATCGCCATGCTGGCCGTCGGCGTCGCCATGATCGACCCGAGCGCGCTGATCTGGCTCATGCCCGTCGGCCTGCCGCTGCTGCTGGCGATTCCGCTCACGGTGCTGACCAGCCAGATCGCGCTGGGCACCACGCTGCGCGACCGCGGCTACTTGCTGATTCCCGAGGAATCGCGTTCGCCGGCCGTGCTGCGCCGCGCGTGGATGCATGCGGTGCGACTGGCCCGCCCGGCCGCACTGGCCACCGCCTGATGCGCTGACATCGAGCCCAAGAAGAAAGCCGGCCACTGCGCCGGCTTTTTTCATGGTGCGCCGAGACGCGCTCTTGCTCTCTATTTGCCTTGCAGCGCGGCGACGAACTCCTGCGAGTCGAAGCCTTCCCGCATGTGGTGGCCCTTGACGATCAGGTAGGGAATGCCGTCGCCGCCCAGGCTGTCGAGCCTGGCCTTGCAGCCGTGGTCCTTGTCGATGTCGCACTGCTCGTACTGAAAGCCGTACTGGGCCATCCAGCCCTTCGCGGCGCGGCAGTTGGGGCACCAGTCGGCGGTGTACATGAAGACGTCGCCCGGCTTCGAATTGGCGGCCAGGGCGGCGAGTTGCTCCGTGCTGTTGTTGCCGCTCAGGCGCGAGGCGATGCTGGCCATGCCGTCACCGCTCAGGCCCCGCTTCTGCACGGCCTGATAGCCCAGGTACGCGCCGCCGATCAGCAACACCAGCAGCAGCCATTTGCCCCACGGAAGGCCATCGCCGTCCGATGCGACAGGCGTGCGATGTGACCGCTGCCCCACCGAGGACATCGCCGAGCTTCGGGCGTCGGCGGCCTTGTTGTAGGCCACGCCACATCCCGGACATTGCCAGATCGGCGCGTCGGTGCTCTGGGGGCGAACCAGCTGGCACTTGCCGCAAATGGTGGGCATGAAGATCTTCTCCGTATCGCTGTTGCGTCCGGCCCTCGGGCAAGGCATTGCAGCCTTCGGGCATCCACAGGGCTTCGGGTCCCTCCCGCGCCGATGTTTGTTGTCATGTGTCGCAGGTCGCCAACACGCTATCGAGCTTAGCAAAACCAAACAGCCGCGAGGCCCCTAGAATCGCGCACTCTTTTCAACCCTCTTTCTTCTGGAGCGCCAAGTGCCCCGATTCGCCGTCATCACTCTCTGACGCCGACAACACCACTCATTGCTGGTCATGTCGGGCGCCAAGCTGCGTACCCGCTGACCAGACACGGCCCGCCTGACGGCCGTGGAAGTCGCTCCCGATCTCTCCCAGCTTCGCTCCCGCACGTTGTCGGTTCTTCCTGATATTCATCTGGAGAACAACGTGTTCCCTCTCTCTTCTCTTTCATCGATTCCGCTGCTCAAGTACCCGCGTACTGCGCACCTGGAAGGCTCGCGCCTGCAGGCGGGCGACACCGACGACGGCCAGACGCCGCTGTCGGAACTGCACGGCATGCACGTCGTCATCGAGGAAAAACTCGATGGCGCGAATGCGGCCGTTTCGTTCACCTCGGCGGGCGAACTGCTGCTGCAATCGCGCGGCCACTACCTCGCGGGCGGCGCCGGCGAGCGCCAGTTCAACCTGTTCAAGCACTGGGCCGCGGCGCATGAAGCGGCCTTGCTCGAACGGCTCGAAGACCGCTACGTGATGTACGGCGAATGGTGCTTTGCCAAGCACAGCTGCTGGTACGACCGGTTGCCCGCGTTCTTCCTGGAGTTCGACCTCTACGACCGCCAGGCGCAGTGCTTCCTGTCGACGCCGGCGCGGCATGCGCTGCTCGACGGCGGCCCGGTGCTGCCAGTGCCCGTGCTCTACGAGGGCGAGATGCCCCGCCATGCGAAGGCGTTGCGTGCGCTCGTGCGGCCGTCGCTTGCGCGCAGCGCCGACTGGGTGCGCGCGTCGAAGACGCGGTGGCGCACGAAGGCCAGCCGCTCGACCTGGTGCGCCAGCAGACCGACCTGTCGGACCTGGCCGAGGGCCTGTACCTCAAGACCGAATCGGAGGGCCAGGTGACGGGCCGCTACAAGTGGGTGCGTCCGGACTTCGTCCAGACCATCCTCGACTCGGGCTCGCACCACAGCCGCCGGCCGGTGCTGCCGAACCAGCTGGCGCCGGGCGTGGATCTCTACGCACCGACGCCGCAAGTGACGTGGCACGACCTGGGGCTGCGCACCTTGCGCGACCCCGCCGAACTCTCGACCACAAGGAGGGCGCGATGACTTGCGACGACCTGCGCGCCCTGGTGCCCGCGCCCGGCAAAGACACCGACTGGGCCCAGTGCTGCGACCTGCTGCCGGCCTTGCGGCGTCTCGAAGAAACGCCGCAAGACCCGTACTACCACGCCGAAGGCAACGTCGGCATCCACACGCGCATGGTGCTCGACGCGCTGCTGGCCGACGCGCACTACCGGCGCGCCGATGCCGACAGCCGCTTCGTGCTGTTCATGGCCTGCCTGCTGCACGACATCGCCAAGCCCGACACCACGGTGATCGACCAGGCCAGCGGCCGCATCGGCCAGCCCGGCCACTCGCGCCGGGGCGCGGTCGACGTGCGCGTGCTGATGTGGAAGGCCCGCGTGCCGTTCGCGTTGCGCGAAGCCGTGTGCCGGATCATCGCGGTGCACCAGTTGCCGTTCCATGCCTTTGCCTCGCGCAAGGGCGTGCGGCCCGAGTGGCTGGTGCACAAGCTGTCTTGGGAGCTGAGCCTGCCCGACCTGTGCTGCGTGGCGCGCTGCGACATGCTCGGGCGCCACTACGAAAAGCGCGCCGACAGCATGGCCGACATCGCGCTGTTCGAAGAACTGGCGCAGGAAGAAGGCTGCTGGAACGGTCCGCGCCCGATGGCCGACGCCCACACGCGCCTGGCCTACTTTCGCGGCGCCGACACCAGCCCCGACTACCCGCTGTTCCAGAACGCGGGCTCGCGCGTGACCGTCATGTGCGGCCTGCCGGCCAGCGGCAAGAACCACTGGGTGGCGCAGCACCGCAAGGGCTGGCCGGTGGTGTCCTTCGACGATGCGCGCGCCGAGCTGGGCCTGAAGCACGGCGAGAACGACGGCATGGCCGCGCACCACGCGGTCGACCAGGCGAAGGCGCTGTTGCGCAAGCAGGAACGCTTCGTGTGGAACGCCACGCACCTGAGCGAGCAGATGCGCACCAAGACGCTGGACCTGCTGTGGAACTACCACGCGCAGATCGAGCTGGTGTACCTGGAGGTGCCGCACGCCGAGCTGATGCGCCGCAACCGCGAGCGCGACACGACGCTGTCGAACGCGGGCATCGAACGCATGCTGCACCGCTGGGAACTGCCCGCGCCGGTGGAAGCGCACGAGACGGTCTACGACGTGCAGACCTGAAAAGACGCAAGGCCCGCCAGTGCGAACCGGCGGGCCTTCTTATATATATGTATGGGCGCGTGCGGCGCCCGGTGCTCAGAACGGCAGCTTCGGCCCGCCGGGACCACCCATCCCGCCCATGCCCTTCATGCCGCCCATCTTCTTCATCATCTTCATGAGGCCGCCGCCCTTCATCTTCTTCATCATGCCCTGCATCTGCTCGAATTCGTTGAGCAGGCGGTTCACTTCCTGAACCTGCACGCCGGCGCCGGCCGCGATGCGGCGCTTGCGCGTGGCCTTCAGCAGTTCGGGCTTGCGGCGCTCCAGCGGGGTCATGCTCTGGATGATCCCTTCCTTGCGGCGGATGTCGCGCTCGGCGCGCGTCATGTCGGCCTCGGTCGCCTTGGCGGCCATCTGCGTGGGCAGCTTGTCCATCAGGCTCGACAGGCCGCCCATCTGCTTCATCTGCTGCAACTGGCCCAGGAAGTCGTTGAGGTCGAAGCCCGCGCCGCTCTTGACCTTGGCCGCGAGCTTCTGCGCCGCCGCCACGTCGACGCCGGCCGTGACCTGCTCGACCAGCGCGACGATGTCGCCCATGCCCAGGATGCGGCCGGCATGGCGCTCGGCGTCGAACACCTCCAGCCCGTCGATCTTCTCGCTGGTGCCGGCGAACTTGATCGGCACGCCCGTGACCTGGCGCACCGACAGCGCGGCGCCGCCGCGCGAGTCGCCGTCGGTCTTGGTCAGGATGATGCCGGTGAGCGGCAGCGCGTCCTTGAAGGCCTTGGCGGTGTTGATGGCGTCCTGGCCCTGCATGGCGTCGACCACGAACAGGGTTTCGACCGGATCGACCGCGGCGTGCAGCTGCTTGATTTCGGCCATCAGCGCTTCGTCGATGGCCAGGCGGCCGGCCGTGTCGACCAGCAGCACGTCGAAGTAGTGGCGCTTGGCGTGGTCGAGCGCGGCGCGGGCAATGTCCAGCGGCTTCTGGTCGGGCGTGCTCGGGAACCATTCGGCGCCGGCCTGTTTGGTCACCATCTTGAGCTGCTCGATGGCGGCCGGGCGGTACACGTCGCCCGACACCGTGAGCACCTTCTTCTTGCGCTTCTCGATCAGGTGCTTGGCCAGCTTGGCGGTGGTGGTGGTCTTGCCGGCGCCCTGCAGGCCGGCCATGAGGATCACCGCCGGCGGCTGGGCCGCGAGGTTGATGTCCGACACGCCTTCGCCCATGGTGGCGGCGAGTTCGCGGTTGACGATGCCGACCAGCGCCTGGCCCGGCTTGAGCGAGCCCAGCACTTCCTGGCCGAGCGCCTTTTCCTTCACGCGGGCGACGAAGTCGCGCACCACGGGCAGCGCGACGTCGGCCTCCAGCAACGCCATGCGCACTTCGCGCAACATGTCCTGCACGTTGCTTTCGGTGATGCGCGCCTGGCCGCTCATCGTCTTGACGAGGCGGGAGAACTTTTCTGTGAGGGCGGTGGCCATGAGCGGGATGCCTTGCTGCCCGCCGTGGCGGGTCATTGGAAAGTCGTGAGCGGAATCGGCGGCTTACTGCCCCTTCGTGAGACACCGAGGAACCGGCTTTGCCGGGCCTCTGGTGTCGCCCCCGGTGAGGGGGTCGGCGCTGCGACACGAAGTGCGCAAGCCTGGGGGAGATAAACTCCACCGATGATTTTAGCGATCCCCTCTCCACTCGGCGTGGCGCTGGGCATCGCCGCTGCGGTTGCTTACGGTTTTGTCGCCGCGACAGGGGCACGGATGAGCCGGCAGGCAGCCCAATGGGCCCTCGGCATCGCATGGTTTTTGCACGCTCTGGCGCTGGCCCACGGCCTGATCGGCAGTGAACCGCGCTTCGGCTTCGCGCCGGCGCTGTCCGTTACCGCGTGGCTGGTGCTCACCGTCTACGCGGTCGAAAGCCGCATGTATCCGCAGCTGAAGGTGCGGCGTGCGCTCGCCTGGCTGGGCGCGGCAGCGGTGCTGCTGGCCATCCTGTTCCCGGGCACGCCGCTGCATGTGTCGGCTTCGCCCTGGCTGCCGCTGCACCTGGCGCTTGGCATCGCCTCATACGGGCTGTTCGGCGCGGCAGTCGTCCACGCCTGGCTGATCACCCGCGCGAGAAGCAGATCCGCCTTGCCACCGCTGAACCGCAGGGCGGCGTGCCGCTGCTCACGCTCGAGCGGCTCACCTTCCGCTTTGTCACCGCCGGTTTCGTGCTGCTCTCGGCCACGCTGCTGGCCGGCCTGCTGTTCAGCGAACAGCTCTACGGCACCGCCGGGCGCTTCTGGAAGTGGGACCACAAGACCACGTTCTCGGTGCTGGCCTGGCTCACTTTCGCGATCCTGCTGATCGGCCGCTCGCGCTTCGGCTGGCGCGGCCGCACCGCGCGCCGCGTGCTGTACGCGGGCTCCGCGCTGCTGCTGCTGGCCTACGTGGGCTCGCGCTTCGTGCTCGAAGTGGTGCTGGCACGTCCTCCTGTATGAAATACCTCCTCGTCTTCGCGGTGCTCTGGATCGCGATCTGGCTCTGGCGCAAGAACCGGCGCGAAGAAATGCGCGATGCCATGCGCGAGCGCGCGGCCAAGGCGCAGCAGCGCCCGCCCGCACCGGTCGGCCCGCCGCAGGCGATGGTGCGCTGCGCCCATTGCGGCCTGCACCTGCCCGCGACCGACGCCATCGCCGGCCCCGGCGGCGCCGTCTACTGCGGCACGGCACACCGCGACGCCGCCACCGCGGCGCGCGGCTGAACACCCGCCCCACGCTTTCGCCATGAGTGCCCCCCTCTGGTCGCGCGGCGAACCGGTCACCGACTGGGACGTGCTCGAACAGGGCGGCGGCGAAAGCACCGCGCTGCTGCGGTTGTGGCGCGGCTTCATGGTCGCGCGCTGCTTCGTCGCGCTGGTGCTGGTGCTGCTGCAGGGCGTGGCCTTCGCGCTCGGGCAGGCCATGCTACCGCTGGCCATCGGCATTGCCGGCGCCTACCTGGTCGCCGCCTGGCTGGGCATGCGCTACACGCACTTCCAGCCGCCGCTGCGGGGTTTCACCGCGTCCTGGCTGCTGACCATCGGCATCGACCTGGCCGCCTTCACCGCGCTGCAGGTGCTGCAGGGCGGCAACATCAACTACACGCCGGTGTTCGCACTGCCGGTGCTCATGAGCGCGGTGCTCGGCACGATGGTCGTGAGCCTGGGCACCACGTCGACCGTCACGCTTTTGCTGCTGGCCGACGCGGGCTGGCACTGGCTGCAGCAGCCGGTCGATTCGTCGGGCCGCTTCGTGCAGGCGGCGCTCACCGGCACAGGGCTCTTCGTGGTGGCGCTGCTGGCGCACGAGCTGGCCCGCCGGCTGGCGCGCGAAGAAGCGGTGGCGCAGCGCAACCGCAGCAGCGCGCAGATGCAGGCGCAGGTCAATGACCTGGTGATCGAGACGCTGAGCGAAGGCGTGCTGGTGATCGACGCCGACGGGCTGGTGCACGCGGCCAACCCGGCGGCCGACGCGATCCTCGGCCAGGGCCTGGCGAAGCTGGCGCTGCCGTTCCCGCTGCACGCCCAGCCCGCCTGGCACGCACTGGCCGCGCTCGCGCGCCAGACCTTCGCGCGCCGGGCACCGCAGTCCGAAGAAATCCCGGTGGCGCAGGTGCGCGGCGCTGCGCGCGAGGTGCGCGTGCGCACGCGGCTCACGCCTGCCGGCGACAAGCGGCTGGACAGCCTGTGCGTGATGTTCCTGCAGGACCTGCGCGAACTCGAGGCCCGCATCCGCACCGAGAAACTGGCCGCGATGGGCCGCATGTCGGCCGCCGTCGCGCATGAAATCCGCAACCCGCTGGCCGCCATCACCCAGGCCAGCGCGCTGCTCAACGAAGACCTGACCGACCCCGCGCACCGCAAGCTCACGAGCATGGTGCAGCACAACGCGCAGCGGCTCGCGCGCATCGTGGACGACGTGCTCGACGTCTCGCGCGCGCGCCAGCAGCGCGTGCTGTCGCTCGGCGAGCAGGTGGTGCTCGACCCCGCCGTGCAGGTGCTGGCCGAGGAATGGATACGCCAGACGCAGCGCAAAGGCGTGCTCGTGTCGCTCGATGCCGCCGGCAGCGACGTGCGTTTCGACGCCGAGCACCTGCGCCGGCTGATGGTCAACCTGCTCGACAACGCCGCGCGCTACGCCGGCAAGCGCGAAGGCTCGATCCAGGTATTGACCAGCCTGCAGCGCGGCACCTCGGGCCGCCCCAGTCTGATGGTGTGGAGCGACGGCGCGCCGCTGGAGCCGGCCGTGCAGCGGCACCTGTTCGAGCCTTTCTTCTCGTCGGAGAGCCGCTCCAGCGGGCTGGGCCTGTTCCTGTGCCGCGAGCTGTGCCGCCGGCACGGCGCCACCATCGGCTACGAGCGGCGCGCGCTGGTGGCGGGCGGCCCCGAGGGCAACGAATTCTTCGTCAGCTTCGCCGCCAGCGAAAACCGGCTGACACAATAGCGCCGTGAGCATTCCCATCCCTTCCACCCAGCGGCCGGCGCAGATCCTGGTCATCGACGACGAACCCGACCTGCGCACGCTGTACGAGCTGACGCTGCTGCGCGAGGGCTATCGGGTCGAGGCCGCGGGCAGCGTGTCCGAGGCGTGGCAGCACCTGGAGGCGGGCCGCTTCGACGCGGTGATCACCGACATGCGGCTGCCCGACGGCCAGGGCATGGAGATCATCCATCGCATCCAGAAGGACCAGCGCAGCGAGCGCTGCGTGGTGATGACGGCGTATGGCTCGGCCGAGAACGCCGTCGAGGCGCTGAAGGCCGGCGCCTTCGACTACCTGACGAAGCCGGTCGACCTGAAGCAATTCCGCGCCGTGGTCGCGTCCGCCGTGCAGGCGCGCAATGCGCCGCAGCAGCCGGTCAAGTCGGTGCAACCGGCGGCCGCGAGCGGCGGCGATGCGCCGATGGTCGCGTCGGGCAGCGGCGTCGCGGCGCTCGAGCGGTTGGTCGGCGATTCGGAGCCGATGCGGCTCGTCAAGTCGCGCATCGCCAAGGTGGCGCGCGGCATGGCGCCGGTGCTGGTGCGCGGCGAGTCGGGCACCGGCAAGGAACTGGTGGCGCGTGCGGTGCATGCCTGCAGCCAGCGCAGCGACGGCCCCTTCGTTGCCGTGAACTGCGGCGCGATTCCCGAGAACCTGCTCGAAGCCGAATTCTTCGGCGCGAAAAAGGGCTCGTACACCGGCTCGGCGCAAGACCGCGACGGCTACTTCCAGGCCGCGCGCGGCGGCACGCTGTTCCTCGACGAAATCGGCGACCTGCCGCTGGCCATGCAGTCGAAGCTGCTGCGCGCGATCCAGGAGCGCAGCGTGCGCGCGATCGGCTCGACGCAGGAAGACGCGGTCGACGTGCGCATCGTGAGCGCCACCCACAAAGACCTGCACGCCGAGGTGCAGGCCGGCCGCTTCCGGCAAGACCTGTTCTACCGGCTCAACGTGATCGAGATCGCGGTGCCCGCGCTGCGCGACCGCCGCGAAGACCTGCCCGCGCTGTGCGCCGCGCTGCTCGCGCGCATCGCGCACGACGCCGAAATGCCGGTGCCGCACCTGTCGAGCGACCTGCTGCGCCGCCTCGCATTGCATCCGCTCGACGGCAATGTGCGCGAACTCGAGAACCTGCTGCACCGCGCGGTCGCGCTGAACGACGGCGACGAGCTGCACCTCGACCTCATGGGCGGCTTCACCGCACAGGCCGAAGCCGCGGCGTCCGCGCCGGCGCCGCTGCTGCCCGCGCTCGGCGCGCCGGCCGCGCTGGGGCCGGCCCCATCGCGCCGGTTGCGCCCCCAAGGCCGCGCCGCCGCCGTTGCCCTCCGACCTCCAGGCCTATCTCGACCAGCAGGAGCGCGAGATCCTCGTGCGCGCGCTGCACGAGAGCGGCTTCAACCGCACCGCGGCCGCCGCGCGCCTGGGCATGAGCCTGCGCCAGATCCGCTACCGCATCGCGCGCCTGGGCATCACCACGCCCAACGGCGACGATGGCGCGAGCAGCCATGTCGACGACTGACCCCCCCGGCGACGACGGCGCAAGCGCGCTCTGGCAGGCCGGCTGGTACCGCTTCGCGAAGGCGCTGCCGTCGCCGAACTTCGGACCCCGCCCCGCCGGTGCGCCCACCGACCTCGTCGTGCTCCATTCGATCAGCCTGCCGCCCGGCGAGTACGGCGGCGACGCAGTGCAGCGGCTCTTCACCAACCGGCTCGACTGGGACGCGCACCCCTACTTCCAGTCGATCCGCGGGCTCGAGGTGTCCTCGCATTTCTACGTGCGCCGCAACGGCGATCTCTGGCAGTTCGTGAGCTGCGACGACCGCGCCTGGCATGCCGGCGTGTCGTCGTGGCAGGGCCGGAACAACTGCAACGATTTCTCGGTGGGCATCGAACTCGAGGGCCTCGAAGGCCAGCCGTTCGACGAGCCGCAATACGAGACGCTCGCCAGCCTGTGCGCCGCGCTCGCGCAGCACTACCCCATCGCGCACATCGCGGGCCACGAGCACGTCGCGCCGGGCCGCAAACAGGACCCCGGTGCCGGCTTCGACTGGCGCGCGCTGCGCGAACAGCTGGGCTGGAATCCACAGATGTTTCCCGCGCAGGTGGTGCAGCGCTAATTTTTTCAATCGCGCGGCGCCACGCGATGCGCGCATATCGCGCTGCAACAATGCGAAAATAGCGAACGCGCGATGTAGCAACCATGCGCCCTGCAAGCCCAAATCGGCTTGCAAGCCAAGCCCCATGCGGCTTGCAAGACCATAGGCCAGTATTGACGCGGTTTCTCTGGCCGTGCCCTACACCGAAAGGGATATCGGCAAGGCTTGTATCGAGAGGAAAACGCTACATCTAGTGGGTTGTACACCCCCTGCACCCTAGATATAGTGTCTTCCGTCCGGTCATCAGCGCCGGCGCGACGCCCGGCCCAGGCGCCGCCATCCAACAAGAATTGCCAACCGAGAGGAAGCGAATGCAAACAGCCCTGAACCCCCAATCGTCCCCGCGTGCCGTTCCCTCCACGCCACCGCAACAGCAGCGAGACACTGCCGGCTCCCCCAACGTGCAGAACCTCGCGCACTACCAGATCATTCGCCGCAACGGCGCCGTGGTGCCCTTCGAGCCGAACAAGATCGCCATCGCGATGATGAAGGCCTTCCTGGCCGTGCACGGCACGCAAGGCGCGGCTTCGGCCAGCGTTCGCGAAACGGTCGACGCGCTCACGCAGGGCGTGATCCGCGCGCTGGTGCGCTCGCGTCCGGGCGGCGGCACCTTCCACATCGAAGACGTGCAGGACCAGGCCGAACTCGGCCTGATGCGCGGCGGCCACCATGAAATCGCGCGCGCCTACGTGCTGTACCGCGAACGCCGCACGCAGGAGCGTTCCAAGCAAGGCGAACAGGACGCACCGGCCACGCCCGCGCTGCACGTGCTGGACAACGGCGAACTGGTCGCGCTCGACCTGAACGAACTCAAGGGCCTGATCGAATCGGCCTGCGAAAACCTGGGCGAGAGCATCACGGCCGCGCCGATCGTCGCCGAGACGATGCGCAACCTGTACGACGGCGTGCCGCTCGACGAGGTCTACAAGGCATCGATCCTGGCGGCCCGCACGCTGATCGAGAAAGACCCCGACTACACCTTCGCCACCGCGCGCCTGCTGCTGCACACGATCTTCAAGGAGATCATCGGCCGCGAAGTGATGCCGGTCGACCGCGCCACCGCCTACGCCGACTACTTCCCGCAGTTCATCAAGAAGGGCGTGGAGAACGACCTGCTCGACGAGAAGCTGCTGCAGTACGACCTGCCCCGCCTGGGCGCCGCCCTGAAGGCCGAGCGCGACAACCAGTTCGACTACCTCGGCCTGCAGACGCTGTACGACCGCTACTTCCTGCACGTGCGCAAGACCCGCATCGAGCTGCCGCAGGCTTTCTTCATGCGCGTGGCCATGGGCCTGTCGCTCAATGAAATCGACCGCGAAGCGCGCGCCATCGAGTCTACGAAGTGCTGTCGTCGTTCGACTTCATGTCGAGCACGCCCACCCTGTTCAACGCCGGCACGCTGCGCTCGCAGCTGTCCAGCTGCTACCTGACCACCGTGCCCGACGACCTGGACGGCATCTACGAGTCGATCAAGGAAAACGCGCTGCTGTCGAAGTTCGCCGGCGGCCTGGGCAACGACTGGACCCGCGTGCGCGCGCTCGGCAGCCACATCAAGGGCACCAACGGCGAATCGCAGGGCGTGGTGCCGTTCCTGAAGGTGGTGAACGACACGGCCGTGGCCGTGAACCAGGGCGGCAAGCGCAAGGGCGCTGTCTGCACGTACCTGGAAACCTGGCACCTCGACATCGAGGAGTTCCTGGAGCTGCGCAAGAACACCGGCGACGACCGCCGCCGCACGCACGACATGAACACCGCCAACTGGATCCCCGACCTGTTCATGCGCCGCGTGATGGAAAAGGGCACCTGGACGCTGTTCTCGCCCTCCAACGTGCCTGACCTGCACGACCTGTTCGGCGCCGACTTCGAGAAGGCTTATGTCGCCTACGAAGAAAAGGCCGCCCGCGGCGAGATCAAGCCCGCGCGCACCCTGCAGGCCACCGACCTGTGGCGCAAGATGCTCACGATGCTGTTCGAGACCGGCCACCCCTGGATCACGTTCAAGGACGCCTGCAACGTGCGCTCGCCGCAGCAGCACGCCGGCGTGGTTCACTCGTCGAACCTGTGCACCGAGATCACGCTGAACACCAGCGACACCGAAACCGCCGTGTGCAACCTGGGTTCGGTGAACCTGCTGCAGCACCTGAAGGACGGCAAGGTCGACCAGGAAAAGCTCAAGCGGACGATCTCGACCGCGATGCGCATGCTCGACAACGTGATCGACATCAACTACTACGCCGTGAAGAAGGCGCGCGACTCCAACCTGCGCCACCGTCCGGTCGGCCTGGGCCTGATGGGCTTCCAGGACGCGCTGTACGAACTGCGCATTCCCTATGCGTCGCAGGAAGCGGTGCAGTTCGCCGACGAGTCGATGGAAGCCATCTGCTACCACGCCTACTGGGCCTCGACCGAGCTGGCCAAGGAACGCGGCAAGTACTCCAGCTACAAGGGCTCGCTGTGGGACAAGGGCATCCTGCCGATCGACTCGCTCGACCTGCTCGAGAAGGCACGCGGCGGCTACGTCGAGGTCGACCGTTCGGCCACCCTCGACTGGGACTCGCTGCGCCAGAAGATCAAGGCCGACGGCATGCGCAATTCGAACTGCGTGGCCATCGCCCCGACCGCGACCATCTCGAACATCATCGGCGTGGACGCATCGATCGAACCCTGCTTCGGCAACCTGTCGGTCAAGTCGAACCTGTCGGGCGAATTCACCGTGATCAACCACTACCTGGTGCGCGACCTGAAGCGCCTGGGCCTGTGGGACGACGTGATGGTCATGGACCTGAAGCACTTCGACGGTTCGCTGCGTCCGATCGACCGCGTGCCGCAGGACGTGAAGGCGCTCTACGCCACCGCGTTCGAAGTGGAAACCACGTGGCTCGTCGAAGCCGCCGCGCGTCGCCAGAAGTGGATCGACCAGGCGCAGTCGCTGAACATCTACATGGCCGGCGCATCGGGCAAGAAGCTCGACGACACGTACAAGCTCGCATGGCTGCGCGGCCTGAAGACCACGTACTACCTGCGTACGCAAAGCGCGACGCACGCCGAGAAGTCGACGGTGCAATCGGGCCGTCTCAACGCGGTGTCGTCGGGCAACGACGCACCTTCGGGCATGAGCGCGCTCGAAGCCGCTGCCGCCGCGGCAAAGGCACAGATGAGCGCGATGCCCGCCACCGACATCGCGTTCTGCGGTGTGGACGATCCGACCTGCGAAGCCTGCCAGTGATGTGCAAGTGAAGCGTCGTCGTTCGACGCTTCGGTGAATCAGTGAGGTGCATGCGAAAAATCGCGCGACGTTCGCTCAATGAAGGCATTGACTGACATCGCGCGATGCATGCGAGCAACATAACAACCACATAAATGGCGTGCGATGTGAACGAGCACTTTGCAACTCACATCGTTACTCCGATAATTTGAGCATTGGATTTTTCTATGTTGACCTGGGACGAAGAAGTCAAGCCCTCCTTACCAAAGGATATGCAACAAGGATTGCAGCACCACAACGCATCGACCAGCGGTTTCACCGCAGGCCGTTCGGTGGATGCTCCGACTTCGTCGATTGCACACACTGCACCCGCGGCAACGCCTGCGGTCGCCCAACGCGTCAAGGCTTCCGACAAGCGCATCATCAACGGTCAGACCGACGTCAACCAGCTGGTGCCCTTCAAGTACAAGTGGGCGTGGGAAAAGTACCTCGCCACCTGCGCCAACCACTGGATGCCGCAGGAAGTGAACATGACGCGCGACATCGCGCTGTGGAAAGACCCCAACGGCCTGACCGAAGACGAGCGCCGCATCGTCAAGCGCAACCTCGGCTTCTTCGTGACCGCCGACTCGCTGGCCGCCAACAACATCGTGCTGGGCACCTACCGCCACATCACGGCGCCCGAGTGCCGCCAGTTCCTGCTGCGCCAGGCCTTCGAAGAAGCGATCCACACGCACGCGTACCAGTACATCGTCGAGTCGCTCGGCCTGGACGAGAGCGAGATCTTCAACGCCTACAACGAAGTGCAGTCGATCCGCGAGAAGGACCAGTTCCTGCTCCCGTTCATCGACGCCATCAGCGACCCCCACTTCAAGACCGGCACCCACGAGACCGACCAGACGCTGCTCAAGTCGCTCATCGTGTTCGCCTGCCTGATGGAAGGTCTGTTCTTCTATGTCGGCTTCACGCAGATCCTTGCGCTGGGCCGCCAGAACAAGATGACCGGCGCCGCCGAGCAGTACCAGTACATCCTGCGCGACGAGTCGATGCACTGCAACTTCGGCATCGACCTGATCAACCAGCTCAAGCTCGAGAACCCCGGCCTCTGGACCGCGGAGTTCAAGACCGAAATCAAGGCCCTCTTCATGAAGGCCGTCGAGCTCGAGTACAAATACGCCGAAGACACCATGCCCCGTGGCGTGCTCGGCATGAACGCCTCCATGTTCAAGGGCTACCTGCGCTACATCGCCAACCGGCGTGCACAGCAGATCGGCCTCGAAACGCTCTTCCCGAACGAGGAAAACCCGTTCCCCTGGATGAGCGAAATGATTGACCTGAAGAAAGAGCGCAACTTTTTCGAGACCCGCGTGATCGAGTACCAATCGGGCGGCGCGCTCTCCTGGGATTGACTCTCTCAACAAGAATTAATGAATTCAAGAATTGCCCTTGCCACCGATCGCGCCAAAGAGCGCGGCATGGACGAGGGCTCAGGTGTTCATGGTGCTGGGGCTCAGATTCCAACGCCATGAATCACTTCACGCTACCCAACGTGCGTGGAGTGCTTCAATAGGTTGATTTTTTCAACTTGATCAAGGAGAAATAGAAATGGCAACTGCAAAGAAAGCGCCGGCCAAGAAGGCCGCTGCAAAGAAGGCTCCGGCAAAGAAGGTCGTGGCTGCTAAGAAGGCTCCGGCAAAGAAGGTAGCCGCCAAGAAGGCGCCGGCCAAGAAGGTCGCTGCCAAGAAGGTAGCCGCCAAGAAGGCAGCGCCGGCG
>NZ_MOWM01000080.1 GCF_016082275.1 Variovorax sp. E3
TGCCGCGGCGTTTTCAAGGCCGCTTGCCCCCATCCCAGCCTTCCCCCGGAAGGGGAAGGAGCAAGACAGGAAACTCAGGCGCGGCCGAAGCGCTCGACGATCGAAGCTTCGATGCCCGGCGCGTCCAGGCCGATGCCGGCCAGCAGCTTGACCGGGTCGCCGTGTTCGATGAACTGGTCCGGCAGCCCCAGCTGCAGCACCGGCTTCAACACGTTCGCCGCCTGCAGCGCCTCGAGCACCGCGCTGCCCGCGCCGCCCATGATCGCGCCCTCTTCCAGCGTCACGATGGCGTCGTGCGTGCGCGCGACCTGCAGCAGCAGCTCGACGTCCAGCGGCTTGGCCCAGCGCATGTTGACCACCGTCGCATCGAGCGACTCGGCCGCCGTCAGCGCCGGATACAGCAGCGTGCCGAACGCCAGGATCGCGATGCGCTTGCCTTCGCGGCGGATCTCGCCCTTGCCCAGCGGCAGCGACTCCAGCGTCAGGTGCGGCGTGACGCCCGCCCCCGACCCGCGCGGATAACGCACGGCCACCGGGTGGCTCTGCTCGTAGGCGCTGGTCAGCAGCTGCCGGCACTCGCGCTCGTCGGCGGGGCAGGCGATGCTCATGTTCGGAATGCAGCGCAGGAACGGGATGTCGTACGCGCCCGCATGCGTCGCGCCGTCGGCGCCCACGAGGCCCGCGCGGTCGAGTGCGAACACCACCGGCAGGTTCTGGATCGCCACGTCGTGGATCAACTGGTCGTAGGCGCGCTGCAGGAAGGTCGAGTAGATCGCGACCACCGGCTTCAGCCCTTCGCAGGCCAGGCCGGCGGCGAAGGTCACCGCGTGCTGCTCGGCGATGCCGACGTCGTAGTAGCGGTCGGGAAAGCGCTTCTCGAATTCGACGAGCCCCGAGCCTTCGCGCATCGCGGGCGTGATGCCCACGAGGCGGCCGTCGGCGGCGGCGGTGTCGCACAGCCATTGGCCGAACACCTGCGTGAAGGTCTGCTTGGCGACGGCGGTCGACTTGACCAGCCCCACCTGCGGGTCGAACTTGCCGGGGCCGTGGTAGGCCACCGGGTCGGCCTCGGCCAGCTTGTAGCCCTGCCCCTTCTTCGTGACCACGTGCAGGAACTGCGGGCCTTCCAGGTGCTTGAGGTTCTCGAGCGTGGGCACCAGCGAGTCGAGGTCGTGGCCGTCGATCGGGCCCACGTAGTTGAAGCCGAACTGCTCGAACAGCGTGGCCGGCACCACCATGCCCTTGGCATGCTGCTCCAGTCGCTTGGCCAGCTCGAACAGCGGCGGCGCATTGCGCAGCACGCTCTTGCCGACGCTCTTGGCGGCGGCGTAGAAGTTGCCGCTCATCAGTTGCGCGAGATAGCGGTTGAGCGCGCCCACCGGCGGGCTGATCGACATGTCGTTGTCGTTCAGGATCACCAGCAGCTTGCAGTCGCACACGCCCGCGTTGTTCAGCGCCTCGAAGGCCATGCCGGCCGTGAGTGCGCCGTCGCCGATGATGGCCACGGTGTGGCGGTCTTCGCCCTTCTGCTTGGCGCCCATGGCCATGCCCAGCGCGGCCGAGATGCTGGTCGACGAGTGGGCGGTGCCGAAGGTGTCGTACTCGCTCTCGGTGCGCTGCGGAAAGCCCGAGATGCCGCCGATCTGGCGCAAGGTGGGCATGCGCTCGCGACGGCCCGTGAGGATCTTGTGCGGGTAGGTCTGGTGACCCACGTCCCACACCAGCCGGTCGTGCGGCGTGTTGAACACGTGGTGCAGCGCGACCGTGAGTTCGACCGTGCCGAGGTTGGAGCTCAGGTGGCCGCCGGTGCGCGAGACGTTGTCGAGCACGCAGGCGCGCACCTCGTCGGACAGCTGGCGCAGTTGGGCCCGGTCGAACTTGCGGATCGGCGCGGGGTCGTGGAGTGTGGGAAGCAGCGGAGCCATGGGAGTTCTTGTTTTTTCTCAGCGGTCGCGGTCGACCACCATGTGGGCCAGCGCGCGCAGGGCGGCGGTGTCGGCCAGGCCGCTCTTTTGCAGCGCGGCCAGTGCGTCGGCCAGCAGCGCTCGGGCCTGGGCGCGCGCGCCGTCCAGGCCGAGCAGCGAAACATACGTGGGCTTGTCGGCCGCGGCGTCCTTGCCGGCGGTCTTGCCCAGGGTCTGCGAGTCGGCCGTGACGTCGAGGATGTCGTCGACCACCTGGAACGCCAGGCCGATGGCGGCGCCGTAGTCGCGCAGCGCGGCCAGCGCGGCGGGTGTTACCGAGCCGCAGGCGGCGCCCATCTCGACGCTGCCCTGCAGCAGCGCGCCGGTCTTCAGGCGGTGCATTTCGCGCAGTTGCGCTTCGTTCAGGGCAATGCCCACGCTGGCCAGGTCGATGGCCTGGCCGCCGGCCATGCCCTGGCTGCCCGCGGCGCGCGCGAGCAGGCGGCACAGCAAAGCCTGGGTGGCGGCGGGGACTTCGTCGCCTTCCGGCGTGAGCAGCTCGAAGGCCAGGGCCTGCAGCGCGTCGCCGGCCAGCAGGGCGTCGGCCTCGCCGAACTTGACGTGCACCGTGGGCTTGCCGCGGCGCAGCACGTCGTTGTCCATGCACGGCAGGTCGTCGTGCACCAGGGAATAGGCGTGGATCAGCTCGGTGGCGCAGGCGGCACGCAGGGCGGCGGCCTGGTTGCCGCCGACGGCCTCGCTGGCGGCCAGCACCAGCAGCGGGCGCAGGCGCTTGCCGCCGTCGAGCACGGCGTAGCGCATGGCGTCGCCCAGCAGCACGGGCGCGTCGACACCCACCCAGCGCGACAGCGCCGATTCGACGCTCGCCAGGTGGGGTTCACTCCAGCCGGCCAGGGTCTTTGCGTCCCAATGGGGCGAATCGATCGGCGTGGCGGCACTCATTCGGCCGTCCAGACCTTCAGGCTGCCCGCATCGAGCACCTTGATCTGGTCTTCGACCGCCTGCAGCTTGTCGCGGCAGAAGGCGAGCAGCGCGGCTCCGCGCTGGTAGCTACCGAGCAACTGGTCGAGGGGCAGCTGGCCCGACTCGAGTTCTGCGACCAGTTGCTCCAGTTCCTGGAGCCCGGCTTCGTAACTGGCGGGCAGCGGGCCCGTATCGGGCGTTGCCGCCGGGCTGGACGAGGAAGGAGTTGGCACCTTGGGCATGCAAGCGTAACGTGGGTGAAACCGGGCATTTTAGGGCGGGGGGCAAAACGGGGGGCCCCGGGTACAATGCGAACTTCTCTCGTTGACGATGTTCAACACCTCTTCGGGCCGCCGAATCTTCCTGGCGGCGCCTTCCGTTCTTTTCTTTTTTTCTCCCTGTGGGGAGCTTGGTCAGGTCCTCCATGTCTGATTTAAGTCTTCAACTGCAGCAGGCCGCAAGCCAACTTCCAGTTTCCGCGTATTTCGACGAGGCACTTTACGCCCGCGAAATGCAAAACCTTTTCGCGCGAGGGCCCCGCTACGTCGGCCATCGCCTGGCCGTGCCCGAACGGGGCAACTTCCACACCCTGCCGCAAGAGCACCAGGGCCGTGCGCTGGTGCATACGCCCAAGGGCGTGGAGCTGATCTCGAACGTCTGCCGCCACCGCCAGGCCCTCATCCTGCAGGGCCGGGGCCAGCTCGACAACCAGGCCGGCGGCAACATCGTGTGCCCGCTGCACCGCTGGACCTACGCCGCGAGCGACCCGCGCGCCACGGGCACCCTGATCGGCGCCCCGCATTTCGAGCAGGACCCCTGCCTGAACCTGCACAACTACCCGCTCACCGAATGGAACGGCCTTCTGTTCGAGAAGAACCTCGACGGCACGGGCCGCGACGTGGCGGCCGACATGGCCGGCCTCGGCCCGCAGGCCGACCTCGACTTCTCGGGTTACGCGCTCGACCGCGTCGAGCTGCACGAGTGCAACTACAACTGGAAGACCTTCATCGAGGTCTACCTGGAGGACTACCACGTCGGGCCCTTCCACCCCGGCCTGGGCAGCTTCGTCACCTGCGACGACCTGCGCTGGGAGTTCAACCCGAACTACTCGGTGCAGACGGTGGGCGTGGCCAACCGGCTGGGCCGCGCGGGCAGCCCGGTCTACCAGAAGTGGCAGGAGCAGCTGCTGAAGTACCGCGACGGCAAGCCGCCGAAGTACGGCGCCATCTGGCTGACCTACTACCCGCACGTGATGGTCGAGTGGTATCCGCACGTGCTCACGGTGTCGACCCTGCACCCCGTGAGCCCGACTAGGACGCTCAATATGGTCGAGTTCTTCTACCCCGAGGAAATCGTCGCCTTCGAGCGCGAGTTCGTCGAGGCCCAGCAGGCCGCCTACATGGAAACCTGCGTGGAAGACGACGAGATCGCCGAGCGCATGGACGCCGGGCGCCGCGCGCTGATGCTGCGCGGCGACAACGAGACGGGCCCCTACCAGAGCCCGATGGAAGACGGCATGCAGCAGTTCCACGAGTGGTACCGCGCTGCGATGCAGCAGCCCTGAGTTCTTCCCGCCCCGGCCCGATGCACCCATCGGGCCTTTTTGATTTCCTTCTAGTTTTCGAGACTGACTGACGATGCAAGCGCTGTGGATGGTGTTGGGAGCCTTCTTGTTCGCCACCATGAGCGTGGTCGTGAAAATCGCCTCGGCGTGGTTCAACAGCGGTGAAATGGTGCTGGGGCGCGGCCTCATCGGCATCGTGTTCCTGTGGCTGCTGGCGCGCAACCGCGGCGTCTCGCTGGCCACCAGATACCCCGGCATGCACGCCTGGCGCAGCACCATCGGCGTGGTGTCGCTCGGCGCGTGGTTCTACGCCATTGCCCACATGCCGCTGGCCACCGCCGTCACGCTCAACTACATGAGCAGCGTGTGGGTCGCGGCCTTCCTGATCGGCGGCGCGCTGCTCGCGTGGGTGCCGGTGCCCGGGCGCGACGGCCGCGTCGAGCGCCCGCCGCTGCAGGGCGCGCTGGCGCTGACCGTGCTGGCGGGCTTCGTGGGCGTGGTGCTCATGCTCAAGCCCACCGTCAACGGCAACGAGGGCTTCGCGGGCCTGCTGGGCCTGCTGTCGGGCCTGACGGCCGCCTTTGCCTACATGCAGGTGGTGGCGCTATCGCGCATCGGCGAACCCGAGCTGCGCACGGTGTTCTATTTCGCGGTCGGCTCGGCCGTGGCCGGGGCCTTTGCCACGGCCGCCACCGGCTTTTCGGGCGGCGGCGCGTGGACATGGCAGCATGCGCTGTGGCTGCTGCCGATCGGCCTGCTGGCCGCCCTCGGACAACTCTGCATGACCCGCGCCTACGCCACGGCCAAGACCCAGGCCGGTACGCTGGTGGTGGCCAACCTGCAGTACTCGGGCATCGTCTTCGCGGCGTTCTACAGCGTGGTGCTGTTCGACGACCGCATCGACGCCGCCGGCTGGGGCGGCATGGCTCTTATCATCGCGAGCGGCATTGCCGCAACTGTGTTGCGGCAACGGGCCGTGCCCAAGGCACCGGCCGAAGAGCATTGAACTGAATTGAACCGCGCGGGCCCGCGGCGGCCCCGACAACGAAGGACACACACGCCATGTACACCACCCTCGTCAGCGTCGAACAACTCCAGCAGCTGCAAAGAGCCGACACGCCCCTCATGGTGTTCGACTGCAGCTTCGACCTCATGAAGCCCGAAGCCGGTGCGCAGCAGTACGCCGCCGCGCACATTCCGGGCGCACTGCACGCCAACCTCGACACCGCCCTGAGCGCCCGCCACGGCGCGCCCGGCGCCCGTGGCGACGTGGTCGTCGCCCAGGAAGACGGCGTGCCGGCCTCGGGCGGGCGCCACCCGCTGCCCAGCCGCGAGAAGTTCGCGCAGTGGCTCTCGAGCGTCGGCTTCGCCAACGACATGCAGGCCGTGGTGTACGACCGCAACGGCGCCAACTACTGCGGGCGCTTGTGGTGGATGCTCAAGTGGATGGGCCACGACGCCGTGGCCGTGCTCGACGGCGGCCTGCAGGCCTGGCAGGCCGCGGGCGGCGAGGTCACCGGCCGCGAGGAGCCCGCGCGCTTCCAGTCGAACTTCGTCACCGGCGAGCCCCTTGCCAGGCTCGTGACCACCGACATGGTGGTGCGCCGGCTCGGCCAGCCTGACCAGAACCTGATCGACGCACGCGCCGGCGCACGTTACCGCGGCGAGGTGGAACCTCTGGACCCGATTGCCGGTCACATCCCCGGGGCCCTGAACCGGCCCTTCGCCGAAAACATCGGCCCGGACGGCAAGTTCAAGCCGGCATCGCAATTGCGTGCCGAGTTCGAAGCGCTGCTCGCGGGACGCGACGCGGCGAGCGTCGTCCATCAATGCGGCAGTGGCGTGAGCGCCGTGCCCAACCTGCTCGCGATGCAGATCGCGGGGTTCGGGACGACCGCGCTCTATGCCGGCAGCTGGAGCGAATGGAGCAACACGCCGGGGCTGCCGACCCGGCAAGGCGCTGAACCATGAAGCACATCCGACTCCGACGTACCTCCACCGGTCTCGCACTCACCGCCGCGCTGTTCGCGGCGGCCCCGTTCCTCTCGGCGCAGGCGCAGCAGCAACACGCGCACGTGCACGGCCAGCTCAAGCTCGACGTGGCCGTGGACGGCCCCACGGTGGTGATCGACATGGACTCGCCGCTGGACAACATCGTCGGCTTCGAGCGCGCGCCCAGACCGACGCCGAGAAAAAGACCGTCGAGGAAGCCGTCGCCCAACTGCGCGCGGCCGACAAGCTCTTCGTCATCGACCCGGCCGCCAACTGCAAGCTCGGCCCGGTCGATTTGCGTTCCGGCGCGCTGGGCCTGGGCAACCCCGACCCGGCCGAGCCCGTCGGCCATGCCGACCTGGACGCCACCTTCTCCTTCAACTGCACCAACGCGGCCGCCGCGAAGTTCATCGACGTGAACCTGTTCAACGTGTTCAAGGGGCTGCGCCAGATCGATTCGCAGATTGCCTCCGCGCAAGGCCAGTTCAAGCGCCAGCTCAAGCGCCCCGCCGGCGCGCAGGCGGCCCAGCCGGTTCGCCTCGGCTGGGGCAAGTGACACTGTGAGCACCCCCTTGCAGGGCGGGGCGGCGCCTTTGCGCGTCGTTCTCGCCGCCGAAGCGCTGCGCTTCTCGTGGCCCGGCGTGAAAACACCGTGCATCGACATCGAGGCCTTTCGCATCACCGCCGGCGAATCGGTGTTCCTGCACGGCCCCAGCGGCTGCGGCAAGAGCACGCTGCTGTCGCTGCTGGCCGGCGTGCTGGTGGCCGACGAAGGCCGCGTCACGCTGCTGGGCCACGACTGGTCGAAGCTCTCGGGCACCCAGCGCGACCGCAGCCGCGTGGCGCACGTGGGCTACATCTTCCAGCAGTTCAACCTGCTGCCGTACCTGAGCGTGCTCGACAACGTGCTGCTGCCCTGCCGCTTCTCGGCGCGGCGCGAGGCCCAGGCCGCGCGCAACGGCAGCTCGCGCGACGAGGCCGAGCACCTGCTCGCGCAGATGGGCCTGGACCGCAACCTCTGGAAGCGCCAGGCGCTGCAGCTGTCGGTCGGCCAGCAGCAGCGCGTGGCCGCGGCGCGCGCGCTCATCGGCCAGCCCGAAGTGGTGATCGCCGACGAGCCCACCTCCGCGCTCGACGAAGACCGGCGCGAAGCCTTCCTCGACGTGCTGCTGACGGCCTGCGCGCAGAACCACAGCGCGCTGGTGTTCGTGAGCCACGACCAGCGCATTGCGCAGCGCTTCGTGCGGCACGTGCTGCTGCCCGAAATCAACCGCGCGGCCGGCAGCGCGATGGCGGTGGACGCATGAGAGCGCTTTTTTCGATTGCATGGCGCAGCGCCTGGAACCGGCGCTTCACGCTCGCGCTCACGGTGTTCTCCATTGCGCTGTCGACCTTTCTGCTGCTGGGCGTGGAGCGCATCCGCACCGAGCTGCGCGAGAACTTCGCCTCCTCCGTCTCGGGCACCGACCTGATCGTGGGCGCGCGCACCGGCTCCACGCAGCTGCTGCTGTACTCGGTGTTTCGCATCGGCGCGGCCACCAACAACATCTCGTGGAAGAGCGTGCAGGCGCTCGAAGCGCACCCCGGCGTCGACTGGGTGGTGCCGCTGTCGCTGGGCGATTCGCACCGCGGCTTCGCGGTGCTGGCCACCTCGCCCGAGTACTTCACGCGCTTTCGCTACGGCGACAGGCAACTGCTGAAGATGCGCGAGGGCAAGCCCTTCAGCGAGCTGTTCGATGCGGTGGTCGGCGCCGAGGTGGCCGACAAGCTCGGCTACCACGTGGGCCAGAAGATCACGCTGGCGCACGGCAGCGGCGAGCTCAACGTGGCCGAGCATGCCGACAAGCCCTTCACCGTGGTGGGCGTGCTCGCGCGCACCGGCACCCCGGTCGACCGCACGGTGCACATCGGCCTGCCGGCCATGGAAGCCATCCACCTCGAATGGGTGGGCGGCGCGCCGATGCCGGGCGTGCACATTCCCGCCGAGCAGGTGCGCAAGTTCGACCTCACGCCCAAGAACGTGACGGCCGCGCTGGTGGGCCTGAAGAACCGCGCTGCGGTGTTCGGCGTGCAGCGCTGGATTTCCACCTACACCGGCGAACCGCTGATGGCCATCCTGCCCGGCGTGGCGCTGGACGAACTGTGGAGCGTGATCGGCATCGGCGAGAACGCGCTGCTGCTGATGTCGGCGCTGGTCGCGCTGGTGAGCCTGGCGGGGCTGGTGTCGGTGGTGATGGCGGGCCTGAACGAACGCCGCCGCGAACTCGCCGTGCTGCGCGCCGTGGGCGCGGGGTTGCGCCATGTGCTGGCGCTGCTGGCGCTCGAAGGCGCGATGGTCACCGTGCTGGGCGTGCTCTTCGGCGTGGTGATGGCGGTGCTGGGCATCGCCCTGCTCTCGCCATGGCTGCAGTCGCAGTTCGGACTGACACTGAGCCTTTCCGAACCTACACTGAACGAATGGCTGCTGATGGCGAGCCTGCTGGTCGCGGGTTGGCTGGCCAGCCTCTTGCCCGGCATCCGTGCCTACCGACTTTCCCTCGCCGACGGCCTTTCCCCGAGGATCTGAACCATGCCCATCGCCCACACGACGCCCACGCCCCACGGAGCTTTCATCCGGCTTTCAATGCTGATCGCGGGCGCGGGCCTCGCGGCGGCCGCCTGGGCCGCCGAACCGGCGCCCAAGGACACCACGGCCAGCAACCCGCTCGGCGGCAAATCGGCGCCCGCGGCCGCGGCGGCCAAGGGCACGCCGGGCCAGCCGCGCCAGATCACCTGGGAAGAGCTGGTGCCCAAGGACTGGGACCCGGCCAAGGAGTTCAAGGGCATGGACCTGAGCGCGCTCGACGACGGCGACCCGCGCGCCAACGAGCTGCTCATGAAGATGCAGGAAGTGTCGAACAACGCACCGACCAACCCCGCCATGAACGGCGCCGAGGTCAAGATCCCGGGCTTCATCGTGCCGCTCGAGGAAGCCAAGGGCGAGGTCACCGAGTTTCTGCTGGTGCCCTACTTCGGCGCCTGCATCCACACGCCGCCGCCGCCGGCCAACCAGATCCTGCACGTGGTGCCGCAAAAGGGCGCCAAGTTCCGCGCCATGGACACCGTGTGGGTCACCGGCAAGCTGCAGACGCTGCGCAACGATTCCATGATGGGTGTGAGCGGTTACCACGTGAGCGCCACCAGCGTGACCAAGTATTCGGGCGGCGCCAAGTAGCCCCCCGCCCCGGCCTGTGGTTCTGCGCCGACAGCATTGACGGCGCGCCACCGACACAGACCGTTGCATCCGCGGCGCAGGCTTTGTCATCGCCTGCCGCCGCGCACCGTTGAAAGAGTTCCGGGCACGACGCCGGCGCCTACATGGAACTCCAGATGACAAAGAACCATCGCCCAACGGTCCCGCGGCTCCTGACGATTTCGCTGTGCATCGGCGCACTCGCCATTGCAGGCTGCGACAAGACGACCAGCACGCCGGCGGCGGCCGTCGACCCCGCCGCCTCCTCTATTCCCGCGCCGTCGGTGCCGCAGACCAATGCGCCCACGGCCGTGCCGGTGGCCTACACGCCGCCCTCGGCCGACCAGCTCTACGAGATGGTCGCGCCCATTGCGCTGTACCCCGACAAGCTGGTGGCGCAGATCCTGGCCGGCGCCACCTACCCTGAGCAGATCACCGCCGCGCACGACTGGCTCGGGCAGAACCGCAACCTCAAGGCCGGCCCGCTGGCCGACGCCGCCAACCAGCAGCCGTGGGACCCGAGCGTGAAGTCGCTCACCGCCTTTCGCGGCGTGGTCGACCAGATGGCCGGCAACATCCCGTGGACCGAGTCGCTGGGCAAGGCCTACTACAACGACCCGACCGACGTGATGAACGCCATCCAGGTCATGCGTCAGCGCGCGGCCAAGGCCGGGCGCCTGAAGAACAACGACAAGCTGCGCGTGGCCAGCGCCGCGACCCCGCAAAACTACGCGCCCGCGCCCGATTCGCAGGCCGTGTACTACAGCGGCCCCGCCGTGATCGAGCCGCCGCCGCAGTACATCACCATCGAACCCGTGCAGCCCGACGTGGTGTATGTGCCGGCCTACGACCCGCAGGTGATCTACGGCACGCCGCAGCCGGTGTACCCCGGCTACGCGTATGCGCCGCCGGTCGAGGTGGCGCCGGGCTACAGCCAGGGCCAGGTGATCGCCGCCGGCGCGCTGGCCTTCGGCGCCGGCGTGGTGGTCGGCGCCGCGCTGGAGCGCCACGACTGGGGCTGGCATTCATGGAACATGAACTGGGGCGCGCCGGGCTGGCGCGGGCGTGACCGGGATCGTGATCGCGGGGCACCGCCGCCGCCGGCCTACCGCCCGGCCGTGGTCTACAACAACAACACGTATGTCTCGCGCTCGACCACGGTGGTCAACAACGTGAACAACACGCGCACCGTCTACAACAACAACGGCGCGCCGCGCGGCGTGCCCGCGGGCGCACCGCCCAACTTCGCGGCCGCGCCGGGCTTTGCACCGCAGCAGCAACAACAGATGCAGCAACAGGCCGCGCTGGCCCAGCAACAGCAGCAACAACAGGCGCGGCAGCAGGAAGCCGCGCTGCGCCAGCAGCAGATGCAGCAGCAGGCGCAACAGGCACAGCAGCAACGTTCGCAGCAGCAAGCCCAGCAACAGCAAGCCCAGCAACAGCAGGCCCAGCAGCTGCGTGCCCAACAGCTGCAGCAACAGCAGCAGCAGACGCGGCAGGCACAGATGCAGCAGCAACAGCAGCAGGACCAGTTGCATCGGCAGCAGGCCCTGCAGGCGCAGCAGGCCCAACAGGCGCAGCAGCACCAACCGGCCCGGTTCGCGGGACAGCCACCCGGCGCGGGGCCGCAACAGGAGCAGCAGCGCCAGCAACAGGCCCAGCAGGAGCAATCGCGGCGCCAGCAGTTGCAGCAGCAACAGGCGCAGGCACAGCAGCAACAGCGCGCGCAGCAGGAACAGCAGCGCCAGCAACAGGCCCAGCAGGAGCAATCGCGGCGCCAGCAGATGCAGCAGCAGGAACAGGCCCAGCAACAGGCCCGCGCGCAGCAGCAGGCACAAGCACAGCAGCAACAGATCCAGCGCCAACAGGCACTGCAGCAGCAACAACAGCAGCAGGCGCAGAACCAGGCCCGCCAGCAACAACAAGCCCAGCAGGAGCAGATGCGCCGGCAGCAGCAACAGATGCAGCAGGCACAGGCCCAACAGCAAGCCCAAGCCCAGCAACAGGCCCAGCAGCAAGCCGCGCGCCAGCAGCAACAGCAGCAGGCGATGCAGCAACACCAGCAGCAGATGCAGATGCAACAACAACAGCAGCGGATGCAGCAGGAGCAGGCGCGCCAGGCCCAACAGGCCCAACAAGCCCAGCAGGCGCGGCAACAGCAGCAGCAACAACAACAGGCCGCCCAGCAACAGCAGCAGCAACGCGTGGCCGCCGCAGCGGCGGCGGCAGCAGCCCATCGCCAGCCGCGCCCCGGCGAACGCCCGGGGCAACAGCAGCAGCCGTAGCGGGCGGCATCCCCGGGCGGCACGCCATGCCTCCCCGCGCCCTGGCGCGGGCAATGCCCACGAAATGCTTCGCCGTCACCGGCGAAGCGCCGCGCATTTGAAGATCAGTTCTTGCCGATTTCTGTCAACAGCCGCGTGACGAGGTAGAGGCGCGGCACGATCGAGTCGACCTCGATGTACTCGTCGCGTGCGTGGTAGCCGAAGCCCGAAAGGCCGAAGCTCTCGACCACCGTCGCCTTGCCCGAGCGGCCCGCATAGCCCGCGTCGGTGCCGCCGCCGGTCATGGGCGCTAGCGCGAGGTCGCGGTCGATTTCCTTGTAGATGGCCTGCGCCTTCTCGCCCAGCGCGCGACCCTTCTCGCCCGCGATGAAGGCCGGGCGGCCCACCTCGACCTTGACCGTGGTCTCGGTGTCGGGAATGAGCTTGCCCGCCGCGATCTTCGCCTGCAGCACTTCGTTGAGCTTCTTCTCCGCTCCGGGCTGCGTGATGCGCACGTCGCCCAGCGCCTGTGCCTTCTCGGTGATCTGGTTGAGCGGGCCGGTGGCGCGCGCCACGGTCCAGTTGAGCGTCACGCCCGGGATGTCCTTGGCGAGGTCCTTCGTCTGCAGCATCTGGTACGACAGCTCGTACAGCGCGTTGCGGCCCAGCTCGGGCGCGGCGCCGGCATGCGACGCGCGGCCCTTCACCTCGAGCGTGGCGGTGGCGATGCCGGCCGCGCCCAGCAGCAGCGACTCGCCCTTGACCACCGACTTGGCCACCGTCGGTTCGAACGACAGCACGGTGTCGTGCTGGTCGGCCAGGGTGGCGATGAGTTCGCCCGAGCCGACCGAGCCCACTTCCTCGTCGGGGTTCATGAGCACGGTGAGCGTGTCGTAGTCGCGCCAGCCGGCGTCGGCCAGGATCTTGAGCGAGGCCATCATCACCGCGAGGCCGCCCTTGTCGTCGGCGATGCCGGGGCCGTAGATGCGGTTGCCGTCGACCTTGTAGGGCTGGCCGTTCAGGATGCCGGCCGGGTACACCGTGTCCATGTGGCCCTGCAACATGATCTTGCGCTTGCCCGTACCTTTGAGCGTACCGATCACGATGTCGGCGCCCGCGCCGGCCGTGGCCTTGCGCCGCTCGGTCTTGAAGCCGACCGCCTTCAGGCGCCCTTCCACCACGTCGGCCATCTTCAGCAGGCCGTCGACGTTCAGGCTGCCCGACTCGATCAGCACCATCTCCTTGAGGTTGTCGATGACGGCGGGTTGCGCCTTCTCGGCGGCTGCCAGCAGCTTGGCGTCGGGCGCGGCATGCGCCGCCGCGACGGCACCGAGCGCAAGGCCGCAGGCGGCGGCAATGGAGCGAAGGGCGAAGAAGGAAGAGTGCTTTGTCATGGGTGTATGGACTCCGGTTGATAAGGGCCGCGCACAGCATATAGCCCATGCAGCGGATCCGCAGCAAATCGATGACACCCATGGAACCCGCGGCACCCCGGCCGCGCCTTGCGCTCAGCCTTTGCCGCGCGCCTTGCCGCTCTTCTTCGCGGGCTGCGCCGCGGCGGCCTTTGCCGTGCGCACCGGCTTCAGCAGGGGCGCCTCGCGCGCCGACTGCATGTGGCCGCTCTCGCCGATCGTCATGCCGACGATGCGCGCCAGCTGCCGGCTCACGCTCACGTAGGCATGGCCCAGGCGGCTGTCGAAGTACAGCGAATCGCCGCGCGACAAGCGCACCACTTCGCCGTTGTCGAAGTGCACGTCGATCTCGCCCGACAGCACATAGGCGAACTCTTCGCCCGCATGCCGCACGAAGTCTTCCGGCCCGTGGATGCGGCGCGCATGCACCGTGCCGACGATCGGGCTCATCTGCTTGCCGGCCGCCGTGGTGCCCAGGAACTCGTACGCGATGGACAGCCCGCGATACACCACGCCCTTGCCCGCGCGCGTGACCACCGGGCCGTCGAACTGCGCGGGCTTGACGCCGGCGCCCGCGAACATGGCGTTCATGTCCATCTCCAGCGCGCGGCCCAGCGCGGTGAAGTTCTCGTAGCCCAGCGCGAGCTGGCCGCGCTCGGCGCGCGAGATGGTGGTGATCGACACGCCCGAGCGTTCGGCCAGTTGCGCGAGCGTCCAGCCGAAGCGCTTGCGCGCGCTGCGCAGGCGATGGCCGAAAGTGGTGCGGTCCAGCGTGGGCGGCTCGTCTCTGGCCTTTGTTCCCGGCCGGTCCCTGTGTGTGGATTCACGCTTGGCTTTCTCTGGTGATGCAGGGAGATTCTGCCAGCCCGACGCCGCGCGCTCCATGCCGGCCCGTGGCGCCCGGGCCCGGAAGTTGCGTATCCGCAAATTGCGTAGACGCAAATTTCTCCGTATCGATGCACCATGGTTTCCCCTTGGTAGGCCGTTTTTAATTTGCGTATCCGCAAATTTCTACCTACACTTTTCGCCGATGACCTCCAACACACCAGCGCCCATCGCGGCCGACTACCTTGTGATTGGCGGCGGCATTGCCGGGGCTTCGGTGGCCCATTGGCTCGCGCCGCACGCCCGCGTGATCCTTCTGGAGCGCGAATCCCAGCCCGGCTACCACTCCACCGGCCGCTCGGCCGCCCTGTTCATGGAAAGCTACGGCACGCCGCAGGTGCGCGCCCTCACCATGGCCAGCCGCGCCTTTCTCGAACACCCGCCCGAGGGCTTCTCGGAGCATCCGCTGCTCACGCCGCGCGGCGCCATGATGGTCGCGGGCGCCGAGCACATGGCCGAGCTCGAAGCCCACTGGGACGTGCTGCGCGCCATGGACACCGGCGCCTCGCGCCTCAGCGGCGAGCAGGCCCGCGAAATGGTGCCCGCGCTGCGGCCCGAACAGGTGCTGGGCGCCGTGTACGAGCCCGAAGCCGCCGACATGGACGTGCATGCCATCCACCAGGGCTACCTGCGCGGCATGCGGCAGGCCGGCGGCAAGCTGGTGTGCGATGCCGACGTGAGCGCCATCGAACGCGTGGGCGAGCGCTGGCGCGTCGAGGCCGGCGGCGCCGTGTACGAAGCACCCGTGGTGCTCAACGCCGCGGGCGCCTGGGTCGACACCATCGCGCAACTGGCGGGCGTGCCGCCGCTGGGCATCGAGCCGCGCCGCCGCTCGGCCTTCATCTTCGCGCCGCCCGAGGGGCAGAACGTGGCGCACTGGCCCATGGTGTTCGGCGCCGACGAGAGCTGGTACATCAAGCCCGACGCCGGCATGCTGTTGGGCTCGCCGGCCAACGCCGACCCGGTCGAGCCGCAGGACGTGCAGCCCGAAGAGCTGGACATCGCCTTCGCCATCCACCACATCGAGGAGGCCACCACGCTGAGCATCCGCCGCCCCACGCGCACCTGGGCCGGCCTGCGCTCCTTCGTGGCCGACGGCGACCTCGTCGGCGGCTTCGAGCCCGCCGCGCCCGGCTTCTTCTGGGTGGCGGCGCAGGGCGGCTACGGCATCCAGACCTCGGCCGCCATGGGCGAGGCCTGCGCAGCGCTGGCACGCGGCCTGCCGCTGCCGCGGCGCATCGCCGACTTCGGGCTCACGGCCGAGATGCTGGGCCCGCAACGCCTGCGCGCGCCCAAGGCCGGCTGACCCACTCCCACCACACATCCACCTCCCACGAGACTTCCACCATGCGTGTCTTCAGTGCCTCCCTTGCCACCGAAACCAACACCTTCGGCCCGATGCCGACCGGTATCTCTTCCTTCCAGGACCGCGGCTACTTCCCCGCCGGCCAGCACCCCGATGCGCTGACGCTGTACTCGGGCCCGCTGTGGGCCGCGCGCATCCGCGGCAAGGACAAGGGCTGGACACTGCTCGAAGGCATGGTGGCCGGCGCGCAGCCCAGCGGCACGACCACGCGCCACGCGTATGAAACGCTGCGCGAGGAAATGCTCAACGACCTGCGCGCGGCGCTGCCGGTCGACATGGTGCTGCTCGGCCTGCACGGCGCCATGGTGGCCGACGGCTACGACGACTGCGAAGGCGACATGCTGCAGCGCGTGCGGCAGATCGTCGGGCCCGACGTGGTGATCGGCGCCGAGCTCGATCCGCACAACCACCTCACGCCCGCGATGGTGGACAACGCCGACGTGATGATCTCGTTCAAGGAGTACCCGCACACCGATATCCTGGAGCGCGGGCTGGAGCTGGTCGACATCTGCGCCGCGGCGGTCGAGGGCAAGGTCAAGCCCGTGGCCGCGATGGTCGACTGCGACATGATCGTCACGGTGCACACCTCGCGCGAGCCGGCGCGCAGCTTTGTCGATCGCATGCAGGCGCTCGAAGGCAAGGACGGCGTGCTGTCGGTCTCGCTCACGCACGGCTTCTCATGGGGCGACGTGCCCGAGATGGGCACCAAGGTGCTGGTCTACACCGACGGCGACCAGGCCAAGGCGAACGCCCTGGCGCGCCAGCTGGCCGACGAAGTCATTGCCATGCGCGACGGCCTCACGGTCGACTACCCGAGCATCGACGCCTCGCTCGACGAGGCGCTGGCCTTCGACGGCGGCCCGGTGGTGCTGGCCGACGGTGCCGACAACCCCGGCGGCGGCGCGGCCAGCGACTCCACCTTCATCCTGCGCCGCATGCTGGAGCGCGGCATCACGAATGCGGCGCTGGGCCCGATGTGGGACCCGATTGCCGTGCGCATCGCCTTCGACGCGGGCGTGGGCGCCAGGCTGCCGATGCGCATCGGCGGCAAGATCAGCCCGCTGTCGGGCGACCCGCTGGACGTCGAATGCACCGTGAAGGCGCTCCAGCACGACCTGGTGATGACGGGCCTGTCGGACACGCCCGTTCCCATGGGCGACTGCGCGCTGGTCGAGGTCGGCGGCATCGACGTCGTGCTGATCACGCGGCGCAACCAGGCCATGGGCACCGACCTGTTCACGCAGCTGGGCTGCGACCTTGCGGCAAAGAAGATCGTGGTCGTGAAGTCGTCGCAGCATTTCTACGCGTCTTATTCGAAGGTGGCCAGGCACGTCATCTATGCGGGCGCGCCGGGCGCCGTGACGCTCGACCTCACCACCCTGCCCTACCGCAAGGCGCGCCTGCCCAAGTGGCCGATCGGCGTCGCGGCCTGAGCGGCCTGCTCCTGCTTCTTTTCTTCCTGCCTTTCTTTCGCCCCCACCGACCGGAGAACCGACGATGAAACGACGAACGCTTGCCGCCCTCGCTGCCCTGGCCATTTCAGGCGCCTTTGCCGCGGGCCTTCCCGCGCTCGCCCAGACGCCGCCCAAGACGCTGAAGGTGGTGGCGCACGCCGACCTGAAGATCCTCGACCCGACCTTCACCACGGCCTACATCTCGCGCAACTTCGGCTACATGGTCTACGACACCCTGTTCGCGCAGGACTCCACCGGCAAGCCCCAGCCGCAGATGGTCGAGAAGTACACCACCTCGAAGGACGGCAAGCAGTGGAGCTTCACGCTGCGCCCCGGTCTGAAGTTCTCCGACGGCAGCGCCGTCACCGCCACCGACGCCGTGGCCTCGCTGCAGCGCTGGGCCGCGCGCGACAGCCTGGGCCGCGCCATGACGGCGGTGGGCGCCGAATGGAAGGCAGGCGACGCGCGCACCATCAACCTCACGCTGAACGAGCCCTTCGGCATGGTGCTCGACGCGCTGGCCAAGCCCTCGGGCTTTCCGCCGGTGATCCTGCCCGAGCGGCTGGCCAAGATGCCGGCCACCGCGCCGCTGCCCGAAGTGCTGGGCTCCGGCCCCTTCATCTTCAAGCGTGACGAGTGGGTGCCGGGCAACAAGACGGTGTTCGTGCGCAACCCCAACTACGTGCCGCGCAGCGAGCCGCCGAACGGCCTGGCCGGCAGCAAGAAGAGCAACTTCGAGCGCGTCGAGTGGCTCTACCTGCCCGACGCCAACAGCGCCGTGTCGGCGCTCAAGCGCGGCGAGGTCGACTTCATCGAGCAGCTGCCGCCCGACTACATCGGGCCGCTGCGGGCCGACACCAACATCAAGATCGGCTCGGGCGGCGCCTACCAGGCCTTCCTGGTCATGAACCAGCTGCACCCGCCCTTCGACAACCCGAAGGTGCGCCAGGCCGTGCTGCAGGCGGTGAACCAGGAACGCTTCGTCGCGGCCATGGGCTTCCCGCTGGACATGCGCATGGCCTACTGCGCCACCTACTTCATCTGCGGCAGCCCCAACGACACCTCGGCCGGTGCCGAGCCCTACCGCAAGGCCGACGTGGCCAAGGCCAAGCAGCTGCTCTCGGCCGCCGGCTACAAGGGCGAGAAGGTGGTGCTGATGGTGCCGAGCGACGTGCCCTACCTCAACGCCGAGGCGCTGATGGCCGCGCAGACACTGAAGAGCATCGGCATCAACGTCGACGCGCAGAGCATGGACTGGGCCTCCATCGGCGCGCGCCGCGCCAAGCGCGATGCGGCCGACGCGGGCGGCTGGAACATGTACGTCACCGTGGCCGGCGAGTTCGACGCCAACTCGCCCATCGCCAACGCCTACCTGGGCGCGGCCTGCGGCAACACGCTGCCCGGCTGGCCCTGCGACAAGCGGCTCGACGAACTGCGCACCGCGTGGCTGAAAGAAACCGTGCCCGCCAAGCGCAAGGAACTGCTCGACGCCTTCCAGACTCGCGCCTTCGAGGCCGTGCCGTACATCAACGCGGGCCAGTACTCGGCCGCGAATGCCGCGCGCGCCAACCTCAAGGGGCTGGACAAGCTCTGGGCCGGCATGCCGGTGTTCTGGGCACTCGACAGGTAAGCCGGCCGAGCGGCGCGCACAGGACACGACTCCATGGGCTACATCGTTCGACGCTTTCTTTCCACGCTGCCGGTGATGGCGGTGGTGGCCGTGGTGGTGTTCCTGCTGATCCACCTGTCGCCGGGCGACCCGGCGGCACTCATCGCGGGCGACCTCGCCACCACCGAGGACATCGACAAGCTGCGCGCCGCGCTCGGCCTGAACCTGCCGCTGTGGCAGCAGTTCACGCTGTGGCTGGGCAAGCTGCTGACCGGCGACCTCGGCACCTCGATCTTCACGCAGGTGCCGGTGGCGCAGCTGCTGGGCCAGCGGCTGGAGCCCACGGTGTCGATCGCGGCGCTGACCATGCTCATCACGCTGGTGGTGTCGGTGCCGCTGGGCACGCTCGCGGCCTACCGCGCGGGCAGCTGGATCGACCGGCTGGTGATGCTGTTCGCGGTGCTGGCGTTCTCGGTGCCGGTGTTCCTGGTGGGCTACCTGCTGGTCTACAGCTTCGCGATCCAGCTGCCGTGGTTTCCGGTGCAGGGCTACGCGCGCTTTGCCGACGGCCCGGGCGCGTGGCTGCACTCGCTGGTGCTGCCCTGCGTGAACCTGGCGCTGGTGTACATCGCGCTGGTGACGCGCATGACGCGCGCCACCGTGCTCGAGGTGCTGCACGAAGACTACATCCGCACCGCGCGCGCCAAGGGCCTGGGCGTGCTGCCGGTGCTGGGCCATGCGCTGCGCAACGCGGCCATTCCCATCGCCACCACCGTCGGCGCGGGCATCGCGCTGCTGATCGGCGGCGTGGTGGTCACCGAGACGGTGTTCGCCATTCCGGGCGTGGGCCGGCTGGTGATCGACTCGGTGCAGCGGCACGACTACCCGGTGATCCAGAGCGTGCTGCTGCTGTCGGCGGGGGTGTACGTGCTGATCAACCTGTTGATCGACCTGAGCTACCGCTTCTTCGATCCGCGCATCCAGTACTGAAGAAAAAACACATTCCCCACATCCTTATGTCCACGGTACTCCCCATGAGCGAGACCCACGCGCCCGCCCCCACCCCCACGGTACCGGACGCGGCCGACGAGGCCCCCTTCGTGCCGCCGCGCTGGCGCTGGGCGCGCAAGCACCCGACGCTGATCATCGGCGCGCTGCTGCTGATCGCCATTGCCGCCCTGTCCATCGCTGCGCCGTGGATCGCCACGCACGACCCGCAGGACATCGACCCGCTCGCGCGCATGCAGCCGCCGTCGGCCGAGCACTGGTTCGGCACCGACGCGCTGGGCCGCGACGTGTTCAGCCGCGCCGTGTGGGGCGGGCAGGTGTCGATGATCGTGGGCGCCACGGTCGCGGTGCTGGCCACCTTCTTCGGCATCGTGCTGGGGCTGGTGTCGGGCTTCGTGCGCTGGGCCGACGGCCCGATCATGCGGGTGATGGACGGGCTCATGGCCATCCCCGGCATCCTGCTGGCCATCGCGCTGATGGCCGTCACGCGCGCCAGCCTGACGACGGTGATCATCGCCATCACCGTGCCCGAGATCCCGCGCGTGGTGCGGCTGGTGCGCTCGCTGGCGCTCACCCTGCGCGAGCAGCTGTTCGTGGAGGCCGCGCACGCGGTGGGCACGCGGCTGCCGGTCATCCTGCTGCGCCATGTGCTGCCGAACATCGTGGCGCCGCTGGTGGTGCAGGCCACCTTCGTGGCGGCCGCCGCGGTGCTGACCGAAGCGGCGCTGTCCTTCCTCGGCGTGGGCGTGCCCTCGCAGACGCCGAGCTGGGGAAACATGATGGCCGAGGGCCGCAACTTCGTGACCGTGGCCTTCCACATCATCCTGTACCCGGGGCTGCTGCTGGCGGCCACGGTGCTGGCCATCAACCTGCTCGGCGACGGCCTGCGCGATGCGCTCGACCCGCGCCTGGCACGCCAACTGTGAGCGACGCGCCATGAGCATCACCATGTCCCACACCGCGCTCGCACCGGGCGAGCCGCTGCTCGAGGTCGACAACCTGCGCACGCACTTCCACACGCTGGCGGGCGTGGTGCGTTCGGTCGACGGGGTTTCCTACACCGTGCGCGCGGGCCGCACGCTCGGCGTGGTCGGCGAATCGGGCTGCGGCAAGAGCGTGACCGCGCTGTCGATCCTGCGGCTGGTGCCCACGCCCCCGGGCCGCCACATGGGCGCCGTGCGGCTGCGCGGCACCGACCTGATGCAGCTGAGCGAACGCGAGATGCGGCAGATTCGCGGCAACCGCATCTCGATGATCTTCCAGGAGCCGATGACCTCGCTGAACCCGGTGCTCACCGTGGGCCGGCAGATCGCCGAGACCGTGCAACTGCACCAGAAGGCCAGCCGCGCCGATGCGCTCCAGCGCGCCGTCGAGATGCTGCGCGTGGTGCAGATCCCCGAGCCCGAGCGGCGCGTGAACGAGTACCCGCACCAGCTGTCGGGCGGCATGCGCCAGCGCGTGATGATTGCGCTGGCCCTGGCCTGCAACCCCGAGGTGCTGATCGCCGACGAGCCCACCACCGCGCTCGACGTGACCATCCAGGCGCAGATCCTCGACCTCATCAAGCGGCTGCAGAAAGAGCTGGGCATGGGCGTGGTGATGATCACGCACGACCTGGGCGTGGTGGCCGAGAGCTGCGACCGCGTCGTGGTCATGTATGCGGGCAAAAAGGTGGAGGAAGCCGACGTGATCGACCTGTTCGACCGCCCGCTGCACCCCTACACCCGCGCGCTGATGGCCTCGATGCCCGCGATGAACACCGCGAGCACGCGGCTCACCGAAATTCCGGGGCTGGTGCCGGCCGCGCACGAGCTGGGGCGCGGCTGCGCCTTCGCGGCGCGCTGCGGGCATGCGCGCGAACGCTGCCGCACCGAGACGCCGCGGCTCACGCAGCAAGGCAACGACCACGTGGTGGCCTGCTTCGCGGTCGAAGAACAATGGGCGGGCGTGGAAGAGGTGACGGCATGACGACGATGACAACGACAACCACGACGACAACGACCACGAGTAGCGCCGCCCCCCTGCTGCGGGTGCGCGACCTGCGCAAGCACTACACCTCGCCCAAGCGCTGGCTCAGCCCGCGCAAGCCCTCGATCCAGGCGGTCGACGGCGTGTCGTTCTCGGTGGCGCGCGGCGAGACGCTGTCGCTGGTCGGCGAGTCGGGCTGCGGCAAGACGACCACGGCCAAGTCGGTGCTGCGGCTGGTCGAGCCCAGCGCGGGCTCGGTGCAGCTCGAAGGCGAGGAGCTGTTGACGCTCACGCAGGAAGACATGCGCATGCGCCGGCGCGACCTGCAGATCATTTTTCAGGACCCGTATGCCTCGTTGAATCCGCGCCTCACGGCCGGCGACATCGTGGCCGAGCCGCTGCGCAACTTCAGCATGGGCGACGCGGCCGAACGACGCGAGCGCGTGCAGTGGCTGTTCTCGCGCGTGGGCCTGCGGCCCGAGGCCGCCAAAAGTTTCCGCATGAGTTCTCGGGCGGCCAGCGCCAGCGGCTGGGCATTGCGCGCGCGCTGGCGCTGAACCCGAAGCTCATCGTGTGCGACGAGCCGGTGTCGGCGCTCGACGTGTCGGTGCAGGCGCAGGTGGTCAACCTGCTGATGGACCTGCAGGCCGAGTTCGGCATCGCCTACCTGTTCGTGGCGCACGACCTCGCCGTGGTCCGCCACATCAGCCACCGCGTGGCGGTGATGTACCTGGGCCACATCGTGGAGATCGCCGACCGCGACACGCTGTTCGCCACGCCACGTCACCCCTACACCGAGATCCTGCTGTCGGCCGTGCCCGTGCCCAACCCGCGCACGCCCGCGCGCCGCATGTTGTTGCAGGGCGACCCGCCGAGCCCGGCCAATCCGCCCTCGGGTTGTCGCTTCCACACGCGTTGCCCGATGGCGCAGGCCGTGTGCAAGGAGAAGGCACCCGAGCTGACCGAGCGGCCGGCGTCTTCCAATGGCAGTCATTGGGTTGCTTGCCACTTCCGTTGAGATGACCCGTTGCTGTTTCGTTCAGGGTGCGATCACGCCGACGGGGTGCCTTGCTCCGCGAATGTCCCCCGCCCTTCGGGCTCCTCCTTTATTTCGCTGCGCAAGGCACCCCATCAGCGTGACCGCTTTTCGCGGTGGTCGTTGATCGGCGAGTACCAGCAGCGTGCCCAAGTGCGCAGGGCATCGGGTGCTCCCCGCAGCGAAATAAAGGAGGAGGGGCGAAGCCCCGGGGGACATTCGCGGAGGGGAGTACCCGGTGTCCTGTGCACACGCCCTGAACGAAACCGCCCAAGACAACACATGAAAGGACCGAGATGAACAAGCTCCCCCACTACGACCTGCTGATCCAAGGCGGCACCGTCATCGACGGCACCAAGGCGCCGCGCTTCAACGCCGACGTAGGCATCGTGGACGGCCGCATCGCCGCCATCGGCGACCTTGCGGGCCACACCGCCGAGCAGACGCTCGACGCCACCGGCCGCATCGTCGCGCCCGGCTTCATCGACTCGCACACCCACGACGACCAGGCCGTGCTGTCGCAGGCGCAGATGCCGTTCAAGGTGTCGCAGGGCGTGACCACCGTGGTGGCCGGCAACTGCGGCATCAGCGCCGCGCCGCTGCGCGTGGACATGGAACTGCCGATGCCGCTGAGCCTGCTCGAGTCGCCGGCGGAAGGCCGCTTCACCAGCTTCGCGGCCTATCTCGATGCGCTGCGCGCCACACCCTCTTCCGTCAACGTGGCCGCGATGGTCGGCCACTCGACCCTGCGCGCCGTCGTCATGGCCGACCTCGACCGGCCCGCGAACAACGAAGAAATCGCGGCCATGCAGGCGCTGGTCGAAGAAGCGATGCAGGCCGGCGCCATCGGCATGTCGACCGGCACCTTCTACCCACCGGCCGTGAAGGCGACGACCGAGGAGATCATCGAAGTGGGCCGCCCCCTCACCTCGCGCAAGGCGCTGTACGTGACGCACATGCGCGACGAGAGCGACCGCGTGATGGAGTCGCTCGAAGAAACCTTCCACATCGGCCGCGCGCTCGACATTCCGGTGGTGGTGTCGCACCACAAGGTGCAGAACACGCACAACTTCGGCAAGACCCAGGTCACGCTGCCCTTCATCAAGGAGGCGATGCAGCACCAGTGCATCGGGCTCGACTGCTACCCGTACACGGCCGGCTCCACCATGATCCGCACCGACCGCGGGATGATGGAAGGCCGCGTGCTCATCGCGTCGAGCGTGCCGCACCCCGAATGCGCGGGGCGCGACCTGAAGGACATCGCGGCCGAATGGGGCGTGTCGGGCGAGGTGGCGGCGCAGCGGCTGCAGCCCGGCAGCGCGATCTATTTCATGATGGACGAAGACGACGTGCAGCGCATCCTCGCGTTCGACGACACCATGATCGGCTCCGACGGCATTCCACTGGGCGAGAAGCCGCACCCGCGCCTGTGGGGCACCTTCCCGCGCGTGCTGGGCCACTACAGCCGCGACGTCGGCCTGTTTCCGCTGGAGACGGCGGTGTGGAAGATGACGGGGCTCACGGCCCGCAACTTCGGCCTGCACGAACGCGGCACGCTGAAGCCGGGCCACCACGCCGACGTGGTGATCTTCAACGCCGCGACGGTGCGCGACACCGCGGACTACGAAACGCCGACGCGCGCGGCCGAAGGCATCGACGCGGTGATCGTGAACGGCGCCGTGACCTGGCGCGACGGCGTGCACAGCGGGGCACGCAACGGGCAGGTGATCACGCGGCGCGACGCGGCCTGAAGCGGTTCCTCATGCCCAGTCGGCGGCATTCCGCAGCCGGATGCCGCTGGCATGCATCGATGATTGCCAGACCGGCTTGAGGGGCACAAGGGAATCGACCGCCCTCAGCTCGGTGCGGCATGCGGCCAGCGCGGCCCGCAGGTCGGACAGGCGGACTACGTCGCGCGGCACGACCGCATCGCGCGACACCCACATGCCCGCGTCGTCGATGTCCACGAAGTGCTCGCTCGGCAATTCGTAGCGCGTGAGCGCCGCTTGCGCGAGCCGCTCCATCCAGCGCGCCTCGATGTACGCGATGGCCGAGGTTCCGGGCGCCGCATCGCCGAGCCATGCCTGCCGGTCGCTCGCGCTGGTGCCGGCATGCGCCCACATCACGATGCGCGGGCATTCCCTGGGAAAGAGGTACAGCTGCTGATGGTCTTCGGCAATCGCCCAGACCAGCGGGCCGTTGAGCCAGTCCATGCCCGGGCGGCGCGGGGCCGGCGTGCGAACCGGACGGGGGTCGAAGCGATCGATGTCGCTGTCGTCGCTGAAATGAAACAGGTGCATGCCCTGAGCGTAGCCGCCCGGAGCACGGCTGGCGGGGTCAGTCCGGCGCGTTCATCACGCGATCGAACTCTTCGTCGGCCGGCACGTTGTCGGCATCGAGTTCGCTCGCATCGGTGAGGTCGATGCCGGTTTCGTCCGACAGGTCGTCGGAGCCCTCGTTCTCGGGTTCCTCGAAATCGTCGGCGGGCGTGTTGTCTTCGTCGTCTTCGGCGGGCGAAGCGGCGCGCGCGGTGGCGGCGACTTTGGTCATGATCGGTTCCTCGGCTGATTGCTGACAGGCCCCCTATGGTGCGCCTGTTTCAGCCGTTGCGGTTCATCCGGCACGCAGCGTCGGTGTCGGAAAGTTTCCCGCGTGCCCGTCCACCGCGTCCACCGGACGGGCAGATCGCTCAGTCCTTGTGCACGTGGCCGTGCTCGCCGTGCCCGGGGTCGCCATGGCCGTGGTCGTGCCCGTGCTCGCCGTGGGCGAGGCGGCTCACGCCGGTGACCAGCACGATGCCCGCCGCCAGCCACAGGATCTGCGCGGCGGTCTGGCGGGCGGGCAGGCGCTTTTGCAGCTGCGGAATCAGGTCGGCCAGCGCCACGTAGACGAAGCTGCTGCCGGCCAGCACCAGGAAGTACGGCAGCCAGCTGTGCAGCTGGTCGACCAGCCACCAGCCCGCGATGCCGCCCAGCGTGGTCATGGTGCCGGCAAGCGACACCTTCACCAGCGCCGCGCGCTGGTTGGCCGAGCTCTGGCGCAGCACCACGAGGTCGCCGATGTGGTGCGGAATCTCGTGCGCCAGCACGGCGATGGCGGCCACCAGCCCCAGGCGGATGTCGGCGGTGAAGGCCGAGGCGATCAGGATGCCGTCGCCGAAGCAATGCACGCTGTCGCCGGTCAGCACGGCCCAGCCGCCGGTGCGCGGCGTGTTGTCATGGCCATGGTCGTGGCCGTGCCCATGCCCATGCGCGTGGCCATGGTCGTGGCCCGCGTGCGCGTCGGCCTCGCCGCCATGGTGGTGCTCATGCCCGTGGTGCCACAGCTCGGCCTTGTCGAGCAGGAAGAAGAACACCAGCCCGAACAGCAGCACCGCGAACAGCAGCGCGGGCTCGATGCGGCTTTCGAAGGCCTCGGGCAAGAGGTGCATGAAGGCGGTGGCGAGCAGCGCGCCCGCCGCCAGGCTCAGCAGGTGTTGCGGGTTGACCCCGCCCGAGCCGTTGCGCACGCCCACTTTCAACAACAGGGCCGCGAGCCAGACGCTCCCGATACCGGCAACCAGGGTTGCCACGATGATGACTATCAAATTCATAGCTGCTTGCGCAAGTGGGGCGGCCGTCGAGACAGTCTCGGGGCCGTTGCCCGTTCATAAAAAGAGAAAAGGCCGTCACATCGGACGGCCTTCGGCGGGGGTGGCTACAAGGCGCCGTCTTCAGTCAGGCGACACCATTGGCTTTGAACCAGGCCGTGGCGCGTTGCCAGCCGTCGTCCGCCGCGCTCTTGACATAGCTGGGGCGGTAGTCGGCATGGAATGCGTGGCCTGCTTCGGGATACACGACGAAGCTCGATGCCTTGGCCGCCGCGGTTCCATTGGCCAGAGCAGCTTTCATCTTATCAACCGTGTCAAGGGGGATGCCTTGATCTTTTCCGCCATACAAACCGAGCACCGGCGCCTGCAGGCTGGCGGCCACGTCGACGGCGTGTTTCGGGGCCAGTTCGCTGGCCTGGCCGACCAGCCGGCCGTACCACGCCACGCCCGCCTTGACCTTGCCGGCGGCGGCATAGAGCCACACGACGCGCCCGCCCCAGCAGAAACCGGTGATGCCGGCCCTGGCGGTGTCGCCGCCGTTGGCCCTGGCATAGGCCAGCGCGCCGTCGAGGTCGGCCATGACCTGGGCGTCGGGTACCTTGGTGACGATGTCGGCCTGCAGCTTGGGGATGTCGGTGTAGCCGCGCGGGTCGCCCTGGCGCGCATACAGCTCGGGGGCGATGGCCAGGTAGCCGAGTTGGGCGAAGCGGCGGCAGGTGTCGGCGATGTATTCGTGCACGCCGAAGATTTCCTGAACGACCAGGATCACCGGCAGCCCGGTCTTGCCGGCGGGCGCCGCCGCGTAGGCGGGCACGTCGAAGCCGTTGACGGTGTACTTGACGGGGCCGGCCTTCAGGCCTTCGGACGAGGTGGTGACGGCGGTCTGCGCCACCACCGGCATGACGGCCGCCGCGTAGCCCACGCCGATGGCGGCCTTCAGCGCTGTGCGGCGCGTGGCGCCCTGCCCTGTGCTGGCGCCGGGGCGCAGCGAGTCGAAGTCGGAACGGCTGTCGTCGAGGGACATGAAAGGGGCTCCAGTGGATTCGCCTGGCAAGGGGCGCCGCGCGAAAAAACGCACCGCCGCAATGTAGGCGAAATCGGCCCGTGCCCCTATGTCCCGAAATTCAGTGGGGTTGGTGCTGTACGCCGTAGGCCCGGCGCGCCAGCGCGGCGGCCAGCACCTGCGCGGGGTCGATCAGGTCCAGCCCCGCCACGGCGGCCGAACCCTGCAGGCCCAGCGGCACCTCGGTGCAGCCCATGATGATGGTCACGGGGCCGTGGCGCTGCGCGAGCCGCAGCGCCACGTCGGAAAAGCACTGCTCGGCCAGCGCCATGTTGCCGGCCTTCACGCCCTCGAAGATGCCGCGCGTGATGGCCTGGCGCTCGTCCGCCAGCGGGATGTGGCAGCCCAGGCCCGCTTCGGCCAGCGCCTGTTCGTAGAGGCGCACGCGGTAGGTGCCCTCGGTGGCCATCAGCGCCACGTCGGTCGCGCCCTGCGCCGCCAGTTGCCGCGCGGTCTCGCGCGCCATGTGCAGCAGCTCCACCTGCGGAAAGCGCTCCTGCAGGTTGGCGTGCCAGGCATGCGCGGTGTTGCAGGCGATGGCCACGGCCCGGCTGCCCAGCGCGGCCAGCCGGCCCAGCGCCTGCAGCATCGGCTCCAGCGGCTGGTGCGCGCCCTGCTCGGCGCTGGCCAGCGCGTCGGTGCGGTCGGGCACCGGCACCTGCGCGAGCCAGTGTTCGGGAAAGGACTGGTCGCGCACCGGCTCGCCGCGCGCGCGCATCTGCTGCGCGCAGGCCTGCACGAAGAGCCGGACGAAATCGGCGCCCGCCGCGGGGCCCATGCCCCCAAGAATGCCGACCACCTGCGTCACTGCCATGTCCTTTTCAATCCGGTTCTCTTCTTCTTTTCCACTGCCCCTGAGTCGATCAGGTCGCGGGCTTGTCGCTCAGGGCCTTGAGGTTGTCCTTCAGCTGCGGGCTCATCGGCAGGTTCAGCGGCACGTTCTTCGGCGGAATCGGCTGCATGAACCACTTGTTGTAGAGCTTCTCGAACTCGCCGCTCTTCATCATGGCGGCGAAGGTGTCGTCGACCACTTTCTTGAAGGCCGGGTCGTCCTTGGGCAGCATGCAGGCATAGGGCTCGACCTGCAGCGACTCGCCCACCACTTCGTAGTCGGCCGGCGTCTTCGCGTTGGCGATCAGGCCGAACAGCAGGATGTCGTCCATGGCGAAGGCCACGGCGCGATCGCTCTGCACCAGCAGGAACGCGTCGGCGTGGTCCTTGCCGAGCACGATGTCCATGCCCAGGTTCTTCTCGCTGTTGTACTTGCGCATGACCAGCGCGTTGGTGGTGCCGGTGGTGCTGGCCACGGTCTTCTTGGCGAGGTCGGCGTAGTCCTTGATCTTCGACGACTTCTTCACCAGCAGGCGCGTGCCCGTGTAGAAGTGGTTGATGGCAAAGGCCACGTCCTTGCCGCGCGCGGTGTTGTTGGTGGTGGAGCCGCACTCCAGGTCGATGGTGCCGTTGGTGATCAGCGGAATGCGGTTCTGCGAGGTGACGGGCATCAGCGCGACCTGCAGGTTGGGCTTGTTCAGCTTCTTCTTCACCGACTCGACCACGGCGTTGGAAAGCTCCACCGCGAACCCGATCGGCTTGTTGGGGCCGTCCAGGTAGCTGAAGGGCACCGACGACTCGCGGTAGGCGAGCGTGATCTTGCCGGACTCGGCGATCTTGGCCAGCGTGTCGGCGGCTTGCGCACCCGTGGCGGTGAAGAGCACCGCGGCGGCCATGGACGCCATCAGGACGGAGAGTTTCATTCGAGCCCTCGTTCGGTTGAATTGAACAGAAGGTCAGTGTAGGAAGGACTGGCCCGCTGAAATAATTCCAATTGAAACCCGGGCCATGCCTAAAGGTTATGGGTGGACGCCAAGCGCCCCCCAGGCATGCACTTTGGCTATGGGCCACCGTGCAATTGGCATGGGCGCCCGGTGCCTCGCGCCCCTAAAGTCCACGTAGCCTCCTCTTTTTCATCACTCCCGGAAAGTTGCCTCCCATGCATGTGTGTGTGCTCGGCGCCGGCATCGTGGGCCTGGCCACCGCCTGGCAGCTCGAACGCCAGGGCCACCAGGTCACGGTGATCGATCGCGCGACGCCCGGTGCGGGCGCAAGCGGCGGCAACGGCGCGCAGCTCAGTTATTCGTATGTGCAGCCGCTGGCCGATCCGTCGATCTGGAAGCAGTTGCCCAAGCTGCTGCTCTCGCCCACCTCGCCGCTCAAGCTGCGGCCGCAGCTCGACCCGCTGCAGTGGCGCTGGGGCATGGCGTTCCTGGCGGCCTGCAATGCGCAAACCTCGCGCGACACCACGGCACAGTTGCTCGCACTGGCCGCCGAAAGCCGCGCGGGCTTCGAGGCAATGCAGGCCGACATCGCGCCCGACTGCGACTTCTCGGCCACCGGCAAGCTCGTGCTCTATGCCAGCTCTGCTTCGCTCGAAGGCGCGCGCGCGCAGCTCGAACTGCAGCGCGCCATGGGCAGCGAGCAGCGGCTGGTCACGCCCGACGAATGCATTGCCATCGAGCCCGCGCTCGCCAGCTATCGCGGGCAGATGGCGGGCGCGGTCCACACGCCGAGCGAGTGCGCGGCCGATTGCCTGAAGGTGTGCGCCGAGCTGATGCGCGCGCTGAGCGCGCGCGGCGTGCGCTTCATGCTCGGCACCGACGTGCACGGCTTCGCACGCAGCGGAAACCGCGTCGCGGCCGTGCGCACCAGCGACGGCGACCTGCAGGCCGACGCCTTCGTGATGGCGCTGGGCTCGGCCTCGCACAAGCTGGGCCGCGCGCTCGGCGCCTACTTGCCGGTGTACCCGCTCAAGGGCTACAGCATCACGGTCGAGGTCGATCCCGCGCCCGGCGCCGCGCCGCGCGTGAACGTGACGGACAGCGCGCGCAAGGTGGTGTTCGCGCGCATCGGCTCGCGCCTGCGCGTGGCGGGCATGGCCGAGCTGGTGGGGCATGACGCGAGCATTCCGGCCACGCGCATCGAGACGCTCGCGGCGGCCACGCGCGCGGTGTTCCCGCAGGCGAGCCGGCTTGAAGAACTGCACCCTTGGACCGGCATGCGGCCCGCCACGCCCAAGGGCCTGCCGATCATCGGCCGGCTCGAAAGCGCGCCGCCCAACATGCTGTTCAACACCGGCCACGGCGCGCTCGGATTCACGCTGGCCTTCGGGTCGGCGCAGCGGGTTGCGCGGGCGCTGGACCCCGCGGCTTCGCCGCCCTGAGCTTGCGGCCGAGGCGCCGCCAGCCGATCACCACACCCGTCAGGCTCAACAGCGCGCCGCCCAGGCTCAGCACGACCAGCACCACGTCCCACAGCGGGCGGCGTTCCAGCAGCGGCAGCCAGTCCCAGCTGTGCAGCATGGCAAACAGCCAGCGGCTCGCGCGGCGGCCGCTGTCGCTGCGGCCGACGACCGCGCCGGTCAGCGGATCGACGTGCACCCAGCTCGCGGACGCATCCACGAACACGACGCGCCACACGGGCAGCGGCTTGTCGGTGCCGCCGGTCATGGTGTGCGGCTCGCGCGTGTAGTAGTGGCTGTCGTAGGCGCTCAGCACGTCGATGCGCGCGACGGCATCGGGCAGCAGGCGGGCGACCGCGCCTTTCAGCATTTCGGGGTCGATCGCTTGCGGCTGCGCGGTGAGCGCATCGCGCACGGCGGGCCGGCCCGTGGCGGTGCTGGCCAGCACCAGCGTCTGCCCCGCGCGCCGCACCCAGCTCAGCTCGCGCACGTTGCCGCCCATCGAGGCCAGCAAGGCAGCGGGCGCGGCGTCTTGCGCCGAAACGACCAGCGCCCCGCCGTTCATCGCATCGACGCGCAGGGCCTCGGCCTTGCCGTCGAACACGCGCCAGGGGTTCATCGACATGAGCCCGCTGAAGATCCAGGTCAGCGTGACCAGCGCGAACAGCAGCCCGCTGATGTGATGCCAGCGCATCATGAAGCCCTGGTACGGCGAGTGCGACCCGCTCTTGTAGACGCGCCTGAAGCGCCAGCGCATCACGCCCACCACCGTGCCCGTCAACGTGACGGCGATGCCGACGATGGAGAGCCAGTTGACGATGTCGGCCCAATAGGCGTCGAGCGCGGTGCCGCGCAGCGGATACAGCCAGTGGATCCACGCGCCGGCGTAGTTCCAGAGGCGCTCCACGCGCGGCGCGTCGCGCACCACCTCGCCGGTCTTGCCCGACACGTACAGCCGCGTGGCCTGCGCGTCAGCCAGCTCGACCACATGCAGCGGGCGATGGGCATCGAGCCCGCGCGAATGCGTGAACGCGTCTTCGTCGATGGTGCCGCGATAGTCCGTCGCCACGCCCTCGCCCGCGTAGGCCTGCGCGCTGGCGAGCACGCGCGCGCGGTCGACCTCGCGCAGCACGCCGCCGGTCCGCGCGTCGACCACGACGGTGCCGCTGCCCGGCGC
>NZ_MOWM01000081.1 GCF_016082275.1 Variovorax sp. E3
CCATGACCAGGACGATGAAGATCAACGTGCGGAAGAAGCCGTTGAGTTCGCCGCCGAAGATCAGGATGCCGCCGGCGACCACGATGCCGATGATCGACAGCGCGAAGGCCACCGGGCCGGTGACGGAGTTGCGGAGGTTGGTCAGCCAGCTCTCATACGGCAGAGAGCCGCCGGTGCCCTCGGAGGCGAATGCGTGCTGGGGGGCCAGCAGGAAGAACGCCAGGAGGGCGAAGAGGCCCATGTAGAACAGGGCGTTGCGGTTGAGGCGGAATGCCGGGAAGGTTGCTTGCATTGGTCGTAACTCCTAGTCAGAGGGTTTTGGTGATGTACTGGCCGTTGGCGAACCCGGAAACCTCCAAGATTTCCTGGATGCGCCGCGAGCCTTCGACGCGGGCGATATGAACAACCACGTGAACCGCCTCGCCGATAAGCGGTTCAATGGGTTTCGGGGAATCGGGGTGCATGCTGATGAGCATGGCGAGCCGATCCAATCCAGCTTTGGCGTTGTTTGCGTGCAGGGTTGCAGCACCTCCTTCGTGCCCGGTGTTCCAGGCCATCAACAGATCAAGGGCTTCGGGGCCGCGCACCTCGCCGACCAGGATTCGGTCGGGGCGCATGCGGAGGGTGGTTTTCAGCAGCGCCGTCATGTTCACGTCGATGCTGGTGTGGTACTGGACGTAGTTCTCGGCGGCGCACTGGATTTCGCCGGTGTCCTCGATGATGAAAACCCGCTCGGTCGGGTCTTGAATCACCATCTCGTTGATGATCGCGTTCACCAGCGTGGTCTTGCCCGAGCCGGTGCCGCCGATCACAAGGATGTTCCGGTGCGCGCGCACCGCTGCAATCAATGCCTCGCGCTGCGGCGCGGTCATGATTCCGCGTTCGACGTACTGATCGAGCGTGAAGATGGCGACGGCCTTCTTCCGAATGGCGAAGGTGGGTGCGGGCACAACCGGCGGGAGCTGGCCGGCGAAGCGACTGCCATCAAGGGGCAGCTCGCCTTCCAGGATCGGCTTGGAGCGCGTGACTTCCTTGCCGTGGTAGCCCGCGATGGTTTCGATGATGGCTTGCGCCTGCGCGACGCGCAGCGTGCCGATGCACTTCATCGGCTCGCCCAGGCGTTCAAGCCAGAGCTTGCCGTCCGCGTTGAGCATGATTTCAACGGTCTTGGGATCGTTGAGGGCGGCCAGCAGCTCCGGCCCCATGTCGCGTTCGAGCTTCTTCTTCGCCCGTTCCTTGATGCTGTTGTGTTCTGGTTTCTGGTCGGTCATTCCGTATGCCCTGTATGCCGTTGCGTTTCGCGCATTCTACACAGGTTCATACGATATACCGAACTAATTTCGACCGCAACACCGAAGCGCACAAGGGTGACTTCGGCCGCGACGTTGCATCGCGGATTGCAGGGGCGAAAGAGGCGACAACGCGGCGCATGCTCCGTGCGCCCTCGCGCCGAACCCGTGGCGTTTGCGTTATGGGTTGTCCGGGGGTTGAGCCACCCCGGCGGGCTTTAGCGGCTAAAACTTGGCTGGCTCTTGTGGCTCAGTTCCGCGCCGCTTCCCTTCCCTTCTCACATCCTGGCGTCAACTCCCTCTAAGTTTCTTCCTTGTCGCTTCGCCCCACTTCTTGACGATGAACGCCTGGTGTTCTGGCAGCACAGCCGCCACGCGCTCGAAGCCTGGCGGCAGGCTTCGGGGTGCCTTGCCGCCGGCCAGGGTGTCAAGGGCTTCTTTGTCCAGGTCGGTCGATTCAAGCAGGAGCGGCAGGGGAGTTTCAAGGGCCTGCGCAATGTCCTCCATCACCTTTAGGGAGGGGTTGGCTTTGCCAGTAGTGAGATCGGACAGGAAGGAGATCGAAACCCCCGACCTGTCCGATAGCTCCTTTTTCGTCATGTGCCGCTCATCGAGCAGCCGGAGCACGTTCGTGAAGAAGATGTAGTTGTACAAGGCCCGTATGCCTTCTCGGTGCGGGCGGCAGAAAATTTTAGCCGCTAAAGTTCTTGACCACGGACGCAGGTTTAGCTAAACTGACGACTCCATTAGCGAAAGGAGCATGACGAATGAGCCACAACCTGTTCCAGTTTATCGGTAATCTTACCCGCGATACCGACGTTCGCCATAGCGAAAACAGCGCCCGCGCCGTTTTCGACCTGGCTGTCAATCGCGTGTGGCGCAACGCAGCCGGTGCGAAGCAGGAGCAGACGGACTTCTTCCGCATCAAGTCGTTCGGCGGCCTGGCCGAGAACGCGGGCAAGTACCTGGGCAAAGGCTCCAAGGTGTTCGTCCAGGGCCGCATCGAGCCGACGAAGTACGAGAAGGACGGCAAGACCGAATACGGGTTCGATTTCATCGCCGAGGAAATCGAATACCTGGACACCAAAGCGCCAGGCGGCGGCCAGTAAGGCCAGGCCCGGCCACGGCCGGGCAGTATGCTAGGAGGGAGATTAGATGCAGAACGAGTTCAACGAGCAGGAATACAGGCGAAAGCTCATCGAGGGCGGGCTTAGCGAAGCCGACGCCACCGACCTTGCCGCCCGTACCGCCGCCGCTCGCAGGGACTCGGGCAGCGCCGGCGGGGCCTTCCGCCCCGCCGGTTCCCTCTTCGAGCTGCCGGCCACGGCCGGCGACAACGAGGCGGCTTTGCCGCCGAAGCTACCGACGCCGGCAAGTGCCGCCGTCGAGCGATCCGAGCGCATGGCGCAGGAATCGGCCGAGCTTGCGCGCACGATGGGCCTGCCGCCCGAACCGCGCACCGCCGTGAACAAGATGGCCGAGCAGATCGGCGCGCTGGCCCAGGAAAAACGGAGTAGTGCGATGGCGACCAAGAAGCGAACGGCCGGCGGTGAGCTGGCCGAGAAGGTCAGCGAGGCCAAGCAGACGGCCTTGCTCAAGCACACGAAGCAGCAGATCAAGGACATGCAGCTCTCGCTGTTCGACCTGGCTCCCTGGCCGGATCACATGCGGGCACTGCCCAACGACTTCGGGCGGTCGGCGATCTTCACCGTCCGCAACAAGAAGGTGCCGCGCGCCGCGCTGCAAGGCCAGTCGATCTACCACGTCAACAAAGACGTGGAGATCACCTACACCGGGATCGAGCTGCGCGCCGACGACGACGAGCTGGTATTCGCCCAGGTGCTGGAGTACGCGAAGCGCACCGCGCTCGGAGAGCCGGTTTCCTTCACGTTCTACGAGCTTTGCCAGGACTTGGACTGGTCAATCAACGGTCGGTACTACACAAGGGCCGAGGAATGCCTGACGCGGCTCCAGGCGTCGGCCATGCAGTTCTCATCCCAACGCATCGGCCGGCTCGAATCGGTGTCGCTGATCCGGCGCTTCCGCGTCCTGGATCGCGGCAAGCGCACGTCGCGCTGCCAGGTCGAGATCGACGCCGAAATCGTGGTGCTGTTCGCCGGCGACCACTACACGAAATTCGTGTGGGAGAAGTACCGCAAGCTGTCGCCCACCGCGCGGCGCATGTTCGACTACTTCGCCACCCACAAGGAGCCGTACCCGCTCAAGCTGGAGACGTTCCGGCTGATGTGCGGCTCGGATTCCACCCGGCCGAAGAAGTGGCGCGAGCAGGTAGGCGAAGCGTGCGACGAGCTGCGCGAAAACGGCCTGGTCGAAAGTGCGTGGGTGAACGACGACCTGGTGCATTGCAAGCGGTGATCGCCCCCCTGCCCTCCCCTGGAGCCGCCCGAGATCGAGGCGGCTTTTTTTCTCGAGCATCGCCACTTCCGGCGAGGCAGTACCGCGCACCAGCTCGCGCACGTCGAGCTGCAGCATCGCCACTTCGGGGTCTCCTCGTTTTCAGTGCAATAAGTGACGGTACGCAAAGCTAGCACTGGCGCGGGGGTGGTCTGGGTAGACCGTTGATTTCATTGACTTTCCTGTTCGCTTTGTAAACGGGTATGGTGGCCTCCCACTTTTGAGGTTCACGATGCAGGGTTGGCACACAACGTTTTTGGGGATGCGTGGGCTCCCCCGCGATATCAGCGACTTCGAGATGAAGGCATTTTTCACCTTCGATGGTGCCGAGCGCGACGCAATCAATGCACGCCGAGGTGATTCCCACAAGCTTGGTCTGGCGCTCCATATTGGTTTCCTGCGCATGAGTGGGCGTTTGCTCGGTGCCTTTCGGGTAATTCCAGTAGCCTTGTGGCGCCACCTTGGCAACGAGCTTGGCATTGCAGCACCAGAAGTCGCCTCGCTGAGAGCCATGTATGAACGCGGGCGCACGCTATTCGATCACCAACAAGTAGCCTGCACGGTCCTTGGATTCCAGTGGATGAGCGAGCACCAGCGCCGCTCACTGGTACGTGAACTGCGCGACGAAGTGGCGCGCTGCGCCGACCGCGATCAGCTACTCGTGCGGGCGCGTCAATGGCTGTACAAGAACAAGCTGGTGATCGTGCACGAGCGGGCAATTCGGACACTGATTGCGGCGGCACTTGCCCAGCTTGAAGTTGAAACAGGCACCGCCATCGCCGCCAGCGTTGATCCAGCAACACTTGATCGCTGGCGAGCCTCAGTTTCAGAGCTGCGCCCAGATGGACAAACCCAGCAGAGTTGGCTATGGGCTGCACCGGCGAAACACTCAACCCGCCAAATCAGCGAGGTACTGGAGCGCATCGACCTGCTTTACACGCTGGACGTTCATAAGCACCTGGCAGACATCCCCGATCTCATCTTGCGCCGCTACGCGCGCCGACTTGTCTCCAGGCCGCCCTCAGCCGGAGCCAAGATCAAAGAGCCAGCGCGCACCGTGGAGGTCGCATGCTTTCTTCGGTATTGCCTGTTCACCACCACAGACCAGTTGATCCTTATGGTGCAGCGCCGGATCGCCGATCTGTGGCGTCAGGCTGCCGCCGATGTCCCCGCTACCGTCAATTGGGCCGCAATGTACAAAACGCTGCTCGGCGAACTTGTTGCCTTGAGCGCGCAAGGTGCGGTGCCAGATGCTGAGTTGCGTGCCCGTCTTGAAGCCTTGATCACCGAAACCCAGAAACGCAAACCACCGAGCAGGGCCTCCCTGGTCCGCGAGGGATTGATTGATGGAATTCGCCCCGTGCGGTCGTTGCTCGTCGCCATTGCAAAGCTGCCCTGGCAGGCCACCGGCGAGCATCCTGCCATCGAGTACCTTGCCAAGCTGCAAGCTTTATATCTCAAAGGATCCAGAAAGCTGCCAGTTGAAGTGGTGGCACCAAGTCTGGGAATGATCTGGCAGGTTTCGATCTCCAGCCCAGACCGGGAACGGGCGTTTCAGGCGTTGGAGGTGGCCACCCTGTTTGCCCTGCGCCGCGCGGTGCGCAATGGCTCGGTCTGGATTGAGCACAGCCTGAGCTTTCGGGGTCGTGCGCGCTTGTTCTTCACGGACGAGCGTTGGCAGGCAGAGTCCAAGAAACACTATGCCCGTCTATCGTTACCCAGCAAGGCTGCCACTTTCTTGAAGCCTTTGCTGGCCAGAGTAACTGCCGGTGTCGATGCGGTGGCCGCTGCAGCCCGCAGTGGCGTACTGCGCGTGGATGATGAACTCCATTTGTCGCCATTGCCCGCAGAGGACGAAGACCCAGAAGTGACCAAGCTGCGCGCGGCTTTGGATCACCGCATCGGTGAGGTTCAATTGCCGGAAGTGATTCTGGCCGTTGACGCCCAGGTGCGCTTTAGCTGGATCATGCTCGGACGTGAGCCGCGCTCTACCGACGAGCTGCTGATGGTCTATGCCGGCATCATGGCCCACGGCACCAGTCTGACTGCGGTCGAATGCGCGCGCATGATTCCGCAATTGTCTGCCACCAGCATTCGCCAGGCCATGCGCTGGGCGCGGGACGAACGGCGTCTGAGCCAGGCCTGCCAGGCTGTGCTGGAATTCATGCAGCGACACCCGATTGCCGCCACCTGGGGGCGGTCCGATTTGGCATCTTCTGACATGATGACCATGGAGACCACCAAACGGGTGTGGCAAGCCCGGCTTGATCCTCGGCGCAACACACCTTCCATTGGAATCTACTCCCATGTAAAAGACCGGTGGGGCATCTTCCATGCGCAGCCCTTTGTGCTCAATGAGCGCCAGGCGGGCGTGGCCATTGAAGGTGTCATCCGCCAAGAAAAGCTGGAGACCAGCCAGCTTGCTGTGGATACCCATGGCTACACCGACTTTGCCATGTCACATGCCCGTTTGCTTGGTTTTGATCTTTGCCCGCGGTTGAAGGAACTCAAACAGCGCCACCTCTTTGTGCCACGCGGCACCAAAGTGCCCGCAGAAATCGCTGCGGTGTGCGAAGCCAATGTCGACGTCGCTTTGATCGAAAAGCATTGGGATAGTCTGGTGCACCTGGCAGCCTCGGTCATGAGCGGACATGCCAGTGCGGTGGCAGCTCTTGCGCGGTTCGGTTCTGCCGCCCAGGGCGATCCAATCTATGAGGCTGGCGTGCAATTGGGGCGGTTGCTGCGTACGGCGTTTTTGGCTGACTACTTTGTCAAGGACGCTTTCAGGAACGAGTTGCGCCGGGTGCTCAATCGGGGCGAGGCTGTTAACGCCCTCAAGCGCGCCATTTATACCGGCCGGATCAGCCCGGCGCAGGCCAAACGTGTCGATGAAATGCAGGCTGTGGCCGATGCGTTGAGCCTGATGGCCAACATCGTGATGGCGTGGAATACCTCACAGATGCAGGCGGTCCTGGATCGCTGGTCGAACCGCCGCCAGGTCATTCCACCGGAACTGATCGGGAAGATTGCGCCCACCAGGCTGGAGAGCATCAACTTGCGGGGTGTGTTTCGCTTCCCGGTTGACCGCTATGCTGACCAAATCCTGCCTTCGCGGCCAAATGCATCGATAACTGGCACCAATGGATGAAACCGACCACGGTTTGACGCCACGAATCGCAGATTTGAAAGTGAACAGGAAAGTCAATGAAATCAACGATCTACCAACACCACCTCCGCGCCAGTGCTAGCTTTTCGTACCGTCACTTATTGCACTGAAAACGAGGAGACCCCACTTCCGGCGAGGCAGTACCGCGCACCAGCTCGCGCACGTCGAGCTGCAGCATCGTCACTTCCGGCGAGGCAGTACCGCGCACCAGCTCGCGCACGTCGAGCTGCAGCATCGTCACTTCCGGCGAGGCTGGCCACGTCCTGGCCACGTCCTGGCCACGTCCTGGCCACGGTCGACCATCGCCACAGCCGCTGGATCTCGCATCGCCACTTCCGACGATGAGATCCACTCTTTGACATTTGAGGGGCCAAGCTGCGGGGGATTCTCCCGGCCGGCGGCCGCGAGAACCGGCTATGTCGTGCTACGCATCGAGCCAGGCGGCCACGGCCGCCCGTCTCGCCCCTGGCGGGCTTCCAGCGCCTTCCCGACGCTCACCGGGCCGGTGGCCCTCGCCGCTAGGCTACGAGGCCCTGGCGGGCCTTTCTGGCCCCTTCTCGGGGCCATAGAGGGCCGGCGCTGCCTGGTCGGCCTTGTGGATCGTTTGGGGACAAAACGCCGGCTGGTGACAGTTGAGGGGCGTTTATTGACACTTGGGGGGCAGCGCACTCCGGCGCGATGCTGACAGATGAGGGGCCGGCCTCGAAATCGGCCGGCTGGAGCCGCGCCGGAGGCCGTCGAGGCGGCCTATGTGCTTGATCGGGCTGGCTTTATCCACAGAAGTTGTGGATAAGCCTGTTGGCAAGGCCCTTGCCGTACTGACACTTGAGGGGCGGGGGTGCTGACAGATGAGGGGCGCGATCCTTGACACTTGACGGGCAGACTATTGACCCTTGAGGGGCTTATCCATTGACCCTTGAGGGGCGGCCCTTCGAGCCTTTTCCTTGGCGTATCAACGGCTTGCGCGCGTTTTCCGGTCAAGCTAACCGGCTTTTAACCCTTCATAACCTTTATATTAAACCTAGTTGTTATAACCGGGTGTCGAAAAAAGCGGCAAACCGGCCCAAGGTGCCCCGCAGAATGATCGGCCGCCGAAGGGGGGTGCCCCCCCTTCTCGATCCCACCCGGCCGCTAAAGCGGCCTCCCATCCCCCCAGGGGCGTTGCCCCTCGGCCTACGGCCTTCACCCCAAGAATGGAGCGCCTACGGCGCTGCGGCTGACCATAGCCAGGCGCAAGCGCCTGGCAGAAGTTCGTGCTCTTCCAAAGGGGGCCAAGGCCCCCTCTGGACTCCCCAACTGTCAAGGCGCGGTGACTCCTGCGCCGTCGCCAAGTCGGAAGATGGCTCCAGCTCGAAGGCCGCAAGGTTGAACTCCAAGGGAGGGGTCGGCCTGCCAGGTCCAGGGCGTGATTGCGCCCCTCAAGTGTCAGGAAGCGGGGGAATTCAGTCGTGCGCGTCGTCGTGCAGGATCGTCTCGTAGTCCTGCCCGCCGTAGAACAGTTTAGCGGCTAAAGTTTAGCTAAAGTGCTTGACAGGTTAGGACATTTTGTCCTAATATACGTCTTGAAGGCCGGGCATGTCGCCCAGGTCAACTACCGGAGAGTTCCGATGAACACCCAAGACCAACCCGTCACCGCTTCCCTGGTCGCCGAGGCCCAGCGCCTCGACTTCTTGCCTACCTACTTCGGCCCGCGCCTGATGATGCGCGGCGAGGCCCTTGTGTACGCCTGGCTGCGCCGGCTCTGCGAACGCTACAACGGCGCGTATTGGCACTACTACACCCTGTCGGACGGCGGTTTCTACCTGGCCCCCGACCTGGCCGAGCGCCTGGAGATCGAGGTAGACGGCAACGGCTTCCGGGGCGAACTGTCGGCCGACGCCGCCGGCATTGTCGCAACCCTGTTCGCGCTCGGCCAGCTCGCGGCCGAGATCGCCGGCACGGACGCGGCCGACGCCCTGATCGACCGCTATCACTTCCTGCGCGGCTTCGCGGCCGGCCACCCCGAGGCCGCTGCGATCTACCGGGCTATTGACTGATGAGGGGCGGCCCCGGCTCCGGCCGGGGCTGCACCAGGAGCACGTCAAGCGATGGCGAAGCGAACAAAGCAACCGGCCCAGGCGGGCCAGGACTGGAGCGCGCCGGCGGCCGAGCTGCTGGCCGAGCTGCCGGCAGACCGTGACGGCCTGCTGGCTGCGGCCGTTGCGGCCGTGGTGGAGATCGACGCGGCTGTCATGCGCGGCGACGGGGCGGCGGCCGAGCTGGCCGGCGACCGATACGAGGCGATCATCTGGAAGCTGAACGGCGGCACGAACTTCGGGTGCATGGCCGACGACGAGGCCGCCGGCCGCGTCATCGAGCGGCATTGCGCTGCGGTGCCGGGGGACGTGCCCTTGTGGGGCCAGCGCGGCCAGTTCCTGGCCGTGGCGGGCGACGTGCGCGCCCTGGTGGAGTACGAGGCCGGTTATGGCGGGCCGCTCAACGCGCATTTTCAGTTCCACGCGGTTGACCTGGACAGGCCGTTTATCTCGGCGACGGGCTATCGCTCGCACTTCGACACGGCGCGGGGCTGCATGACCGTGGACGAGGTTGCGCGCGGCATCCTGACGGCCATGCTGGCCGAGAAGAAGCGGCCGGTGTTGATCGAGGCCAACTACCGCGACCGCTTGGCCGACGCTCCCCTGCCCGATTGGCTGGCCGGCCTGGTGCCGCCGGCGCGGCGCGAGCCGGCGACCGTGACGATCCCGCCGGGCTTCGTCTTGGTCGATGTGGTGCTGCCGGCGCACAAGGCGTTCATCGCGCGGCGCTGGGCGGCCGAGGCGGCGGGCAAGGTCAAGGCGGCCAGGGCCGCCAGGTCGAACGCCAAGGGAAAGGCCGGGGGCCGCGAGCGAGATCCCGCATCGGCGGAAACGGCGATGCGCTGCAGCACCGCCAAAGCTGACGATTGCAAGGCCGAGGCTGGGCCTGTATCGCCAGAAGCGACGATGCCGGGCGCAGGCGAAGCATCCTGCAGCACCGCCAGGAATGACGATGCAGGCCCGGCCGACCTGGTGGAGTTCACGCCCGCACCAGGCCAACGGTGCGAGATCGTGAGCGTCCACCATCCGGTGTTCGCCAAGGAGATCGGCAAGCGCGTCATCATCGTGAAGGTGCATCCAGACACCCGCCAGGTGTGGGCGCATGACGACCGGCCGGTGACATACAAGACCAACCGCGCGGGCCGCCGTGTGGTGGATTCAGACCCGAGCTGCATTCAGTCGATCTACGGATTCGACCAACTGCGGCTTATCACGTGACCAGGAGAAGAAACGAATGACGAACGACGCCAATATCCGGCTGGAGTGTTTGAAGCCGGCCGAGCGGTGGGCGCAGCCGAGCGGCGAAGAGGTGCGCGAGGTGCTGCGCCTGGCGGGCCTCACCGGCGGCAAAGCCGCGAAGGTGCTGGGCCTCGGCCCGAAGGGCGACCGGACGATCCGGCGATGGGTGGGCGAGGACACGCCGATCCCTTATGCCGCGTGGGCGCTGCTGTGCGACTACGCCGGCCTCGGGCTGATCTGGAAAGAGGTTTGACGCCAGGGAAAGAGGCTTTAGCGGCTAAAGTGCTAGGCATCGGACTACGGTAAAGCGAAAATAGTTTAGCTAAAGTGCTTGACAGGCTAGGACATTTTGTCCTAATATAGCACTTGAAGGCCGGGCATTCCGCCCAGGTCGATTACCGGAGAGGTTCCGATGAGCAAGAACAAGATCATGCCTTGGGTTGACGCCCTGCCGAATGTGGAAGCCACCGACTTCCAAGCCCGCCGCGACCAGATCGAGGCCACGATGGCCGAGGCGGCCGAGCTGGTGAAGCAGGCGGAAGAGCTGCGCGGCAAAGCCTATTTCGCCGCCTTGAGCCTGGAGGCCAGTGCCAAGGGCGAATGGTCGAGCCAAGCGGTCGAGCAGGCCAAGCGCAGCGTCGGCTGGTAAGGGAAGGCGGCCCGGCTTCGGCCGGGTCATCAACGGAACGCCAAGAGGAAACAGTCCCATGAGCAAAGGCAAGATCGAGATCATCGAGACGTGCTGCCGGCGCTGCGGCAAGAGCATCCGAACCTTGAGCCACACCATCATCGGCGCCGATGATGCCCGCGAGAAGTTCGGCAGCATCTGCGGCGGCTGCATCACGCCGGAGGAAGATAACGAGCTGACGGAAATGCTGCTGGCGGCGGCCGTGCGACGTATGAGCGGAGCGACGCTGCAATGACGGCATTCCACACGTTCGACGGCCCCAGGTGGAGGAACGCCCCGGAGTGATCCGGGGCGCTTGGCCTGGTGCTGGCACACCGTAACCATGCTTCCGAGTGGGAGCATCCAGCATTCAACACGTAACCGCGTGGAGGGTCAAGCCATGTCCAACATCGTCAAGTTCCCCAGGGCGAGCAAGCCGCCGGCTCCCGAGCCGGTGCAGCCTGCCGCGCCCGCTGCTGCGCCTGCCGCACCCAAGGCCGAAGGCCGGGGCCTGGTGGCCGGCCTGGTCAAGTTCGTATGGGTGGCGACCGTGCTGGTCTGGCCGGTGCTCAAGTGGGTGCTGGCGATCATCACCTTCTTCCAGTTCGTGCGGATGCTCTACCACTGGAACACGCCTGGCGTGTATGCCGGCTGGTCGTTCCTGGCGTACTTCGCAGCACTGACCGCGATCACCTACTTCGTTTCGATCTACAAACCGAAAGGGCTTTGACATGGCAAAGCAGACCCTCCCCTACCCGCCTGGCTTCGTGGAGCCGACCACTGGCGACAGGCGCGGGCGACGGCCGCAACGGCATCGGCCATCGACAAGGCGCGAACAAATTTTTAGCCGCTAAAACGCTTGACGGCTTCGCATGGTTTAGCTAAACTTCTGCGCATGGTCGGCGGCTGGCACCGCCATTTGTTCAACAAACCGGGTGTGGAGTGTTATGGGTGCAATCCATGAAGAAACGGCTAACCGAAGCCCAATTCCAGACGGCCATCAAGGGGCTGGAGATCGGGCAGCAGACCATCGACATAGCGCGCGGCGTGCTGGTCGATGGCCGGCCCCAGGCGGAGTTTGTCACTTCGCTGGGGCTGACCAAGGGGGCGGTGTCGCAGGCGGTCAGTCGCGTATGGGCAGCAGCAGGGGAACAGCTCCCCGAGGGCTTCGAGCGAGTGACGGCGGTACTGCCGGAGCATCAAGCGTTCATCGTCAAGAAGTGGGAAGCAGACGCCAAGAGGAAACAGGAACCCAAGTCATGAAAACACTGGTCACGGCAATTCAGAAGGGCGGTCAAGGCAAGACGTTCGCCACCTGCCACCTGGCATTCGACTTCCTGGAGCGCGGCCTTCGCGTGGCCGTGATCGACCTGGACACCCAGGGCAACGCATCGTTCACGCTGTCGGCGTACCAATCGGGCTACCTCGCCAGCCAGTTGTTCACCGGCGACACCGATGACCTGCGGTATTGGTTTGGCAAGCGCGAGGGCGAGAGCCTGGCGCTGATCGCGGCAGACGCCAACCTGGCGAACCTGGACAAGATGGAGCTTTCCCAGGCGGCCGCCGCGCTGCGGGCCAGTGTGGCCGCGCTGGGCGAGTTCTTCGACGTGTGCCTGATCGACACGGCCCCCTCCCTTGGCGTCGCCATGACGGCGGCTGTGCTGACGGCCGACTACATGCTGTCGCCCATCGAAATGGAGGCGTACAGCTTGCAGGGCATGAAGAAGATGGTCGCGGTCATCAGCAACCTGCGCAAGCAGAACCCCAAGCTGCGCTTCCTCGGCATGGTGCCGAACAAGGTGGACGCGCGGAAGCCGCGCCACGTCAACAACCTGGCGACGTTGCAGCAGGCATACCCGCAGTTCATCTTGCCGTTCAGCATCGGCGCGCGTGACAGCATCGCCGAGGCGCTGGGCGAGCAGATGCCGGTGTGGAAGATCAAGAAGACCGCCGCGCGGAAGGCCACCCAGGAGGTGCGTGCGCTGGCGGATTACGTGTTCACGAAGATGGAGATCGCGCAATGAGCGCCAAGACCAACGCCAAGAAGAAGGAGCAGGACAAGCCGCAATCGTCCGGGCTGGGCCTGGACGGGCTGGGCGACCTGGCCGGCCTGCTGAACGAGCAGCCGGCGGCCAACGCCGGCGGCGCAGGCCCGCAGGAGCTGCCGCTTGACCTGATCGACGAAGACCCGCACCAGCCGCGCACGGCCGACAACCCCGGCTTCTCGCCGGAGAGCATCGCGGAGATCGGCGAGACGATCAAAGCGCGCGGCGTGAAGTCGCCCATCAGCGTGCGCGAGAACCCGGACGCACCGGGGCGCTACCTCATCAACCACGGCGCGCGGCGCTATCGCGGCTCGAAGTGGGCGCACAAGACCACGATCCCGGCCTTCATCGACAACGACTACAACGAGGCCGACCAGGTTATCGAGAACCTGCAACGCAACGAGCTGACGGCGCGTGAGATCGCCGACTTCATCGGCCGCGAGCTGGCGAAGGGCAAGAAGAAGGGCGAGATCGCCAAGGAGATCGGCAAGTCGCCGGCCTTCGTCACGCAGCACGTCACGCTGCTGGACTTGCCCGAACCCATTGCCGAGGCGTTCAATAGCGGCCGGGGCAAGGACGTGACTGTCATCAACGAGCTGGTGACGGCCTACAAGAAGAACCCCGACGAGGTGGCCGCCTGGCTGGCCGACGACAGCCAGGAGCTGACGCGCGGCTCGGTGAAGCTGCTGCGCGAGTTCCTGGAGGACAAGCGCAGTCACGAGGACGGCGACCGTGATCCCAACACCGTCGATGCGCTGACCGGCAAGACCGACGCCGAGGCCGGCGACGGCGAGCAGGGGCCGCAGGATGATGACGCCAAGGGGAAGAAGGAGCCGAAGGAGGCCGACCCCGACAAGCTCAAGAAGGCCATCATCCAGGTCAAGCACGACGACCGGCCGGCACGGCTGATCCTCAACCGCCGGCCCCCGGCCGAGGGCTGGGCCTGGCTCAAATACGAGGATGACGGCCAGGAGTTCGAGGCCGACCTTGGCACCGTGCAGCTTGTCGCGCTGCTGGAGGGCTGACACGCCCAGCGCCGGGCATCGCCGACCACCGACCCCCACCCATCGCCCCGCCATCGAGCGGGGCTTTTTTTGCCCGCGTTTTAGCCGCTAAAAAAAGTTCAGCTAAACCGCTTGCGTAGTGTTGTATGTTGTAGTATGCTACACGCTACAACATACAACCGGCCAAAGGAGGCCCGACATGGCGATCTCGAAGGAGCAGATATTTGCGGTGGCCGACGAACTGGACGCGGCCGGCCAGAACCCCACGCTGGCGAACGTGCGCAAGCAGCTCGGCAGCGGCAGCTTCACCACCATCAGCGAGGCGATGAACGAGTGGCGCGCACGCAAGGCCAGCCAGGCCGCCCCGATCCGCGAGCCGGCACCGCAGGCGATCACCGACAAGCTGGCCGAGCTGGGCGGCGACTTGTGGGCCGTGGCGCTGGAAATGGCGAACAACCGCCTGGCCGCCGAGCGCGAGGCGCTGGAGGCCGTGCGCCAGGAGACGGAAGCAGCGCGCCAGGAAGCCGCAGAGCTGGCCGACCAGCTCACCGGCGAGCTGGACGAGGCCAAGGCCCGCGTCGCGGCCCTGGAGGCCGTCGAGGCGGCCGCCAAGGGCGAGGCCGACGAGCTGCGCGGCAAGCTCGCGGCGACCAGCGAGCGCGCGGCCACGGCCGAGGCCAGGGCCGGCGAGCTGCGCACGGAGCTGGATCACGCCCATCAGGAAGCCCGCCAGGCGCGCGCAGAGCGCGACAAGGCCCAGGAGAGGGCCACGGTCAGCGCCGACCAGGTGGAGGCCCTGCGGGCCGACCTCGCGGCCGCGAACAGCCGTACCGCCGAGATCGAGCGCCGCGCCGGCGAGCTGCGTGCCGACCTGGAGCGGGCGAACCAGGCGACCGACCAGGCGCGCGCCGCTCAGGCCGAGCAGCGGAAGGCCACCGAGGCGGCCGCCGCCGAGCGCGACCAGGTGCGCGCGGAGCTGGTGAAGGTGCAGGCCAAGGCCGAGGCGGCCGAGCAGGCCCACCAGGAGCAGCGCAAGGCGATGGCGGCCGAGGCACACCGCCAGGCCGAGCGGCTGACCGCCGCCCAGGGCGAGCGCGACCAGGCGAAGCGCGACGCTGCCCAGGCCCGCGAGGAAGCGGCCGGGCTTCGCGGCCGGCTGGAGGCCCTGGAAACCGTCATTGCGCAAGGCCGGGCGGCCGATCCGACCAGCGGCGGACGCAAAAAGACCTGATAAATCGGTTGGTTTTCCTTAAAATTACCCTGGAACCCTGACAAAACGCACAACCCGGCCGCTGGGAAGAGCCGGCCTCGCTTTGCCGAGGTCGGCTTTTTTGTTGGAGCGCGGCTTGCATGGGGCCACCATCACCCTTTTGAGAACCACGGCAACCATAGGAGTGCCCGATGAAAGAACGCCTCTTGGTCATGAACGGTCAACGCATCGTTCAGGCCGAAAAGGACGGCGCTTGGACGAATCAGAAAGTAGACAAGGCGGGCGCGTTGAAGCCCGGCATCTACAACCTGTACACGGCCCAAGCGGCCGACAAGAAGCAGACCCACGCCGGCGTGATCGTTCATGCCGACGCCACCAACGTGTACCAGCAGATCGGCAAGAACTTTGTCATGCACGCTCGGTCAGATTTCGATAAAGTACCTGAAATTGGGAGCGCAAAGAGCATCAGCTACAACGCCCAGGGCAAGGCGGCAGTCGCCGCAGAGGCCCCGAAACTGACGCGGGGGCGCTCCATGTAGCTTTAGCGGCTAAAAAGGAGGCACGCCCTTGAAACGACTCACCATCCCCGGCAGCGGCACCGAGAGCCGCGCCACCAAGCCGGCCCGCGTCAGCGCGCCGGCCACCCTCGGCGGTGCCGCCTTCGGCGCTTCGCGCGAGGACACCGGAGCCGACTTGCTGGAGGCCGCCCAGGCGGCCGAGATCGAGCAGCAGGCCACCCTAGAGGCGGCCCCGGTCGAGCAGTCCTACCCCGAAACCCTGGCGCTCTACGTGCAGGCCAAGCACGACCAGGTGGAGCACATCGAGGACAGGCTAGAAAACCTGATCGACCGGCAGCAGGCCCGTTTGCAGCAGACCCAGGCGTCCGCGCCTGGCCGGCTTTCCTTGCCCGGCTCTAAGCGAGCCTGGCAGAACCAGCAGGCGCAGCAGCAGGCCCGCTTGCAGACGCTTCACGCGCGCCTGGAGGCCGTCCGCGAGATCAAGGAAGGCATGGGCCTGCACTCGCCGAAGATCGAAGAGCTGGCGACGCGCAAGATGCGCGCCGAGAACCCCGAGCTGGCTTCCGATTGGGATGCCATGCGCGAGGCCGCCCGCCGGCATGAGCTGCTGATGCGCAAGCAGGAGCAGGAGCGCAAGCAATCCCAGGCCCAGGAGCGGCCAGGGAGGTCGCAGTCCTTGGGCCTGTCAGCCAGGCCCGCATAAAAACGAAGCCCGGCGGTCGCCGGGCTTCTTTCTCGAGCATCGCCATTTCTGGCGAGGGATGCCTGCCGAGGGTCTGGCGGAATCATCCTGCAGCATCGTCACAAGCGACGATGCCGGGAGCTGGCCAGCATCGCCGAACCTGGCGATGCCGCCGGCGCGGTCGACCATCGCCAGTTCTGACGATGAGATCCCGCATCGCCATCTACAGCGAGGCCCACAGGGCCAGGCCGGCGGCCACGACCGCCATGCCGGCCGCGACCATGTTCATCATGGCGACGCGCCGCGCCTCGCGGATCGGCGCGACGAGCTGCGCCGTCACCGCCTCAACCTCACGCCGCACGGCCTCGGCGGCCGCCTTCGCGCCCTCCTGCATTCCCCGCGTCATGGCGTCCTTGCTGGCCGCCAACGCCGCGTTGAGCGTCCTTTCCGCCTTTCCCTTGGCGTCATCACCCCATCGGTGGGCGATGGACTCCAGTTCCGACTTGAAGGCGTCCAAGATTTCCTGCTGGGCCGATGCGCTGTCCTGCATCAGCTTCATGTTGATGGTCTGGAGGATCAAGATCGGATCGTCGCGGCCCACGGCGATGCCGTGCTTGGCCGCGATCTCCCGTATCAGCTCCTCGATCTTGTCGTCGGCCGCCATCAGAGCACCGCCGCGTTTTCGAGCTGGGCGAAGAGCTGGGTTTTCACGATCTTGAGCCGCTGCCGCGTCATGATCGTGAGCGCCGAATCGGCCAGGGCCTCATCGAAGGTGCGCCGATCCTGGAGCATTTCGGCGAAGTCGCGGCCGTAGGTTTCCTCTTTCAGCGCCGGAATCTGGATGATGGCGGACACACGGCCCTTGTTGGTCGTGTACGCCTTCAACTGCTCGAACCCCTTGCCCTCGTGCTCGATTGGCCCCCAATACGGGTTCAGCCAGACCACGAACAGGCATTCGGCCGGGAACTGGCTGGCGAGCTGGGCGAAGCCGCTCACCGTGTCCACCAGGGCCTGGCCGCCGGTGACGACCGTATGCACCACGAGTTCGTGGCCCATGTCCTGGAGCAGCGCCGGCACCTGGTTGCTGATGAGGTAGTGCGACAGCGGCACGAACGAGCTGGCCCCGTTGTCGATGATGACGTCGCCCTCGGCCGACGCGATCATCTCGACCAGGGCGTCGAAATTCCGGGTGTTGATCTCGTCGCCGTCCATGATGTTGAGCCGGCGCACGTTGAGGGCTTTGTAGCCCTCGAACGTCGCGTTCACCGGATCGGTATCGATGCAAAGCGGCTTCTGTCCCTTGCCGGCTTTGTACTGCGCGATGGTGGCCGCGATCATCGACTTGCCGACGCCGCCCTTGCCTTGCAGAACCATGTGAATTTTCGCCATTACAGTAAATCCTCTTTCTTTGGAGTCGCATCAAACGTGAAGCCGCCGATCTTGGGCGGCTCACTCTTGGATTCCGAGGCCGGCGGGGCGGCCTTCGGCTCGGGCTTCGCGCCCTTGGGCTGGCTGTCCGGGGGAGTGGCGGGAGGCGGCGGGGAAGCTACCGGCGCGGCCTTGATGTACCGCTTCACGTGCTGGGTGAAGGTTTCGTACCGACAGCGCAGCCGGCCGGTTTCCTTCATGTGCTCCCAGATCGTTTTCATCGCATAGCCCGCATCGAGCGCCGCTTGAACGTCGCTCTTGACGGCCAGGAACGCGACCACGTGCTTGTCCTGGCGCGGCTTCTTGGCTTCCCGTCCCTTCACCCATTCAGCCAGCTCTTCGGGGTAGGTCTTTGGCATCGTGTTCGTCCATCTAATCCTCTCATCGCAAATGTAACGCTACTAAGCGGCGCTACGGAAACGCAAAAGTCCGCTATCGGCGTGCATTGGCACGCTTCGATAGCGGCATTATGGGCCATTGTGGCGGGTTTCGCTATATCCGTTGCTGCTTTTGCGGCCTGATAGCGCGATAGTTGCGGATAAATCGTAATGGCTGGTGTAGACTTTCCTTGGTGTTATTAACGCCGTAAGGCGGGCAGGATGTGTGAAGTTAGCTAACCGACGAGCCGGTTATCTATCTTCACTGTCCCTTATTCGCGCCGGTGGCGCTCAACGGGTCATCCTGCTCTGCGAGGCAGCCGGCTACCGCCGGCATGAGAGACGAGGCGAGGCATGGAGAACGACGAAAAGGAACACGGCCGCCGGCGGCGGCAGCACCTGCGGGTGCCGGTGTTCCCCGAAGAGAAAGACGAGATCGAGGCGAACGCCAAGAGGGCGGGCGTCAGCGTGGCGCGCTATCTGCGCGACGTGGGCCAGGGCTATCAGATCAAGGGCGTCATGGACTACCAGCACGTGCGCGAGCTGGTGCGCGTCAACGGCGACCTTGGCCGCCTTGGCGGCCTGCTCAAGCTCTGGCTGACCGATGACGTGCGAACGCTCCAGTTCGGCGAGGCGACCATCCTGGCCCTGCTGGGCCGGATCGAGGCCACCCAGGACGAAATGAGCCGGATCATGAAGGCCGTGGTTCAGCCGAGGGCCGAGCCTTGACTTCTTTAGCGGCTAAAAAGCCGGAGGGGCGGTCATGATCGCCAAGCACGTGCCGATGCGCTCGCCTGGCAAGAGCGACTTCGCGGGCCTGGCGAACTACATCACCGACGCCCAAAGCAAAGACCACCGGCTGGGCCACGTGCAGGCGACGAACTGCGAAGCCGGTTCCATCCAGGACGCCATCACGGAGGTGCTGGCGACCCAGCACACGAACACCCGCGCGAAGGGCGACAAGACCTACCACCTGATCGTCAGCTTCCGGGCCGGCGAGCAGCCCAGCGCCGACACCTTGCGCGCGATTGAGGAACGCATCTGCGCCGGGCTGGGTTATGGCGAGCATCAGCGAATCAGTGCCGTCCACAACGACACCGACAACCTGCACATCCACATCGCCATCAACAAGATTCACCCGACGCGGCACACGATGCACGAGCCGTACTACCCGCACCGGGCGCTGGCGGAACTCTGCACGGCCCTGGAGCGCGACTACGGCCTGGAGCGCGACAACCACGAGCCGCGCAAGCGCGGCGCGGAGGGCCGGGCCGCCGACATGGAGCGGCATGCCGGCGTTGAAAGCCTGGTCGGCTGGATCAAGCGCGAGTGCCTGGACGAGATCAAGGGCGCGCAGTCCTGGCAGGAACTGCACCAGGTCATGCGCGACAACGGATTGGAACTGCGCGTCCGTGCCAATGGCCTCGTGTTCGAGGCCGGCGACGGAACGATGGTGAAGGCGAGCACAGTAGCCCGCGACCTTTCCAAGCCGAGCCTGGAGGCGCGGCTTGGCCCGTTCGAGGCTTCGCCCGAACGGCAGGCGCAAACCACCGCGAAGCGGCAGTACCGCAAAGACCCCATCCGCCTTCGCGTCAACACCGTGGAGCTGTACGCGAAGTACAAGGCCGAGCAGCAGAGCTTGACCACGGCGCGCGCCCAGGCCCTGGAGCGCGCCCGGCATCGCAAGGATCGGCTGATCGAGGCGGCCAAGAGGTCGAACCGCCTGCGCCGCGCCACGATCAAGGTGGTCGGCGAGGGCCGCGCGAACAAGAAGCTGCTGTACGCCCAGGCGAGCAAGGCCCTGCGCAGCGAAATCCAGGCGATCAACAAGCAGTTCCAGCAGGAGCGCACCGCGCTCTATGCCGAGCACAGCCGGCGCACGTGGGCCGACTGGCTCAAGAAGGAGGCGCAGCACGGCAGCACCGACGCCCTGGCCGCCCTGCGCGCCCGCGAGGCGGCCCAGGGCCTCAAGGGCAACACTATCCGGGGCGAGGGCCATGCGAAGCCCGGCCACGCGCCGGCGGTGGACAACATCACGAAGAAGGGGACGATCATCTTCCGCGCCGGCATGAGCGCCGTGCGCGATGACGGCGACCGCCTGCAAGTCTCCCGCGAGGCCACGCGCGAAGGGCTGCAAGAAGCCCTGCGCCTGGCGATGCAACGCTACGGCAACCGGATCACCGTCAACGGCACGGTGGAGTTCAAGGCGCAGATGATCCGCGCCGCCGTCGATTCCCAGCTACCCATCACCTTCACCGATCCGGCTCTTGAGAGCCGGCGGCAGGCGCTTTTGAACAAGGAGAACACCCATGAGCGAACCGAAAGACCAGAGCATCGAGGACGAACTGGACGCGGCGCTGGCGGCCCTGGACAGCGGCCCGCTGCCGACCAGCACGCTACCGGAGCCGCAGCCGTCGCCCGAGCAGGCGACGGCCGGCCAGCCGCCGGCCGTGGCGACCGCGCCGACGCCGGCATTCACGCCGCCAACGTCCACCGGAAGCCCGACGTTGGACGCCTTGGAAGAAAACCGCCGCCCCAAAGCCAGCACCGTTTGCGAGCACTGTCCGAACTCGGTGTGGTTCGCATCGCCGGCGGAAGTGAAGTGCTATTGCCGCGTGATGTTCCTCGTCACGTGGAGCAGCAAGGAACCCAACCAGATCACGCACTGCGACGGGGAATTTCTCGGACAGGAACAGGAGTAGGCCAGACGCCGCCGGGCGTCGCGGCCGCCGACAAGTACATCGCCGAGCGCGAGGCGAAGCGCCTAAAAGGTTTCGATATACCGAAGCATTCCCGATATACTGCCGGTGATGGTGCGCTCTCGTTCCAGGGCACCAGGACTATCGAGGGCCAGGCGCTGGCCCTCTTGAAGCGAGGTGATGAGGTCATGGTTATGCCCATCGACCAGGCCACGGCCCGGCGCTTGACGCGCATCGCGGTCGGCGATGCCGTCTCGATCACCGCGAAAGGCTCCATCAAAACGTCGAAAGGAAGGAGTAGATGAAGATCAAGATGAACAACGCGGTAGGGCCGCAAGTCCGAACCGCCAAACCGAAGCCGAGCAAGCTGCTGCCGGTGCTGGGCGCGGCCTCGATGGTCGGCGGCCTCCAGGCCGCGACGCAGTTCTTCGCCCACACGTTCGCCTATCACGCGACCCTCGGCCCCAACGTGGGCCACGTGTACGCGCCCTGGTCGATCCTGCACTGGACGTACAAGTGGTACAGCCAGTACCCGGACGAGATCATGAACGCCGGCAGCATGGGGATGCTGGTTTCGACCGTGGGGCTGCTGGGCGTGGCCGTGGCGAAGGTCGTCACGTCCAACAGCTCGAAGGCGAACGAGTACCTGCACGGCTCGGCCCGCTGGGCCGAGAAGAAGGACATTCAGGCGGCCGGCCTGCTGCCGCGCGAGCGCAACGTCCTGGAGATCGTCACCGGCAAGGCCGCACCCACGGCCACCGGCGTGTACGTGGGCGGCTGGCAGGACAAGGACGGCAATTTCTTCTACCTGCGGCACAGCGGCCCCGAGCACGTGCTGACCTACGCGCCCACGCGCTCGGGCAAGGGCGTCGGCCTGGTGGTGCCGACGCTGCTGTCGTGGGGCGCGAGCAGCGTCATCACCGACTTGAAGGGCGAGTTGTGGGCCTTGACCGCCGGCTGGCGGCAGAAGCACGCCAAGAACAAAGTGCTGCGCTTCGAGCCGGCCAGCACCTCGGGCGGCGTCTGCTGGAATCCGCTGGACGAAATCCGCCTCGGCACCGAATACGAAGTGGGCGACGTGCAGAACCTTGCCACGCTGATCGTTGACCCGGACGGCAAGGGCCTGGACTCGCACTGGCAGAAGACCGCCTTCGCGCTCCTGGTCGGCGTGATCCTGCACGCGCTGTACAAGGCCAAGGACGATGGCGGCACCGCCACGCTCCCGTCCGTCGATGCGATGCTGGCCGACCCGAACCGGGACATTGGCGAGCTTTGGATGGAAATGGCGACCTACGGGCACGTAGACGGCCAGAACCATCACGCCATCGGCTCGGCGGCACGCGACATGATGGATCGGCCAGAGGAAGAAGCCGGATCGGTGCTGTCCACGGCCAAGTCGTACCTGGCCCTGTACCGCGACCCCGTGGTGGCGCGCAACGTCAGCCGGTCGGACTTCCGCATCAAGCAGTTGATGCACGAGGACGACCCGGTAAGCCTCTACATCGTCACCCAGCCCAACGACAAGGCCCGCCTGCGGCCGCTGGTGCGCGTCATGGTGAACATGATCGTGCGCCTGCTGGCCGACAAGATGGACTTCGAGGGCGGCCGTCCGGTGGCGCACTACAAGCACCGGCTCTTGATGATGCTGGACGAGTTCCCGAGCCTCGGGAAGCTGGAGATCATGCAAGAGTCGCTGGCCTTCGTGGCCGGCTACGGCATCAAGTGCTACCTCATCTGCCAGGACATTAACCAGCTCAAGAGCCGCGAGACGGGCTACGGCCACGACGAAAGCATCACGTCGAACTGCCACGTGCAGAACGCCTATCCGCCCAACCGCGTCGAGACGGCCGAACACCTGTCCCGCCTCACCGGGCAGACCACCGTGGTGAAGGAGCAGATCACGACCAGCGGCCGCCGCACGGCGGCGATGCTGGGCCAGGTGTCGCGCACTTACCAGGAAGTGCAGCGGCCCTTGCTGACGCCCGACGAATGCCTGCGCATGCCGGGGCCAAAGAAGAACGCCCAGGGCGAGATCGAAGAAGCCGGCGACATGGTGATCTACGTCGCGGGCTACCCGGCGATCTACGGCAAGCAACCCCTGTACTTCAAAGACCCGGTGTTCTTGGCACGCGCCGCGATTCCCGCGCCCAAGGTCAGCGACCGCCTGCGCGCCGTCGCACAGGCCGAGACGGAAGGGGAGGGCATCACGATATGAGCCGCATCCTGAAACGCATCGCGGCAGGCGTCGCCATCGCGGGCGTGGCTGCCCTGCTGTTGGCCGCCGGCGGCTATGCCGCCGGTGCCCGCGTGAACACCACCAAGAGCATTCCGGTCGGCCTGTACTGGACGAGCAGCGCGCCGGTGGAGAAGGGGGCCTACGTCCTCTTCTGCCCGCCGCAGCTCGGCGTGTTCGACGACGCCAAGGAAAGGGGCTACATCGGGGCCGGCTTCTGCCAGGGCGGCTACGGCTACATGATGAAGCGCGTTTTAGCCGCTAAAGACGATGCCGTGGCCGTCGCCGATGACGGCGTGCGCGTCAACGGCGAGCTGCTGCCCCTCAGCGCGCCGATCAAGGCCGACAAGGCCGGGCGGCCGCTGCCGCGCTACCAGTCCAGCAGCTACACGCTCGGCAATTCCGAGGTGCTGCTTATGTCGGACGTGAGCGCCACATCCTTCGACGGCCGCTACTTCGGCCCGATCAATCGTTCGCAAATCAAGACCGTGATCCGTCCGGTCATCACCTGGTAGGGAGACACACCATGCGCCTTTTCATCGCAGAAAAGCCGTCCGTCGCCAAGGCCATCGCCGGCGAGCTGGGCGCGACCGGCAAGGGCGACGGCTTCATCGAGTGCGGCACCGACAAAGTGACCTGGTGCTTCGGGCACATGCTCGAACAGGCCGACCCCGACGAGTACACGCCCGATGACGTGCCGCGCGGCCAGTCCGGCAAGAAGGTCTGGCGCGTCGATGAGCTGCCCATCATCCCCGAGAGATGGATTCTCAAGCCCAAGGACGACGCGAAGAAGCAGCTCGCCGTGATCGGCAAGCTGCTCAAGGAGGCCAAGGAGATCGTCAACGCTGGCGACCCCGACCGCGAAGGCCAGTTGCTGGTTGACGAAGTGCTGGAGCACTTCCGCAACAGCAAGCCGGTGCGCCGCTTTTGGGTGAGCGCGCAGGACTCCGTTTCCGTCAAGCGCGGCCTGGCCGCGTTGAAGGAGAACACCACCTATGCAGGCTGGGCCGACGCTGCACGCGGGCGGCAGCGCGCCGACTGGCTGATCGGCATGAACCTCAGCCGCGCGTACACGCTGCGCGCGCAGCGCGGCGGCTCGCGCGCCCTGCTGACCGTGGGCCGCGTGCAGACGCCGACGCTGGCCCTCGTGGTCGCCCGCGACTGCGAGATCGAGGCATTCAAGGCCGTGCCGTACCACACCATCCGGGCGGTGGTGCAGCACGCCGGCGGCAGCTTCGCCGCCGCATGGAAGGCGAAGGAGGATCAAGCCGGCCTGGACAGCGAAGGCCGCCTTATCGATACCGCCGTCGCCGACGCCTGGTGGCCGCCGTCAAGGGCCAGCCGGGCACCATCGCCGCGTACAAACAGGAGGCCAAGAAGCAGAACCAGCCGCTGGCCTTCGCCCTGTCCGACATTACGGCACTGGCCTCGGCCAAGTTCGGCTACAGCGCCGAGGACGTGCTGAACACCTGCCAGGCGCTCTACGAGACGCACAAGCTGACCTCGTACCCGCGCACCGACTGCGCCTACCTGCCGGAGTCGCAGCACGCCGACGCGCCGCGCGTGCTGGAGGCGATCAAGCACGTCAACCCCGAACTGGCCCGCCTGGTCGATGGTGCCGATCCGCGTATCAAGTCCAAGACGTGGGACGACTCGAAGATCACCGCGCACCACGGCATCGTGCCGACCATGCAGAAGGGCAGCAAGGCCGCCCTCAGCGAGCGCGAGCGCAACATCTACGACCTGATCGTGCGCGCCTACCTGGCGCAGTTCTACCCGCTGCACGAGTACATGCAGACCACCGTGGGCGTCGAGATCGCGGGCGAGAACTTCGCCGCGAGCGGCAAGGTAGTCACGCGCAACGGCTGGCGTGACGTGTACAGCCAGGCCGACGAGGAAGGCGAGAAGGACGAGGACGACGACAGCGGCACGCAGGCCCTGCCGTCGATGGCCCAGGGCGACGCCGTGACCTGCACGGACGCCACCCGCAAGGACGCCAAGACGAAGCCGCCAGCGCGCTTTACCGAGGGCACGCTGATCCGCGCGATGGAGAACATCCACAAGTTCGTCAGCGATGCCGAGCACAAGAAGATGCTGCGCGAGGGCGACGGCATCGGCACGTCGGCCACCCGCGCGTCGATCATTTCCGAGTTGAAGCGGCGCGAGTTCCTGGCCGTCAAAGGCAAGCAGATCATCAGCACGACCCTCGGCCGCAGCGTCATCGACGCGCTGCCCGAGGTTGTGAAAAGCCCGGTGCTGACCGCGCTCTACGAGCGGATGCTGAAAGGCGTCGAGCAGGGCACGGTCGCCCTGGACGCCTTCATCACGAAGCAAGAGACGTTCATCCGCGACCAGGTGGCGAAGGCCAACAGCGGAGCCGTGACCATCGCCGGCGGCAAGGAAGCCGCGCCGGTGTCATCCCTTCACAAGTGCATGGCCTGCGGCAGCGGCTTGTCGCGCCGGCCGAGCAAGAAGAAGGGGCAATTCTGGTGGGGTTGCAGCAACTTCCCCACATGCAAGCAGACCTACCCCGACCTCAAGGGTCGGCCCGACTACAGCAAGGGCCGCAACGGCCCGGCATCCGAATGACCACAGCGAAGGAGATCGACCATGAACGAGCAAACCACCACCAACACCGCCGCCCACGACGAGCCGCTGGCCGTCCTGCCGCCGGTTGACGACGCCGCCGCCGGCCGCGAGGCCGTGCGCGAGAAGATGGCCGACGCGCTGACGCCCGGCTTCCAGGTCGAGTTCGACCCCGACGAAGCCGAGCGCGTGGGCGCGTTCGTGGAGGACGCGCTGTCCGAGCAGGACGCCGCCGCGAGCGGCGACGACCTGGTGGAAGTCGATGGCGCGCTGGAGCCGGCATTCCTGGACGACGAAGGCCCGAGCGCCGACATCCCGCCGTTCATCACCACCACGAACGCCCGCGAGCTGTACGACCTGCGGCCCGGCGAGACGGTTGCCCAGGCCGCCGCGCGCAAGGCGTCGGAGGGCTGACCCATGCCGATCACGAAAGCCGAGGCGCAAGGGGTGACGCGGGCTTTCGTCCGCGACTACCCCGGCGCGCTGGAGCTGGCCTACAAGTTCCGCGAGGACGCGGCCGAGCTGTACGGGCCGCGAGCGGCCGAGGTGCCGGCCGACATGAAGGGCGGCTACGTGCCCAAGGAGACGCTGCACGCCGGCCGCGCCTACCGTGGCCGCGTGGACGTGCCCTTGCAGAACGTCGAGAGCGCCGGCGACCTACTGATGACGCTGCGGCACGAGGTGCTAGGCCACTACGGGGCCAACACCTTCGCGCCGGGCGAGAAGCGCGCCTTGCTGGACGGCCTGGCGGCCGCCCGCAACGAACCCACCCTCAAGCCGCTATGGGATGACGTGAACCGGCGCTATGCCGGCCAGTCCCTGGACGTGCGCGCCGAGGAAGTGTTTGCCCTGCACTGCGAGGGCATCGAGCCGAGCCAGCACCAGGTCGCCGACCAGGTGCAGCAGCGCGGCCAACAGTCATTCACGGAAACCTGCATCGCCCGCGTGCGGCCCATGCAGGCCGACGACCTGCACAACATCGTGTGCATGGTCGCCCAGGGCCTGCGCGACCGTTCCCGGACACAGCAGAACTTCCCTCAATTCAACGAGCTATTCCGAAGGGACGAGAACATGGAGCCGAAGAAGCCGTTTCACGAAGTCGTGGCCGAAAAGCTGATCGAGCAGCTCAAGGCCGGCACCGCACCGTGGCAAAGGCCGTGGGAGCCAGGGCAACCCAACGCCTATTTGCCCTTCAACCCGACGACTGGCAAGCGGTACAAGGGTATCAACGCTATTCACCTGATGGCCCAAGGCCGTAGTGATGGACGCTGGATGACCTACAAACAAGCCGCCGCCGTAGGTGCTCAGGTTCGCCGTGGTGAGAAGGGCACGCCAGTTCAATACTGGAAGTTCAGCGAAGAGCAAGACAAATTGGACGACAACGGCCGGCCCGTCCTTGATGCAAAGGGGCAGCCTGTTAAAGAAACCGTCATGCTGGAGCGGCCGCGCGTGTTCTTTGCGACCGTGTTCAACGCCGAGCAGATCGACGGCCTGCCGCCACTCACCCCGCCGAAGGAACAGACATGGAATGCCGTCGAGCGTGCCGAGCACATTCTGAATGCTTCGGGCGCGAAGATCACACACGCGCCTGGAGATCGGGCTTTCTACCGGCCTTCGACCGATAGCATCACCCTGCCAGAGCGCGGCCAGTTCCCCAGCGCCGACCGCTACTATGCGACGGCCCTGCATGAGTTGGGCCACTGGACAGGGCACCCGTCCCGCCTTGACCGCGACATGGCGCACCCGTTCGGCAGTGAGGGTTACGCCAAGGAAGAACTACGCGCCGAGATCGCTTCCATGATCCTCGGCGATGAGCTGGGCATCGGTCACGATCCGGGCCAGCACGCGGCCTATGTCGCATCCTGGATCAAGGTATTGCAAGACGAGCCTATGGAGGTGTTCCGAGCTGCTGCCGACGCCGAGAAGATTCACGACTACGTGCTGGCGTTCGAGCAGAAGCAGGTTCAGGAGCAGACCCAGCAGCAGACCCAGCAGCCCGAAGCCTTCTTTGACAGCATCGGCATGCTGCGCAAGTGGGATACCGCAGACATGATGCCCGAGGATTGGCAGGGCATCGCCAAGACCAACGAGGGTGCTTTTGTTTATGTGGGGCGCGAGGGTGAAGAGCGCACCTTTACCGTGTTGAAGGCCACCACCTTAGACCAGGCGCAAGAAGAAGCGACCACAGTTAAGGCGCTGGCCGTGGACATTGGCGAGGTGCTGAACAACCCGGACGTGAGCTTTCGCCATTACGAGGCGTTCCAAGGCGATAGCCTGGAGCAAGCCCTTCGAGATCGTGCGCTTACCACCGTTGGCAGTGTCACCGGACACGACCCCGAGCGTTTCTATGAAGTTGCACATGATCGCCTGTCGGCCGTGTTCGGCATCGACCCGGACTATTCCGAGATGAGTAACGCTTACTTGGAGCGCAAGGGGCTTGCGCAGGAGTTTGTCGAGAAGGCCGAACAGCTTTACCAGAAGCGCACGGCCGTTGCTGACATTGAGGTAAATATGACTTCCCCGAAAGACTTGGCGGCCGAGCTGCTGGCCGCCCATCCGGCCGATGTTGTTCAGGGCATCGAGCAGGCCGCCACCGCCCGGCGTCAGCTTGCGGCAGGCGAGATCGACGCCCAGGCATTCACGGCCGCGACCCATCAATCCCTTGGCGTTGAACTGCCGGCGGACTGGAGCGGCGAGCTGCGCATTGTCGGCGTGGCAGAACAGGACGGCCAGACTATTGATGCGGCCCAGGCTGGCATCGAGCCGCAGGCGTTCCAGGTTTTCGCCCGCAAGGCTGATGCTCAATTCGGCGAGGACGCTTATTCCTTCGTTGCTGGCACCCGTACAGAGGCGCAGGCCCAAGAGCTGGCCGAGCGCCTGCACCTGGTAGATGCGCTGGGCACTGATGATCCACACGAGCGCGCCGCGAAATTGGCCCGCGTGCATGAAGAGCGAGTAAGCAACGACCCCAACGCTACCGACGAGGACATTTCAGCGGCTAAAGAGGCGCGAAAGGCAGCCGAGGCGACCGCTTTCCTCAACGATACCGAAGCACAGCGGCGAGCCGCAGAGTTGGAGCGCCAGGAGCGCGAGCGGCAGCAGGCGCAGCAACAACCGCAGGCCGAGAAAGCCGAGCGGCACTACATCAACGTGCCGTACAAGGAGAAAGACGAAGCCAAGTCGCTCGGGGCGCGCTGGGATCGTCAGCAGCAGTCCTGGTATGTGCCGCCGGGGGTTGAAACTGCCCCGTTCACTAAGTGGGCGCAGGGGGGCGCTACGGCGGCCGTAGAGCCGCGCTCAACGCAAGAGGCTACCCAGAGCCAGGCTACCGCACAGAAGCCCGAGCAGAAGCGTCAATACCTTGCCGTGCCCTACGAGCAACGCCAGGCGGCCAAAGCAGCCGGCGCGCTTTGGGACAAGGCTGCAAAGTCTTGGTATGTCGGCCCGCGTGGTGACATGGCGAAGCTGCAACGCTGGCTGCCCGACAACGTGCCGACCCAGCAAGGGCCGGCCATGACGCCAAGGGAAGAGTTCGGCGAGGCGATGCGCAATGCCGGCCTGGTGGTTCAGGGCGAGCATCCCATCATGGACGGCAAGCGGCACCGCGTGCCTGTCGAGGGTGGCAAGAAAGGCGCGCTCGATGGTTTCTATGTTGGGCACCTGGACGGGCACCCCGCAGGGCGCATCATCAACAACAAAACCGGCGTGGACATTACTTGGAAGAGCAAGGGCTATGCCCTCAGCGATCAAGAGAAGGCCAAGCTCCAAGCCGAAGCGGCCGAAAAACTGGCCCAGCGTGCCGCAGAGCAAGACAAGCTCCAGGAAGCCACCGCGCAGCGCGTCGGCCGCCAGATGGCCGACCTTGTGCCGGTCGAGCAGCCGACGCCGTACCTGCAAGCCAAGGGCATCGAGGCCCACGCCGGCGTGTTCACCGACCGCGAGGGCCAGAAAACCTACATCCCCGCCTTCGACGCAGACGGCAAGCAGTGACGATGCAGTACATCCAGGAGGACGGCACCAAGCGGTTCGCCAAGGACAGCAAGAAGGAAGGATGCTTCCACCCGGTCGGCGGCATGGATGCGCTGGCCGCAGCGCCGGCGCTGGTGATCTCCGAGGGCTACGCCACGGCGGCCAGCCTGGCCGAAGGGCTGGGCCATGCCACCGTGGCCGCCTTCGACTCGGGCAACCTGCCGCACGTGGCGCGCGCCCTGCGCGAGAAGTTCCCCGACAAGCCCATCGTCATCGCCGGCGACGACGACAAGGCCCAGGAGATCGAGCGCGGCCACAACCCCGGCCGCGCCAAGGCCGAGGAAGCCGCGAAGGCCGTAGGCGGTAAGGCCATCTTCCCGATCTTCGCGCCGGGCGAGCAGCAGGCGAACCCCAAGGGCTTCACCGACTTCAACGACCTGGCGAACAAGAGCGAGCTGGGCCGCGACGGCCTCAAACGCCAGGTCGGCGCAGCCGTGGGCCAGGTGCTGATCGAGGAAGGCCGCCGGCAACAGCAGGAGCAGCGCCAGGAGCGTGCGGGGCAGCAGCAAGACCGACCGCTCAATGTGGCCGATAAAGAAACCAAAGCGCAGAAGCTCGCCGAGCAGTTCAGGGAGAAGGCAGCACGTGACCGGGAACGGTCGCGCAGTTTCAGCCGCTAAACATTGTTGTGTATTGCCCGCCGCCTCGAACCCCGAGGCGGCTTTTTGCTCGAGCATCGCCGCATTCGACGATGCCACCAGGCCAGCGCACGTCGAGCTGCAGCATCGCCGTTTCCGACGATGCACGCCGGCGCTGGTCGACCATCGCCAGTTCCGACGATGCAGGCCCGGCCGGCTTCCCTTGACAGCATCGCCATTTCTGACGATGAGATCCACAACAGCCATTTAGACCAGGCAAAACGACCCGCAAGATGAATCCGCTGACGGACTTCTTGGCCGGGGGTAGCATGAGGGGCCAAATTGCCTATACCCAAAATGACCGGAGGAACCCATGACCAGCCGCAACGGCTACTTCCCAGGCAAGATGTCATTTTCAGAAGGCGATAGCACGAATTATCAAAAGTCGGCCGCACGGTTTTTTCTGACGGTTGACGTCACCTCAGAAAACGGAAAATAAAGCACGCTTAGGCGTAGTTCCCTTGGCTACACCGCGTCGGTACTGCGCGGTTCTTTCTTCCCTTGCAGTGAAGCAATCAGCGGGCAAGAAACATTCCCCTGCCGCAGGTGGCAGGCACACATAAGTTCGGAAAGCACCGACTCCATACGCGCCAAGTCAGTCATTTTTTCGCGCACATCCTTGAGCTTGTGCTCGGCCAGGCCGCTGGCTTCCTCGCAATGGGTGCCATCCTCCAGCCGCAGTAGCTCGGCGATTTCGTCCAGGCTAAAGCCCAGCCGCTGGGCCGATTTCACGAACCGCACTCGTGTTACATCCGCCTCGCCATAGCGGCGAATGCTGCCATAGGGCTTGTCTGGCTCCGGCAGCAGGCCCTTGCGCTGGTAGAACCGGATGGTCTCCACATTGACCCCGGCCGCCTTGGCAAAAACGCCAATGGTCAGATTCTCAAAATTAATTTGCATATCGCTTGACTCCGTACATAACTACGGAAGTAAGCTTAAGCTATCCAAACCAAATTTGAAAGGACAAGCGTATGTCTGAACCACAAAACGGGCGCGGCGCGCTCTTCGCCGGTGGGCTGGCCGCCATTCTTGCGTCGGCCTGCTGCCTGGGGCCGCTGGTTTTGATCGCCTTGGGGTTCAGCGGGGCAT
>NZ_MOWM01000082.1 GCF_016082275.1 Variovorax sp. E3
GCGAGGGCCACGCCGCCGAGCGCGGCGAGCACGCGCCGGCGCCTCGGGTGATACAGGGGCTGCGGGGTTGCTGTGGTCATCCGTCCTTGTCTCCGTGGTGCGCGCCGGGCGAGGCGCACGGCGATGGGTCGCGGCCACTGTAGAGGGCCGACAATTGATTCATCTAATCAATCATTGCCGGGACAAACCCTATGCACGCGCCGCCGCGCACGCTCGACGACCTGCTGCTCTATCGCACCAGCCGCCTGCTGTCGGTGGCCGGCAGCATGGTGATCCGCCTGTGCGAAGGACGCTTCGGCATCACGCGGCGCGAATGGCGGCTCATCGCCACGCTCGCGGGCCACGGCGCGCTGGGCTCGTCGCAACTGGCCGAGCACGCGCAGCTCGACCGGGCGCGCACCTCGCGCGCGGTGAGCTCGCTGGTCGAGAAGGGCCTGGTGTCGCGCGAGCAGCCCGCCGGCGACCGCCGCCATGTGCGCCTGCGGCTGACCGCGCCGGGCCGCAAGCTCCACGCACAGCTGTACCCGCTGGTCTCGGGCATCAACGCCGAACTGCTCGGCGCACTGGACACCCACGAGGTCGCGCTGCTCGACGACATGCTGCGGCGCTTGCATGCGCGCGGCGAGGCCATGGTGGCCGCGGCCGATCTGCCCAAGGCCGACCGGCGCCGCCGCGAGCCGCCCGCCGCTCGCTGAAATCCGCTGAGATCCGCAGAGATCCGCAGCGATCCACTGAACCCCGCCGAAGCGGGTGCGCTCGCGTGCGCGGCGCACGGCTCATCCGTGCATACCCTAGGTTTGTGAAGCGATGAAACAGACCGCTAGGAAAGCCTCGGCAATTCATTTAACATGTTAAGTAATTTCGAAAGAGACGCCTCTTGAGCACGACATTCACGCACCGCAATTTGCCGCGCCTGCTGCTGCAGGCCCGCGAAGCCGTGATGGCCCACACCCGGCCCAGCCTGCGCGAGCACGCCCTGTCCGACCAGCAATGGCGCGTGCTGCGCGTGCTGGGCGAACACGGCGCGGTCGACACCGGCCGCGTCGCGCGCGAGGCCTTCATCCTCGGCCCCAGCCTCACCGGCGTGCTCGCGCGCATGGAGCGCGACAACCTCATCACCCGCGCCCGCGACCCGGCCGACCAGCGCCGCACCGTGGTCGAGGCCACGCCGCACGGCATGAAGCTGGTGAAGCGCCTGGGCACCAGCATCGAGGCGCACTACGAGTGGATGGAAAAGTCCCTCGGCAAGGCCAAGCTCGCGCAGCTCTACGGGCTGCTCGACGAACTGATCGCACTGGAACAACCCGCACCATGAGCACACCCCATTTCCTGCCGACCGGCACGGTGTACGGCACCTTGCTGAACTTTCGCGCCGAGGTCGACGCGCTCGCGCCGCAGATGACGCAGCCGCCCTACAAGGCGCCGCCCAAGGCCCCCGTGCTCTACGTGAAGACGGCCAACACCTGGAGCCCGCACGGCAGCGCCATCGCCGTGCCGGCGGACGTGCCCGAGGTGGAAGTCGGCGCGAGCATCGGCATGGTGATCGGCGCCGAGGGCGACGTCGAAGGCTTCGTGCTCATGAACGACCTGTCGATTCCGCACGCGAGCTTTTTCCGCCCGCCGGTGAAGTTCAAGTGCGTCGACGGCTTCCTGGGCATCGGCCCGGTGCTGCGCGACGCGCAGGACGTGGCCGACGCCGCGAGCTTTCGCGTCGAGGTGCGCATCAACGGCGAACTGAAGCAGTCGCTCGACTTCTCCCGGCTCGTGCGCCCCGCGCAGCAGCTGCTGGCCGACGTCGGCGAGTTCATGACGCTCGCGCACGGCGACGTGCTGATGCTCGGCTGCGACCTGGGCCGCCCGCTGGCACGCGCCGGCGACCGCATCGACATTTCCGCGCCGGGCTTCGAGGCCCTGGCCAACACGCTGGTGAAGGAAGCCGCATGAAGCACGCACGCGTCATCTACGAAGGCCGCGAGCACACCGGCACCGCCCACGAATTCAACGGCCAGCCCGACGCGGCCGTGCGCCTGGACGACGGCCGCGTGGTGCCGCAGGAACAGCTCGTGTGGTTGCCGCCGCTCGCGCCCACGGCCCGCCCGCGCACCATCCTCGCGCTGGGCCTGAACTACGCCGACCATGCGAAGGAACTGGAGTTCAAGGCGCCCGAGGAACCGCTGGTGTTCGTCAAGGGCCAGAGCGCGCTCATCGGCCACCGCCAGAAAACGCACCGCCCGGCCGACGTGCAGTTCATGCACTACGAATGCGAGCTCGCCATCGTGGTCGGCAAGACCGCGAAGCACGTGAAGCGCGACGACGCCTACGACTTCATCGGCGGCTACACGGTGGCCAACGACTACGCCATCCGCGACTACCTGGAGAACTGGTACCGCCCCAACCTGCGCGTGAAGAACCGCGACACCTGCACGCCGCTGGGCCCGTGGTTCGTCGACGCGGCCGACGTGGCCGACCCGATGGCGCTCGCGCTGCGCACCACCGTCAACGGCACGGTCACGCAGCAGGGCAACACGCGCGACATGATCTTCGACGCGCCCTTCCTCATCGCGTACTTCAGCCGCTTCATGACGCTGTCGCCGGGCGACCTGATCCTTACCGGCACGCCCGACGGCGTGGTCGATTGCAAGCCGGGCGACGTCATCGTCACCGAGATCGAACACATCGGCGCGCTCGTCAACACCATCGCGGCGCCCTGAGTTTTTCGCCGCCACGCCTTCTCATCCCACAACAGATCAGCGGAGACAACACGACATGATCACCGGCAAGAAGCTCCTCCAGTTCACGGCCGTCGCACTGGCGCTGGCCGTTTCGGCCGCGGCACCCGCGCAGACCGCCTACCCCGCCAAGCCCGTGCGCTGGGTGGTCGGCTACCCGGCCGGCGGCGGCACCGACTTTCTCGCGCGCACCGTGGGCGCGCAGGTCTCGCAGCAGATGGGCCAGCCGGTGCTGGTCGAGAACAAGCCCGGCGCGGGCGCGATCATCGCGTCGGAGAACGTGGCGCGTTCGGCGGGCGACGGCTATACCGTGTTCTCGGCCGACAACGGCGTGCTGGTCTACAACCCCGCGCTCTACAAGAAGCTGCCCTACGACGCCGAGAAAGACTTCGCGCTCGTGGGCATGATGGGCCGCTCGCCGCTCATCATCACGGCCGCGCCCAACGCCGGCATCGCCGACGCGAAGGCGCTGCTCGCCGCGCTCAAGGCCTCGCCCGGCAAGTACAGCATCGCGACGCCCGGCACCGGCAGCCCGCATCACCTGGCGTACGAGCTGTTCCAGCGCGAGGCCGGCGTGTCCATGCTGCACGTGCCCTACAAGGGCGGCGCGCCCGCGCTGCAGGACCTCATGGGCGGCCAGGTCGCGCTGATGATGCTCGACCTGCCCAGCGGCGTGAGCGCCGTGAAGGCCGGCAAGGTGGTGCCGCTGCTGGCCATGTCGGCCGAGCGCGTGCCGCAGCTGCCCAACGTTCCCACCGCCAGGGAGCTCGGCTTCGCGAACGTCGAGGCCTACACCTGGCAAGGCCTGGTGGTGCCCGCGGCCACGCCGAAGGACGTGCAGGCCCGGCTCGGCACCGAGCTGCAGAAGGCCATGGCCGACGCCGGCGTGCGCCAGAAGCTCTACGACGCGGGCTGGGAAGCACGCCCCGCCGACGCCGCCGAAATGACGCGCTACACCGGCACCGAGCGCAAGACATGGCACGCCTTGATCAGCGCGCGACATCAAACTGGACTGAACCGGACACATCTCCATGCAACAGATCGACCACCTCATCAACGGCAAGCGCGTTGCCGGCACCGACTACTTCGAGACCGTCAACCCCGCCACGCAGGAAGTGCTGGCCGAAGTCGCCTCCGGCGGCGAAGCCGAAGTGAACGCGGCCGTGGCCGCCGCCAAGGAAGCCTTTCCCAAGTGGGCCGGCATGCCCGCGCCCGAACGCGCCAAGCTCATTCGCAAGCTCGGCGACCTGATCGCCGCGCACGTGCCCGAGATCGCGCAGACCGAAACCAACGACTGCGGCCAGGTGATCGCGCAGACCGGCAAGCAGCTGATTCCGCGCGCGGCCGACAACTTCTACTACTTCGCCGAGATGTGCACGCGGGTGGACGGCCACACCTACCCCACGCCCACGCACCTGAACTACACGCTGTTCCACCCGGTGGGCGTGTGCGCGCTCATCAGCCCTTGGAACGTGCCCTTCATGACCGCCACCTGGAAGGTCGCGCCCTGCCTGGCCTTCGGCAACACGGCGGTGCTGAAGATGAGCGAGCTGTCGCCGCTCACGGCCGCGCGCCTGGGCGAGCTGGCGCTGGAGGCCGGCATTCCGCCCGGCGTGCTGAACCTGGTGCACGGCTACGGCAAGGAAGCGGGCGAGCCACTGGTGGCGCACCCCGACGTGCGCGCCATCTCGTTCACCGGCTCCACCGCCACCGGCAACCGCATCGTGAAGAGCGCGGGCCTGAAGAAGTTCAGCATGGAACTGGGCGGCAAGAGCCCGTTCGTGATCTTCGAGGACGCCGACCTCGACCGCGCGCTCGACGCGGCCGTGTTCATGATCTTCAGCAACAACGGCGAGCGCTGCACGGCGGGCTCGCGCATCCTGGTGCAACAGTCCATCTACGCGGACTTCGCGGCCAGGTTCGCGCAGCGCGCCAGGCGCATCACCGTGGGCGACCCGCTCGACGAGAAGACCATCGTCGGCCCGATGATCTCGCAGGCCCACCTGGCCAAGGTGCGCAGCTACATCGAGCTGGGCCCCAAGGAAGGCGCGACGCTGCTGTGCGGCGGGCTCGAAGCCCCTTCGAACCTGCCCGACCGCGTGAAGAAGGGCAACTACGTGATGCCCACCGTGTTCGCCGACGTCGACAACCGCATGAAGATCGCGCAGGACGAGATCTTCGGCCCGGTCGCCTGCCTGATCCCGTTCAAGGACGAGGCCGATGCGATCCGCCTGGCCAACGACATCCAGTACGGCCTGAGCAGCTACGTGTGGACCGAGAACATCGGCAAGGCCCACCGCGTGGCCGCCGCCGTGGAGGCCGGCATGTGCTTCGTCAACAGCCAGAACGTGCGCGACCTGCGCCAGCCCTTCGGCGGCACCAAGGCCTCGGGCACGGGCCGCGAAGGCGGCACCTGGAGCTACGAGGTGTTCTGCGAACCGAAGAACGTGGCGGTGTCCATGGGCTCGCACCACATTCCGCACTGGGGCGTGGCGTGAACGCCAAGCGCCGCACGCTGCTGCAGGGCGCGGCCGCATTCGCGGCCCTGCCCTCGCTGGCACGCGCGCAGGCCGCATGGCCCAACAAGCCGATCCGCGTGATCGTGCCCTTCACGCCCGGCGGCACCACCGACTTCGTGACGCGGCTCGTGAGCGTGGAGCTGTCGAAGGCGCTGGGCCAGCCCGTGATCGTCGACAACAAGCCCGGCGCTGGCACGGTGATCGGTGTGGATGCCGCCGCCAAGGCCGCGCCCGACGGCTACACCTTCGTGTGCGTGGCCAACAGCTTCGCGGCCAACCAGACGCTGATCCGCAAGCTGCCCTACGACACGCAGAAAGACCTGCGCCCGGTCGCGCTCATGGGCATGTCGGAGCACGTGCTGGCCACGCACCCGAACAGCGGCCTGAAGACGCTCGCCGACCTGCGCAACGCGGCCAAGGCCAAGCCCGGCACGCTGAGCTTCGCCTCCTTCGGCAACGGCACCTCGGCGCACCTGTCGGGCGAGATGCTCAAGCTGCAGATGGGCCTGGACATCGTGCACGTGCCCTACAAGGGCCAGGGCCCGGCCCTCACCGATCTGCTCGGCGGCCAGGTGACGATGATGTTCGGCAACTGGCCCGAGTTCCGCAGCCACGTGCAGAACGGCAAGCTGGTGGCGCTGGGCATGGCGACCGCGCAGCGCTCGCAGTACGCGCCCGCCATACCCACACTGGCCGAACAGGGCGTGCCCATCGAGTCCAATTCGTGGAACGGCCTGCTGGCCCCGGCCGGCACGCCCGACGCCGTGGTGCAGCGCATGAACGCCGAGGTCAACCGCGCGCTCGCGGGGCCGGTGGTGACGGAGGCTTTCCACAAGGGAGGCATCGCGTCGCTGTCGGGCACGCCCGAGCGCTTCGCGGCTTTCATCCAGAGCGAGATTGCCAAGTACGGCGACGTGATCCGCAAGGCCAACATCCAGATCGAGGGCTGAACGATGAGCCTCTATGCGATGCAGAAGTTCTTGTTCGCGCTCAACCGCGAGCAGGAAACGCAGCGGCGCTACGCCGAAGGCGGCGCCGCGCGTACCGCGCTGCTGGGCGCCTACGACTTCACCGACGAGGAGCGCGAGGCCATCGACAGCGGCGACATCGGCAAGCTCTACGTGCTGGGTTGCAACGGCCAGTTGCTCATGCACTTCGCGCCGTTGCTCGGCATACCGTGGGCCGACTACCTCGAAGCCATGCGCGAAGGTGTACGCAAGTACGGCCCGGTGCGTGCAGGAATCTACGCAATGACAACAGGCACAGACGAAAAGGTGGCGGGCGTATGAGTCTCGTATTCGCAGGCGTGTGCAGCCACGCCCCCGGCATCACCGGCCGCGCGCACCTGGCCGACGCGGCAGTGAAGGACGAGTTCCACGCGCAGTTCCACCGCTTCGGCGAGGCGATGCGCGCGACGAAGCCCGACGCGGTGATCGTCATCGCGGCCGAGCACTTCGCGAACTTCTTCATGAACAACATGCCGGCCTACGCCATCGGCATGGCCGACAGCTACGAAGGCCCGATCGAAGACCCGAAGTGGCTGGGCATCGACAAGCACACCATTCCCGGCGACGCCGCGCTGTCGCAGCGCCTCATTCGCGAGGTGATGCAGACGGTGGACGTGGCCTATGCGGAAGAATGGAAGTTCGACCACGGCATCATGGTGCCGCTGAACTTCCTGACGCCGAACTTCGACACCAAGGTGATCCCGGTGAACATCAACTGCCAAGGCCCGCCGCTCACGCCGCTGCACCGCGCCTGGGCCTTCGGCGAGGCCCTGCGCCGCGCCTGCGACAAGGCACCCGAGCGCATTGCGCTGGTGGGCACGGGCGGCATCTCGCACTGGCCGGCCACGCCCGACTCGGGCAAGGTCAACGCCGAGTGGGACGCCGAGTTCATGAAGCGCTGGTGCGCCAACGACCGCGAGGGCCTGCTCTCGCAGGACGACTACGGCGACGAAGCCACCTACCGCGAAGCGGGCCAGGGCGGCTTCGAGATCCGCACCTTCATCACCGTGGCCGCGGCCGCGCGCGGCAAGGGCGAGATCTTCCACATGAAGGCGATCCCGATCTTCGCGGTGACATGCACGGCCGCGACCATGTCGGTGGAATGAACGGAGAACGACGATGCCCCACCTGGTGATTCTGTACACGCCGAACATCGAGGCCGAGACCGACATGTCGGCGCTGTGCCGCACGCTGGCCGACACCATGCTGAAACAGCGCGACGAAGCCGACAAGCCGGTGTTCCCCATCGGCGGCACGCGCGTGCTGGCCTACCCCGCCGCGCACTACGCGGTGGCCGACGGCAAGGCCGACTACGCCTTCGTGTACCTCAACATCCGCATGGCCGCGGGCCGCTCCGAGGCCGTGAAGAAAAAGGCCGGCGACGAACTGCTGGCCGACGTGCGCGCGCATTTCGCGCCCGTCTTCGCGCAGCGCCACATCGGCATCACGCTGCAGATCGACGAAAGCCCCGGGCAGGTGTACGACGGCAAGCACAGCAACCTGCATCCCCTGTTCAACAAGACCTGAAACGACCGCCATGCTCTCCACCGCCACCATCGCCCAACTGGCCGCCGAGCTGCACGAAAGCGAGAAGTCGCGCGTGCAGGTCGAGCACTTCTCCAAGCGCTTCCCGGAGATGACGATCGAAGACGGCTACGCCATCTCGCGCGAATGGGTGAAGAACAAGATCGCCGAAGGCCGCATCGTCAAGGGCCACAAGATCGGCCTCACGTCGCGCGCCATGCAGCAGTCCAGCCAGATCGACGAGCCCGACTACGGCACGCTGCTGGACGACATGTTCTTCGAGCAGGGCGGCGACATTCCGTTCAAGCGCTTCATCGCGCCGCGCATCGAAGTCGAGCTGGCCTTCATCCTCGGCAAGAAGCTGCAGGGCCCGAACGTGACCATCTTCGACGTGCTGGCCGCCACCGACTACGTGGTGCCCGCCATCGAGATCATCGACGCGCGCATCGAGCAGTTCGACCGCCACACCAAGGCCATGCGCAAGGTGTTCGACACCATCGCCGACAACGCGGCCAACGCCGGCATCGTGATGGGAGGACGCCCGGTGAAGCCCGACGCGGTCGACCTGCGCTGGGTGAGCGCGCTGCTCTACAAGAACGGCGTGATCGAGGAGTCGGGCGTGGCCGCGGCCGTGCTCAACCACCCGGCCACCGGCGTGGCGTGGCTGGCGAACAAGCTCGCGCCGTGGGACGAATGCCTGGAGGCCGGCGAGGTGGTGCTGGGCGGTTCGTTCACGCGGCCCACCAACGCCGTGCCGGGCGACACCTTCCACGCCGACTACGGCCCCCTGGGCTCCATCGCTTTCCGTTTTGTCTGAAAAGAAAACCATGCACACCCCCCTGAACACCTTCAAGCAGGCCCTGCAGGCCGGCAAGCCCCAGATCGGCCTGTGGGTCGGCCTGGCCGACGGCTACGCGGCCGAGATCCTGGCCGGCACCGGCTACGACTGGCTGCTGGTGGACGGCGAGCACGCGCCCAACGACGTGCGTTCGGTGCTGGCGCAGCTGCAGGCCATTTCCAGCGCATGGTCGGCACAGCCCGAGGCCGAGCGCTCGCAGCCGATCGTGCGCATTCCGGTCGGCGACACCACGCTGATCAAGCAGTACCTGGACATCGGCGCGCAGACGCTGCTGGTGCCGATGGTCGACACCGCCGAGCAGGCCGCGCGCCTGGTGCAGGGCATGCGCTACCCGCCCGAAGGCATCCGCGGCATGGGCAGCGCGCTGGCTCGCGCCTCGCGCTGGCAGGCCTACCCCAATTACCTGCACGAAGCCAACGCGCAGACCTGCCTGCTGGTGCAGGCCGAGACGGTGGAAGCCATGAAGAACATCGACGCCATCGCGGCCACGCCGGGCGTGGACGGCGTGTTCATCGGCCCGGCCGACCTGTCGGCCTCGATGGGCTTCGTGGGCCAGCCCAACCACCCCGAGGTGCAGGCCGTGATTGCCGACGCGTGGCGCGCATCCTCAAGGCCGGCAAGGCGCCGGGCATCCTGTCGACCACCGAGGAGCAGGCGCGCAAGTGGCTCGCGGCCGGCGCGCTGTTCGTGGCGGTGGGGGTGGACACCATCTTGCTGTCGGCGGCGGCGAAGCAGCTGCTCGCCAAGTTCAAGACCGCCCAGGGCGCGCAGACACCCAACGGTTACTGATTTCCTTCAACACAACCCAGGGAGTTTCTCGATGCATCGCATGACCTGGGCGGCCACGGCCGCCGCCGCCACGCTCTTCCTCGCCGCCTGCGCGCCCATGGGCGCCGGCAAGGCGGGCCCGACCGCGCAGCAGGAGGCCAACCGCCAGGCGGTGCTGGCCTTCTACGAGAAGGGCCTGAACCAGAAGGACGCCGACGCGGCGCTGCAGTACGTGGGCAGCCGCTACGTGCAGCACAACCCCACGGCGGCCGACGGGCCCGAGGGCTTTCGCAAGTTCGGCGCGTTCCTGCGCGAGAAGTTTCCGAAGTCGCACAGCGACATCAAGCGCAGCTTCGTCGACGGCGACTACGTGATCCTGCACGTCAACGCGGTGCGCGAGCCGGGCACGCGCGGCAGCGCCATCGTCGACATCTTCAAGCTGGAGAACGGCAAGATCGTCGAGCACTGGGACGTGGTGCAGCCGGTGCCCGAAACCTCCGCCAACAAGAACGGCATGTTCTGACGCGCCCCTGATCCCCAACCCAGCCAGCCAACGCCAGCCAGCAAGCCCGATGACCTCGCCCACCGACCCGACGCCCAAGCGCTTTCGCTCCGCCACCATCCGCGAAGGCACGATCCGCGCGACCACGCGCAGCTTTTTGCATGCGCTGGGCCAGGACGACGAGGACATCGCGCGCCCGCACATCGGCGTGTTCCACACCGGCGGCGAAATGAGCCCGTGCAACCTCAACCTGCGCGAGCAGGCGCAGCACGCCAAGACCGGCATCTACGCCGGCGGCGGCACGCCGCACGAATGCCCCGTGGTGTCGATCAGCGACGGGCTGACCATGGCGCATTCGGGCATGCGCTTCTCGCTGGTCTCGCGCGAGCTGATCGCAGACAGCGTGGAGGCCTCCACGCGCGGCCACCAGTGGGACGGCATCTTCGCCATCGGCGCCTGCGACAAGAACCTGCCGGGTCTGATGATGGGCATGGTGCGCTGCAACGTGCCCAGCGTGTTCGTGCACGGCGGCTCGGCGCTGCCGGGGCAGATGCCGGGGCCGGACGGGCGCGACCTCAACGTGGTCGACACCTACGAGACCATCGGCAAGGTGCTGGCCGGCACCGCCACGCACGACGAACTCGACGCCATGAGCCGCGCCTGCCTGCCCACGGCCGGCGCCTGCGCGGGCCAGTTCACGGCCAACACCATGGGCATGGTGTCGGAGGCGCTGGGCCTGGCGCCCATCGGCTCGAGCATGGTGCCGGCGGTGTTCAGCGAACGCGCGCCGCTGATGCGCCGCGCGGCCAAGAACCTCATGAAGGCGGTGATGGGCGACAGCCCGCTGCCGCGCGACATCGTCACGCGCAAGGCACTGGAGAACGCCTGCGCCGTGGTCTCGGCCACGGGCGGGTCGACCAACGCCGCGCTGCACCTGCCGGCCATCGCGCACGAGGCGGGCATCAAGTTCCACCTCGACGACGTGGCCGAAGTGTTCGCGCGCACGCCGCTCATCGCCGACCTGCGCCCGGGCGGCCGGTACCTGGCGCGCGACGTGTTCTACATCGGCGGCGCGGGCGTCATCCTGCGCACGCTGCTGGAGCAGGGCTTCCTGCATGGCGACGTGCTCACCTTCACCGGCCGCACGATGGCCGAAGAGCTGGCCGGCGCGCTCGCGCCCGACGGCCGCGTGGTGCGCGAGGCCGGCAACCCGATCACGCGCGACGGCGGGCTGGCGGTGCTCAAGGGCAACCTGTGCCCCGACGGCGCGCTGCTCAAGACGGCCGGGCTGCAGGGGCTGGTGTTCCGCGGGCCGGCGCGCGTCTTCAACTCGGAAGAAGAAGCGCAGACCGCCGTGCAGAACCGCCTGTACCAGGCCGGCGACGTGATCGTGATCCGCAATGAAGGTCCCAAGGGCAGCCCCGGCATGCGCGAGATGCTGGGCATCACCGCGCTGCTCTACGGCCAGGGCATGGGCGACAAGGTCGCGCTGCTGACCGACGGCCGCTTCTCGGGCGCGACGCGCGGCCTGTGCATCGGCTACGCGGGGCCCGAAGCGGCCGACGGCGGCCCCATTGCCGCACTGCGCGACGGCGACGTGATCGCCATCGATGCGCGGGCCGAGGCGCGCGCCATTTCGGTCGAGCTTTCGGCCGAAGAGATTGCCACGCGCCTGGCCGCCCGCGACATCCATGCAGGCGCTGCCCGTGGCGGCGTGCTCGAGAAATACGCACTCACCGTGCGCCCGGCCCATCAAGGCGCCGTGACCCATTCGGGCGCGGTCACCTGGCTGCGCGACGCGTCCTGAAATCCCGCAGTTCGACACCACAAAACGGAGACAACCGACCATGCAGATTTCCCGCCGCCAGCTCCTCCAGACCACCAGCGCCTCGGCGCTGCTTGCCGGCATCGGCCGGCAGGCGTGGGCCCAATCGCAGCTGCCGCCGCTGGACACCGCGCGCATCATCACGGGCTTTTCGGCCGGGGGCACGTCGGACGTGACCTGCCGGCGCGTCGCCACCAAGCTCAGCCCCGGCTACGCCGCGAGCTCGGTGGTGGTCGAGAACCGCACGGGCGCGGGCGGCAGATCGCCATCTCGTACGTGAAGGGCCAGCCCGCCGACGGCTCGACCATGCTGCAGACGCCCACGTCGATGCTCACGATCTACCCGCACATCTACAAGAAGCTGCCGTACGACCCGGTGGCCGACCTTGCGCCGGTCTCGCTGGCCTGCGTGTTCGACTTCGGCTTCGCGGTCGGCCCGGCCGTGCCGGCCAGCGTGAAGACGGTGCCCGAGTTCCTGGCATGGGCCAAGGCCAATCCGGCGGGCGCCAACTTCGGCTCGCCGGCCGCGGGCTCCACGCCGCACTTCATCGGCGCGCTGCTGGCCAGGAACGCCGACGTCACGCTGCAGCACGTGGCCTACCGCGGCACGCAGCCGGCCATGCTCGACCTGCTGGGCGGCAGCGTGTCGGCCGTGTCGGGGCCCATCGGCGACATCACGCAGCACCTGGCCAGCGGCAAGGTGCGCATTCTGGGCACCTCGGGCACCAAGCGCAGCCGCTTCGCGCCCGACGTGCCGACCCTGCTCGAGCAAGGCCTGGAGGACATGGCCTTCAGCGAATGGTTCGGCTTCTTCCTGCCCGCCAAGGCGTCGCACGACGTGGTGGCGCGGCTGAACACGGCCATGAAGCAGGCCATCGCCTCGAAGGAAGTGGTCGACGGGCTGGCCGGCATCGGGCTGGAAGCCATGTCGTCGTCGCCCGCCGAACTGGCCGAACTGCTCAAGAAAGACACCGCGATGTGGGGCCCGATCGTCAAGAAGATCGGCTTCACCGCGGACGCCTGACACACTGACCCAAGGAACCGCACATGAACAACGCCATCGCCCCGGCAGCCTGCGCTGCCGCTTCACCCTCCTCGCTGGTTCACCCGAACCTGCACCCCGACGAGCGCGCCGCGCGCGAGGAACTCGCGGCCTGCTACCGCGTGTTCGCGATGCTGGGCTGGGTCGAGATGATCTACAACCACATCACCGTGCGCCTGCCCGACAGCGTGACGGGCGGCGAGAAGCAGTTCCTCATCAACCCCTTCGGCCTGCACTACAGCGAAGTGACGGCCAGCAACCTGGTGAAGATCGACCTGCAGGGCAAGGTGCTCGACGGCTCGACGCACAAGGTCAACCCGGCCGGCTTCGTGGTGCACGCGGCCATTCACGACGGCCTGCCCGGCGCGCACTGCGTGATGCACACGCACACCACGGCCGGCGTGGCCGTGGCCTGCCTGCAGGGCGGCCTGCAGCAGACCAACTTCTACACCGCGCAGCTGCACGGCATGGTGGCGTACCACGACTTCGAGGGCATCACCATCCACGCCGACGAGGGCCCGCGCCTGCTCCAGAGCATCGGCGATCGCAACGCGGTGATCCTGCGCAACCACGGCCTGCTGGCCTGGGGCCAGACGCTGCCGCAGACCTTCGCCATCCTGTGGACGCTGCAGCGCGCCTGCGAGATCCAGATGGCCACCTTCTCGATGGGCGCGGCCATTGCGGTGAGCGAGGAAATCGCGCAGCGCTGCACGCGCGACGCGCTGCAGTTCAGCCCCGAGCACGGCGCGGGGCAGGATGTGTTCAATGCGCTCGTGCGGCAGGTGGACCGCATCGACCCTTCGTACCGCAACTGAAACTGAAGCGACAGACCCCATGAAGATTTGCATCTACGGCGCAGGCGCCATCGGCGGCTGGATCGGCGTCGGCCTTGCGCAAGCGGGCCAGCGCCTGAACGTGGTGGCGCGCGGCGCCACGCTCGACGCGCTGCGGCGCGACGGCCTCTCGCTCATGCGCGGCGACGTGCGCACGCGCGTGCCCGTGAACGCGGTGGCCGACCCGGCCGAGCTCGGCGTGCAGGACCTCGTGGTCATTGCCGTGAAGGCGCCCGCGCTGGCCGGCGTGGCCGAACGCATCGGCCCGCTGATCGGGCCCGACACGCTCGTGCTGGTGGCGATGAACGGCGTGCCGTGGTGGTTCCTCGAAGGCGGCTTCGGCGGCGAGATCACGGGCCACCGGCTCGGGGCGGTCGACCCCGAAGGCGCCATCGCCCAGGCCATTCCCGCGCGCAACGTGATCGGCTGCGTGGTGCACGCAAGCTGCTCGCTCGACGGGCCGGGCGTGGTGCGGCACCACTTCGGCAACGGGCTGATCGTGGGCGAGCCTTCGGGCGAGGCCACGCCGCGCGTGCAGAAGCTGGTCGAGCTGCTCAAGAGCACGGGCATCGACACCACGCTGTCGCCGCAGATCCAGAAGGACGTGTGGTTCAAGCTGTGGGGCAACATGACGGTGAACCCGATCAGCGCGCTGACCGGCGCCACCACCGACCTGATCATGGGCGACGACCTGGTGCGCGGCTTCATCTCGGCGGTGATGCTGGAGGCCAAGGAGATCGGCCGGCGCATCGGCATCGAGATCACGCAAAGCCCCGAAGACCGGCACGCCGTGACGATGAAGCTCGGCGCGTTCAAGACCTCGATGCTGCAGGACGTGGAAGCCGGCCGCTCGGTCGAGCTCGACGCGCTGGTGACCGTGGTGCGCGAGCTGGGCGTGCTGACCGGCGTGGCCACGCCGTTCACCGACGCGCTGCTGGGGCTGGCGCGGCTGAGGACGCGGCAGCTCGGGCTGTACTGAGCGGGCGGCCCGCCCGCACCGAACGCAAAATCGCTTGACCCGGCCCCTGCGGCCGCCTTGATAAAGGCGCTGTCCCAGTTCGAGCCACGAGGTGATTTTGTGAATTCTTCTTCCGTCCGGTTCCTGAATCCTGCCGAGGCCGCCGCGCGGCTCGGCGTGTCGGCCAAGGCGCTGCGGCTCTATGAGCAGCGCGGCCTGGTGACGCCCTCGCGCACGGCGGCGGGGTGGCGCGCCTATGGGCCCGATGACATGGCGCGAGGCGCCGAGATCGTCGCGCTGCGCGCGCTCGGGCTGAGCCTGGCGCAGGTGGGGCGGGTGCTGGAGGGCGATGCGCAAGGACTGGAGCCCGCGCTGGCGGCGCACCAGGCGCTGCTCGAAGGGCGGGTTCGACAGCTTGGCGACACGGTCGAGAAAGTGCGCCATCTGCGGGCCGGCCTCGCGCGGGGGCAAGCCCCGACGGCCGGCGAGCTGGCGCATCTGCTGTCGCCCGGGAGCGGGCTCGACGTCGAATTCGAACTGCCCTGGCCCTGGGGCGGCGAACGCTTCGAGCTGCGCGGCATCCGGCCGCTGAACTACATCGTCGGGCCGCTGGGCAGCGGGAAGACACGGCTCGCCATGCGGCTGGCCGAGCGCATTCCGGGCGCCGTGTTCCTCGGGCTGGACCGCCCGGCGAGCCCCGAGGCAGCGCGCATGCCGCGTGTGGCCGAAGCGCTGGCGTGGCTCGTCGAGGACGGCGCCACGGCGTGCGACGCGCTGACGGCCCTGCTGGCGGGGATCGAGGCCGACGGGCCTTCGGCGCTGGTCGTCGACCTCGTGGAACAAGGGCTGGACCATGCCACGCAACAGGCGCTCATTGCGCACCTGCGGCGCCGCGCTCCCGAAAGCCGGCCGCTGTTCCTGCTCACGCGCTCCTGCGTGATCCTGGACCTGGCGGCAGTGGGCGACGGCGAATCGATCATCCTCTGCCCCGCCAACCACAGCCCGCCCACCGTCGTCGCGCCGTACCCTGGGTCGCCGGGCTACGAAGCGGTCGCGACCTGCCTTGCCACGCCGCAAGTGCGGGCGCGCACGCAGGGCGTCATCGCGTGGCGGCCCGAAGCCGCCTGAGCCCGGGCCGTGCCGGTGCTTACCAGCGCTTCTCTGGAATGGCGGCCAGCGCCTCGGTGCAGCTGGCCACGGCCTTGGCGCGCTCGTCGCGCAGCAGTTGCCAGTTGTCGGCCTTCCACTGCGCCCACGCCACCGGCTCCGACTGGTAGTAGCACGCCGCCGGCGGGCGCATGAAACCGGGGCGGCCGAGCTCGGCGCCGAACTTCAGGCGGAACAGCTCGTCGGTGCCCGCCAGGTTTTCATAGACCAGGTGCCACGGGCCGGGGTACAGCGGCGTGTCGGCTTCCTTGGGCTGCTGGCGCGCCTCTTCGATTTCCTCGGGCGTGGAGCCGTCGGTGAGCGCGGTCGCGTAGGCGGCTTCGGCGCGCTTGCGGTAGATCTCGGTGGCCAGCTTGCTCAGCGTGTCGTTGAGCTCGCTGATCGCGGGGTTGACGCTCGCGGGGTCGTTCGCGAATTCGTCCAGCGTGTCGCCGGCGAGCTGGTCTTTCGAGAAGCCCTGCGCCGCGACATTGACGTTGCCCGTGAAGAGCGAGACGGCCACGCTCAACGCGACCTGCCCCGCGATGTTGCCGATGGTGCTGTCGCGCCGGATCACGCGAAGGCGCTCGTAGCCGGGCTTGTAGAAGCCGCGCTCGAAGCGGACCCGGGTTTGCTGGGCGGGGAGCGCGGGCTTGCCGGATTCGGCGGCCGGTGCTTCGGTTGCAGCGGGCGCGGCGGGCGCCGCTGCCGCTGCCGGTGCCGCCGTGTCCGGCTCGGCGTGCGCCGAAAGGCAGGCGACGGCCAGCGCGATGCCGCATGTGCGCCATGCGGTGTTGTGTTTTTTCGATCTCATGTAACAAATTCCTCCGCCGCGGATTGTCTCCGCAGCGAAGGCCATTTGTTCAGGCACGTTCAACGACGACGCGGCGCAGGCAGCGGCAGCGTCACCCACCAGGCCGCCCCCACGATCAGCAAGCCCCCGGCCCATCCCCACGGCCCGATGCGCTCGCCGAACCCATACACCGCGATCAGCGCGCCGAACACCGGCTCGCTGCCCATCAGCAGCGACACGCGGCTCGGGCTCGAGCGCGAAGCCGCGTGGTTCTGCGCGAAGAACGCGAACACGGTGCACAGCAACACGAGGTACGCCATGCCCCACCAGAACGACGCGGTGGCCGGCGGCATGTGCCACGCACCGTGGGCCGGCGAAGCGACCAGCGCGAGGCCGCCGCGCCGAGCGCCATCACGCCCGACTGCAGCGCCGTGAGCGTCAGCGCCGGCAGCGCGTGGCGGCCGGCCAGGCGGCGCGTCATGCACACCATCACCGCGCGCAGGAAGGCCGCGACCACCATAAGCCCGTCGCCCCAGCCAAGCGACAGGTCCGCGGGCGAGGTGACCGACAGCATCGCCGCGCCCAGCGCCGACAGGCCCGCCGCCCAGAACACGCGCCGCGCCGGTCGCTGGCCCAGCAGCCACCACTCGACGAAAGGCGTGATCGCCACGCACAGGCTGATGAGGAAGGCCGCGTTGCTCGCGCTCGTCAGCGACACGCCGAAGGTCTCGCACACGAAGATCGCGAGCAGGTTGGCGCCCAGCAGGCCACCCACCGCCAGGCCCTGGCGCCACCGCGCGTCGACGAACAGCGGCCGCAGCGCGGGCAGCAGCACGACGAAGGTCAGCCCGAAGCGCAGCGCGATGAACTCCAGCACGGGCAGTTGCTGCGTCGCCTGCTTGGCCACCGCGTAACTGCCGCCCCACACGGCCGCCACGAGCAGCAGCATGACTTCGGCGATGCCGATGCCCGCCCACTTGCGCGCGCCCGGCGCGCCCCATGCGGCCGCGCCGCCCGTCTGCTTTGAATCCATACTGTCGACCCGCCGTCCATGAACAACCCACAAGAGGAAAAGGATTGTTCAAGGCATCACACGGGCCGGACAGCCATCGGCCGGAACAGGACTCTTGCGTCGTGGGAACGAATTCATTTCTCAAAGTGCTGCCGGAGATGGTGACCTTCCTGCGGGTCGCCGAGCTCGGGAGCTTTTCCGCGGCGGCCGACCTGCTGGGCATGACGCCCTCGGCCGCGAGCCGGCAGGTGAAGCGGCTCGAAAAGGAAATCGGCGTGCAGCTGCTGCAGCGCACGACGCGCCAACTGCGCCTGACCGAGCCCGGCGCGCAAGCCTTCGCGCGCTGCCGCGAGCTGGTGGTGGCGGCGCAGGGCACGATGGACATCGCGCAGCAGTTCGCGAAGAAGCCGGCGGGGCTGGTGCGCATCAGCGCGCCCAAGGCCTTTGCGCGGCGCGTGCTGCATCCGCGCCTCCTCGACTTTCTGCAGGCCTACCCGGAGGTCGACGTGCAGCTGATCGTGGCCGACCGCGACATCGACCCGATCCGCGAAGGCGTCGACCTGGTGGTGCGGCTGACGACCGAGCCGCCCGAGGGGCTGGTGGCGCGGCGGCTGATGCCGGTCGAACACATCGTGTGCGCCACGCCGGCCTACCTGGCGCGGCACGGCGCCATCGCGCAGCCGCAAGACCTGCTGGCGCACAGCTGCCTGTCGCTCGGCGAGCACGAGCGCGACAACCACTGGCGCTTCAGGCGGGGCGACGAAGAGGCCGAGGTGGTGGTGCGCGGGCGCTATGTGTCGAACCACAGCGAGGTGCGGCTCGACGGCGCGCTGGCGGGGCTGGGCGTGGCCTGCGTGCCGGTGTTCATCGCACGGCCGGCGCTGGAGGGCGGCGGCGTGGTGCGCGTGCTGGCCGACTGGGAGTTCCAGGGCAACTACCACGGGCACGCATACATCCTGTACCCGCCCAGCCGCTTCACGGCGCCCAAGTGCCGGGTGCTGGTGGAGCACCTGTGCGGGGCGCTCGCGGCGGGCTGACGCGCCGGCGCCGCGATTGCCAATGGGCTCAGTGCGTCTTCATCAGCGCGCGCACGGCCTGCGGCAGCGAGTGGGCATGCGGCATGAAGTGGTCGAGCAGCGCGCCCAGCGCCACCGCGCAGATCACCGCGCCGAGCAGCGGCTTCCACGTGAGCCGCACGGCGGCCATGAGCCAGCCCTCGCGCGCCACGCGCACCGCGGCGCGGGCCGACACATACGAGAACGCAACCTCGACGGCCACGGCCAGCAGCGCGTCCCAGCTGAAGTACAGCAGCACCAGCGAGCCGGCGCCGAGCACCACGGCCGTGCAGATCAGGAAGACCGCGATGATCGGGATGACGATGACGGCGCCCTCGTCGGCACCGCCCGCGATGTCGAGCGCGCCGCCGGCCACGTCGGACAGGCCGCCGCCCGCATCGCCGCCGCTGCCGCCGCCGTCTCCCAGGTTCACGTGGCTGCCGTGCGAGCTCCCACCGCCGCGTCCGCCGCCGAACTCGACATCGGGCGCGTCGACATCGAGGTCCAGCTCGCGCCCTTCCACCAGCCGCTTCGCCCACCAGCGCAGCACCAGCAGGTAGCCCGCGTACCCCACGCCCAGCGTGAGGAAGTAGCGCACCGCGAGCGAGTCGACATGAAGCAGGTGCATCTGCAGCGCCGACACGCCCCACATCAGCAGCAGCGTGAAGCTGCCGATCAGGATGCCGTGCGTGCGCAGGCTGTAGTTGCGGTGCAGGTCGCGTTCGACCTGCGTTTCCCAAAGGCGCACGGAGCGCCAGTTGGAAAGAACCTTCATTCGCCGTCGTCGGAGGCCGGCGCGAAGGGCACGCGCTGCGCCACGGCGCACATCAGCTCGTAGCCGACGGTGCCCGCGGCCTGCGCGACCTCGTCGATGGACAGCACCGCGCCGCTGGAGGCCGAGGTGCCCCACAGCGTGACTTCGGCGCCGAACTTCGCGTCGGGCACGTTCGTGAGGTCGACGGTGATCATGTCCATGCTCACGCGGCCCACCATGCGGGTGCGCACGCCGTTCACCAGCACCGGCGTGCCGGTGGTGCAGTGGCGCGGGTAGCCGTCGGCATAGCCGACCGCCGCCACGCCGACGGTCAGCGGCCCGTCGGCCGTGAAGCTGGAGCCGTAGCCGATGGTGTCGCCGGCCTTCAGCGTCTGCACGCCGATGATCCGGGTCGACAGCGTCATGGTCGGGCGCAGCTGCCAGTGCGCGGCGTCGTGCTCGGGGTAGTCGGGGGCGCTGCCGTACAGCACGATGCCCGGGCGCACCCAGTCGCCGCGCGTGAGGTCGGCGTGGCGCAGCGTGGCCGCGCTGTTGGCAATGGAGCGCTCGCCCGGCAGGTCGCGCGTGACGCGCTCGAAGGCTTCGAGCTGGTGGGCGATGCCGCGCGTGCCGTCGGCGTCGCTGAAGTGCGTCATCAGCGAAATCTCGTCGACCTGGGTCAGCGCGTTCAGGCGGGTCCAGGCCGAGCCGAAGCGTTCGGGCGCGAAGCCCAGGCGGTTCATGCCCGAATTCATCTTCAGGAACACGCGCTGCGGCTTCAGGGTCTTGTGGGCGGCGAGCATGTCGATCTGCTCGTCGCAGTGCACGGCGTGCCACAGGTCCAGGCGCGAGCACAGCTCCAGGTCGCGCGCGTCGAACACGCCTTCGAGCAGCAAAACCGGGCCGCGCCAGCCGAGGGCGCGCACGCGTTCGGCCTCGGCCAGGTCGAGCAGCGCAAAGCCGTCGGCGCCGCGCAGGCCCTCATAGACCCGCTCGATGCCATGGCCATAGGCGTTGGCTTTGACCACCGCCCAGATGCGGGCGTCCGCGGCCGCGCGGCGGGTCCGCTCGAGGTTGTGGCGCAGGGCGTCGGTGTGGACGGTGGCGAGAATGGGACGCGGCATGGGGCTCTGGCGGGCTCTGGGAAAATGCAGACCACGTTTTAGCATCTTCGGGAATGGGGTCGAACACCGTGGGGATGCGCAATTCGGCGTCGCACCCCCATGCTATAACCGCCCATTCGCTCACAACGCGACACTTTTTCACTACCGCCAGCAGACCCTCTGGCCAGCCAGCCCATCGATGAAGCGCGGTTTTTACACGATCATGTCGGCCCAGTTCTTTTCGTCACTGGCCGACCAAGCGCTTTTCGTTGTTGCGGTCGACCTGATGCGAAGTTCGGGCGCGCCCGAATGGCAGCGCGCGGCCCTGGTACCGATCTTCGCGGTCTTCTACGTGGTGCTGGCACCGCTGGTGGGCGCCTTCGCCGACGCCTTGCCCAAGGGCCGGGTGATGTTCATCAGCAATGCGATCAAGGTGATCGGCTGCCTGATGATGCTGTTCGGCTCGCACCCGCTGCTGTCCTACTCGATCGTCGGGCTGGGGGCGGCGGCGTATTCGCCGGCCAAGTACGGCATCCTGACCGAGCTGCTGCCGGCGTCGCAGCTGGTCAAGGCCAACGGCTGGATCGAGGGCCTGACCATCGCGTCCATTCTCCTGGGCATCGTGCTCGGCGGCGCGCTGGTGGGCCATGCGGTGTCCAGCAAGCTGCTGGCCTTCGACCTGCCGTTCATCGACACCGGCATCGACTCGCCGGCCGAAGCCGCCATCGCGGTGCTGATCGTCGTCTACGTGCTGGCGGCCTGGTTCAACACCCGCATTCCGCACACCGGCGTCGAGATGCGCCCGCTGCGCGCCAACCCCGAACAGGGCCTGGCGCGCAACATCGCCGCGCTGCTGCCCGACTTCTGGCACTGCAACGCACGCCTGTGGCGTGACCGCCTGGGCCAGATCTCGCTGGCGACCACCACGCTCTTCTGGGGCGCGGGCGGCAACCTCAAGTACATCGTGCTGGCCTGGGCCTCGCTGGCACTGGGCTACAACACCACCCAGGCCTCGGCGCTGACCGGCGTGGTGACCATCGGCACGGCCGTGGGCGCATCGTGGCGTCGATGTACATGCGGCTGGACATGGCCACGCGCGTGATCCCGATGGGCATCGCGATGGGGCTGATGGTGATCTGCATGAACTTCATCGGCAACGTCTGGCTGGCGGTGCCGTTCCTCATCATGCTGGGCGGCCTGGGCGGCTTCCTGGTGGTGCCGATGAACGCGCTGCTGCAGCATCGCGGCCACAACCTGATGGGCGCGGGCCGATCGATCGCGGTGCAGAACTTCAACGAGCAGGCGTGCATTCTGCTGCTCGGCGGTTTCTACAGCGTGTGCACCGGCCTGGGCCTGTCGGCCTACGGTGCGATCAGCGCCTTCGGCCTCGTCGTCGCCGGGTGCATGTGGCTCATCAAGCGCTGGCACGAGAACAACCTGAAAAAATACCCCGAAGAGGTCGAGCACCTGCTGGCCATCGCCCGCAGCGACAAGCATCACTGATCTCGCGCGACCGCGTTGGTGAAATGGCCGGCGCGTCGGGCGCCCACCTTCCACCCACGCCACCATGCCCGCGCTCGCCCTGATGTTCAACGCCTTTGCCTGGGGCGTTTCCTGGTTTCCGTTTCGCCAGCTCGCGGGCCATGGGCTGCATCCGCTGTGGACCACCTGCCTGATCTACCTGTTCATCACCGTCGTGATGGGCCTGGTGCGGCGCGAGGCATGGAAGGCTTTTTCCGCGTTCCCGATGCTGCTGGCGCTGGGCCTTGCGGCCGGCTTCACCAACGTGGGCTTCAACTGGGCCGCGACGCAGGGCGACGTGGTGCGCGTGGTGCTGCTGTTCTACCTGATGCCCCTGTGGAACGTGCTGCTGGCCTGGCTGCTGCTGGGCGAGCGCCCGACCGGCGGCGCGCTGGCGCGCGTGGCGCTGGCGCTGACCGGCGTGGTGGTGGTGCTGAAGGCGCCAGGCGTCGACTGGCCGGTGCCGTCGAGCCTGCCGGACTGGCTGGGCGTGGCCGCGGGCTTCAGCTTCGCGGTGACCAACATCACGCTGCGCCACCTGCGGCAGGCGCCGGGCGAGTCGCGCGCGCTGGCGATGTTCTGCGGCTGCACGGTGGTGGGCGGCGTCGCGGCGCTGATCGGCACGGCCGTCGGCGGCATCGCCTCGCCGCTGCAGGCCACGCCCGGCTGGTTCGGCTGGGCCGTGCTGCTGGGCGGCGGGTTCATCTTCGCGAACATGTGCCTGCAGTACGGCGCCGCGCGGCTCACGTCGAGCGCGGCCTCGGTGATCATGCTGTCGGAGGTGATCTTCGCGAGCGTCTCGTCGGTGGCGCTGGGCGCGGCGACCATGGAGCCGCGCATCTTCGCGGGCGCCGCGCTGATCGTGGCGGGCGCGGTGTGGTCGGCGTTTGCGCGAACACCCGCGCCGCGCGATGATCGTGCTTCCGCTCCCACCTGAGGAAACCGCATGACCAGCGTCTACGACTTCGAGGCCAACCAGATCGACGGCAAGCCGGTGAAGCTCTCGGCCTACAAGGGCAAGGTGCTGCTGATCGTGAACACCGCCAGCAAATGCGGCTTCACGCCGCAGTTCGCCGGGCTCGAGGCGCTGCACGAAAAGTACGCGGCCCAGGGGCTCACGGTGCTGGGTTTTCCGTCGAACCAGTTCGGCGCGCAAGACCCGGGCACCAACGAGGAAATCGGCGCCTTCTGCACCAGGAACTACGGCGTGAGCTTTCCGATGATGGAAAAGATCGACGTCAACGGCGACAACGCCGCGCCGCTGTACCAGTGGCTCACCAAGGAAAAGCCGGGCCTGCTCGGCAGCACGGCCATCAAGTGGAACTTCACCAAGTTCCTCGTCGGGCGCGACGGTACGGTGCTCAAGCGCTATGCGCCGCTGGACACGCCGGCCTCGCTCACGCGCGATGTGGAAGCGGCGCTGGCCGCCGCGGGCTGATTCTTTTCAAGCAAGCCTAGAAGCGGAAGTCGGCGGTCTTCGAGCCGCTGCCCACGGTCACGGTCTGGGTCTTGGCGGCACCGCCGGCCGTGGCCGCGTCGATGACGTAGCGCCCGTTCGGCAGGTCGATCAGGCAGATCGGCCCGTTGGCGCGAAACGCCAGCGCGGCGGCGTTGTTGGCGTCGCCGCCCTTGATCGTCACGTCCACGTTGGCCAGGTAGGCGCCGTCGGCACGTGCGAACAGCAGCGCCAGCGGGTGCTCCTTCATAGCCGCGCGCATGGCCGTCGATTCGTCGGACCCGATGCCGCCGCACACGTAGCGCGCCGAGCCCGCGCCTTGCCAGGCCGGCATGGCGCCCTGGGCCTGCGCCGCCATGGCGGCGGCCGCGCAGGCACCGGCCAGCAGCACGCGCCGCAACGTGGGGGAAGCGAGAGGGGCAAAGACAGAGGTCATGGCAAGCACTCCTTGCGGATTCATTCGGTGCCGCCATGATGCGCCGCGAACGGCGTTCGCGCGAGTCGGACCAACGCTCTCCCCGCTGTGCGATCAGGCCTTGTGCAGCGCCGCATCCAGCAGCTCGACCCAGTGCCGCACCGGGGTGTCGCCGCTGCCGCTTTGCAGGTGCGTGATGCAGCCGATGTTGGCCGACGCGATGGTGGCCGGCTGCAGTTGCTTCAGATGGCCGAGCTTGCGGTCGCGCAGCGGATACGCCAGCTCCGGCTGCAGCACCGAATACGTGCCGGCCGAGCCGCAGCACAGGTGCGATTCGTTCATGGCCACGCGCACGTCGAAGCCCAGCGCGCGCAGGTGCGTCTCGACGCCGCCGCGCAGTTTCTGGCCGTGCTGCAAGGTGCAGGGCGGGTGATAGGCCACCACGCCCTCCGGCGCCTTCACGCGGGCCTTCAGCGCGGGCACGAGGTCGGGCAGCAGCTCGCTCAGGTCGCGCGTGAGTTCGCTGATGCGCGCGGCCTTCAGCGCGTAGGCCGCATCGTGCTGCAGGATGTGGCCGTACTCGCGCACGGTGACGCCGCAGCCCGAGGCGTTCATGACGATCGCCTCGACCTCGCTGCGCTCCACCAGCGGCCACCACGCGTCGATGTTGGCGCGCATCTGCGCCTTGCCGCCGTCCTGGTCGTTGAGGTGGAACTTCACCGCGCCGCAGCAGCCGGCCTCGGGCGCGATCACGGTCTGGATGCCCGCCGCGTCGAGCACGCGCGCGGTGGCGCTGTTGATGTTCGGCATCATCGACGGCTGCACGCAGCCCGCGAGCATCAGCACCTTGCGCCCATGCGTGGCGGTGGGCCATGCGCCGGCCTCCTGCTTCGCGGGCACTTGGCTTGCAGCGCCTCGGGCAGCAGGCCGCGCACGGCCTGGCCGAGCTTCATCGCGGGGCCGAAGAGCGGCGATGGCAGGCCTTCTTTCAGCAGCCAGCGCTTCGCGGATTCGGCGGCGGGGCGCGGCACTTTCTCGTCGACGATCTTGCGGCCGATGTCGACGAGGTTGCCGTACTGCACGCCGCTCGGGCAGGTGCTTTCGCAGTTGCGGCAGGTCAGGCAGCGGTCCAGGTGCAGCTGCGTGCTGCGCGTGGGCGCCTTGCCCTCGAGCACCTGCTTGATGAGGTAGATGCGACCGCGCGGGCCGTCGAGCTCGTCGCCGAGCAGTTGATACGTCGGGCAGGTGGCGGTGCAGAAGCCGCAGTGCACGCACTTGCGCAGGATGGCTTCGGCCTCGCGGCCTTCATCGGTGCCGCGGAATTCGGGGGCGAGCTCGGTTTGCATGGCGGTGGCTGTGCTTGTTGTCGTTATGGATTCAAAGGGGCGCGAGCAGGCGGCCGCGATTGAAAAGGCCGTGCGGATCGAACTCGCGCATCAGCGCGCGCTGGATGCGTTCGACGGGCGCGCTCAGCGCATCGAATCGCGGAACGCTGCCCTGCGTGCTCTCACCGGGCCAGCGGAACAGCGTGGCATGGCCGCCCGCCGCGCGCGCGATCTCGCGGATGCGCGCGGCCTGCCCGGGCCGCGCCTTGTACCAGCGCTGGCCGCCGTGCCACTCGATCAGCGGCGCGGCGCCGTCGAGCGCGAGCACCGGCGCGGTCTGCGGCACCGAGAGGCGCCACAGCGCATCGGCGCCTTCGGTGGTGGCGAACCACGGCAGTTGCTGGTCGCGCAGCGCCTGCCAGTCAGCCGCGGCGCGCGCGTTGTCCTTGCGCTCGCCGCCGAGGTGCGCGCACGCGGCTTCCACCGCCGCCACGGCACCACGCAGCCGCAGATACAGCGCACCCGCACCGGCGTATTCGAACCAGCAGCTCGCATTCAGCGGCAGCGGCCGGCCGCCCCATTCGTTGAGCAGGCGCAGCGCATCGGCCTGCCCGCAAGCGAATTCGAGCGTGGCTTCGGCGGGCGCGACAGGCAGCACCTTGAGGCTGACCTCGGCGATCACGCCCAACGTGCCGAGCGACCCCGCGAGCACGCGCGACACGTCGTAGCCCGCGACGTTCTTCATCACCTGACCGCCGAAGGTCAGCACGTCGCCCCGGCCATTGACGATCGTGGCCCCGAGCACGTAGTCGCGCACCGCGCCGACGCTGGCCCGCGCGGGGCCGCTGAGCCCGGCCGCGACCATGCCGCCGACGGTTCCGCCGCTGCCGAAACGCGGCGGCTCGAACGGCAGGCACTGCCCCTTCCCGGCCAATGCCGCTTCGAGTTCGGCAAGCGGTGTGCCGGCGCGCACGGTGACGACCAGCTCGCTCGGTTCGTAGCTCGTGATGCCGGCCAGGTCGGTCGTGCTCAGCACGTCGCCTTGCGGCGCTTCGCCGTAGAAGTCCTTGGTGCCACCGCCGCGAATGCACAGCGGCTTGGCGTCTGCGGCGGCAGACTTGATGCGCTCGACGAGTTGGTGGAGGGCGGTGTCGAGGCTCATCGGATGCTCTGTCGTTGATGTTCTTGTGCGGGGCGGGCGCGGCACGCTGCGAAGAAGCGGAAGGAACGCCTCTTCATCAGAACCTCGGCAAATCAGGATGCGACAATTTTCCCCCGCGCACCACCTGCTTGCCGTACTCGGCGCAGCGCTGCAACGTGGGAATCACCTTGCCGGGGTTCAGCATGCCTTCGGGATCGAAAGCGCGCTTCACACCGAACATCTGCTCGTTCTCGGCCGCCGTGAACTGCACGCACATGCTGTTGAGTTTTTCCACGCCCACGCCGTGCTCGCCCGACACCGTGCCGCCCATCGCGACACTGGTCTCCAGGATGTCGGCGCCGAAGAGTTCGCAGCGGTGCAGCTCGTCGGGGTCGTTGGCGTCGAACAGCACCAGCGGGTGCAGGTTGCCGTCGCCCGCGTGGAACACGTTGCAGCAGCGCAGGTTGTACTTTTTCTCCATCTCCTGGATGGCCAGCAGGATGTCGGCCAGCCGCTTGCGCGGAATCGTCGAGTCCAGGCACATGTAGTCGGGGCTGATGCGGCCCGAGGCGGGGAACGCGTTCTTGCGCCCGCTCCAGAATTTCATGCGCTCTTCTTCGCTGTTGCTGCACGCGATGGCCGTGGCGCCGCAGCCGCGCAGCACCGCCGTCATGCGGCCGATTTCTTCCTCGACCTCCTCGGGCGTGCCGTCGGATTCGCACAGCAGGATGGCGGCGGCGTCCAGGTCGTAGCCCGCGCGCACGAAGTCTTCGACGGCAGCGGTCATGGGCTTGTCCATCATCTCCAGTCCCGCCGGAATGATGCCGGCCGCAATCACCGCAGCCACCGCGTCGCCGGCTTTTCGCACGTCGTCGAAGCTGGCCATGATGCAGCGCGCGAGCTGCGGCTTGGGCACGAGCTTGACCGTCACTTCGGTGGTCACGGCGAGCATGCCTTCGCTGCCGATGACCAGCGCGAGCAGGTCGAGCCCTGGCGCATCGAGCGCGTCGCCGCCGAACTCGACCGGCTCGCCCTCGGCCGTGAAGCCGCGCACGCGCAGCACGTTGTGCAAGGTCAGGCCGTATTTGAGGCAGTGCACGCCGCCCGAGTTCTCGGCCACGTTGCCGCCGATGGTGCAGGCGATCTGGCTCGACGGGTCGGGCGCGTAGTACAGGTTGAAAGGCGCGGCGGCCTCGCTGATGGCGAGGTTGCGCACGCCGCACTGCACGACGGCCGTGCGGCCCACGGGATCGATCTTCAGGATGCGGTTGAACTTGGCGAGCGACATGGTCACGCCCATGGTGTGCGGCATGGCGCCACCCGAGAGCCCCGTGCCCGCACCGCGCGCCACCACGGGCACGCCGAGCTGGTGGCAGGTCTTGAGCACGGCGGCCACCTGCGCCTCGGTCTCGGGCAGGGTCACCACCAGCGGGCGAGCGCGGTAGGCGGTGAGGCCGTCGCACTCGTAGGGCGTGGTGTCTTCGTCGTGCCAGATCAGCGCGTGGGCCGGCAGGTGCGCCTGCAGCGCGCGGACCACCTGGGACTGGCGCTCTGTTTTCTGTAGCGAATCTTGCTGTGTGGGGGTGAGCGGCGCGTTCATCGGCGGGCCTCTTTTCTTCTGTTCGCAGGTGTCGGGTCTCTGACCGCACTCTACGGAATTTGCGGCCCACCCGGGTTGAGGGATTTTCGCGGGGCGCTTGAGAGAACTTTGCCGGCCGGTTGGCGGTTCAGCGCAGGCTCTGTTCGAGCCAGTCGGCGAACGCCGCGCATTCCCAGCGCTCCAGCGTGCCCGGCTGCCAGCAGATGTAGTGCCGGTGCGGCGACGGCACGGCCAGGTCGGACAGCGCCACCAGCCGGCCCGATTCGAACCACGCCGCGCCCATCTTCTGCCGCACCAGCGCCACGCCGAAACCGCTGGCGGCCGCGTCGTACACCAGCCCCAGGTCGTTGAACTGCGAGCCGATGTTCGGCTCGGGCTGGTCGAGGCCGCAGCTCGCGAACCAGGTGCCCCAGGGCTCGAGCGGGCTGCGGATCAGCCGCGCGCTCGCGATCTCGGCCGCGGTGCGAAAACCCTGGAACGGGCCGAACTCGTTGAGGTAGCTCGGGCTGCAGGCCGGCACCACCTGCTCTTCGAGCACGAGGCGGTGCTCGCAGTCGGCGTACGCGCCGGGGCCGTAGCGCACCTCGAGGTCGGCCTGCTCGGCGGTCACGTCGAGCAGCGGAATCGACACCTGCAGCACCAGCTCGATGTCGGGGTAGATGTTGCGGAACAGCTCGAGCCGGGGCATCAGGAACTGGCGGCTGAAGGTGGGCGTGACGGCGATGCGCAGCCGCGTCGCGCGCTGGGCCGCGTTGGCGCCGAGCGGCGTGGCCTGCAGCGCCGCGAGCCCCGTGCGCACGTTCGCAAGGTAGGCGGCGCCGTCGGCCGTGAGGCTGAAGTCGCTGCGCCCGAACAGCTTGAAGCCCACGTGCGATTCGAGCTGGCGGATGCGGTGGCTCACGGCGCTGGGCGTGACGCACAGCTCGTCGGCCGCGCGGCCCGCGTGCCGCAGGCGGGCCACGGCCTCGAAGGTCAGCAGGCACTGGATCGGCGGAATGTGCTGCAGGGCCATGAAAGGCGGCGGCCCTCAGTCCTCGAAGAAGCTCACCGGCAGGCCCGGCGTGTCGACGCGCATCGCGATCACCATGCCCGAGGCCGGGCGCTGCGCGATCTCGTCGGCGGGCCGGCCCTTGCGGGCGCTGGTGACGAACAGGGTCTTCAGGTCGTCGCCGCCGAAGCAGGGCATGGTCGGGCACTGCACCGGCACGGCAACGGATGCCACGCGCTCGCCCGAAGGCGCGAAGCGCAGCAGCTGCGCGCCTTCGAACATGGCGACCCAGTAGTGGCCTTGCGCGTCGATGGTGGCGCCGTCGGGGCGGCCGTCGTAGTGCAGCGGCGACGCGGGCGTCCAGCTTCGGGCTTGGCGTCGAACTGCTGGAACACGCGGGCGCGCGAGAGCGAGTTGGCCTCGGCGTCCCAGTCCCATGCATGCACCACGTGCGCGGCGGTGTCGGCCCAGTAGAGCGTGCGGGCGTCGGGCGAAAAGCCCAGGCCGTTGGCGGTGGTGGCCTGGTTGGCCATCTGCGTGATGTTGGGCGAAATGCCGGTGTCGCTGCGCGCGTCGAAGCAGTACAGCGCGGCGTTGGGCCGGTCTTTCGCCTCGTTGAGCGAGCCGCCCCAGAAGCGGCCCAGCGCGTCGCACTTGCCGTCGTTGAAGCGCATGGTGCGCACGTCGTGCTCCACGCGCGCCATCGCGACCAGCTCGCCGCCCCATTCGCGGGCGCGGTAGATGCCGTCGCGCAGCGCGATCACGAGGCCGCCGCTGCGCGCGGGCGCCATGCAGCCGGGCTCGGTGGACAGCGCCCAGCGCTCGACGGTGGCGCCCGGCGAGCCGATGTCGCCGCGCGTGCGCAGCACGGCGCGCCCGGGAATGTCGAGCCAGTAGAGCGATCGCTCCGCGGGGTGCCAGAACGGCGATTCGCCGAGCTCGCAAAGGCTGTCTTCGATGGAGGTCCACATGGTGTGTGGATTGTGCCCCCGGCCATCGGCGCGGCCGATAAAAAAAGCCCGCTGGCGCCGGGGCGCTCGCGGGCTGAACATCCAAAGGAGACCTCGCTTGAAAAATCGTTACTTTGCTTTGTTCTTGTAAGAGGTGGTGGTCGTTTGTTCGTTTGCAGGGCGGCCCGAAGGCAGCCCCGCAAAGGCGGCAGGTCAGCGGTTGTAGGCGGTTTCGCCGTGGGAAGAAATGTCGAGGCCTTCGCGCTCTTCTTCTTCCGACACACGCAGGCCCAGGGTCAGGTCGGCGATCTTGTAGGCAATGAATGCCACCACGCCGGACCACACCACGGTGAGCGCCACGCTCTTGATCTGGATCCAGACCTGCGCGCCCATCGAGAAGGTGTCGGGCGTTGCGCCGCCGGTGCCGCCCAGGCCCTTGGCCGCGAACACACCGGTCAGGATGGCACCCAGGATGCCGCCCACGCCGTGCACGCCGAACACGTCGAACGCGTCGTCGGCGCCGAGCATGCGCTTCAGGCCGCCCACGCCCCACAGGCAGACCAGGCCGGCCAGCAGGCCCAGCACGATCGAACCCATCGGGCCGACGAAACCGGCGGCGGGCGTGACGGCCACGAGGCCGGCAACGGCGCCGGACGCGGCGCCCAGCATCGAGGCCTTGCCCTTGTGCAGGCTTTCACCCAGGATCCACGACAGCGCGGCGGCGGCGGTGGCCAGCACCGTGTTGATGAAGGCCAGGCCGGCGACGGCGTTGGCGGCACCGGCCGAGCCGGCGTTGAAGCCGAACCAGCCGACCCACAGCAGCGAGGCGCCGACCATGGTGAGCGTGAGCGAGTGAGGCGTGAACGCTTCCTTGCCGTAGCCGACGCGCTTGCCGACCATGTAGGCACCGACCAGGCCGGCCACGCCGGCGTTGATGTGCACCACGGTGCCGCCGGCGAAGTCCAGCGCGCCGTCCTTGCCCAGCAGGCCGCCGCCCCACACGATGTGGGCGATCGGCACGTAGCTGAAGGTGAACCACAGCACCGAGAACAGCAGCACGGCCGAGAACTTGGCGCGTTCGGCGAAGGCGCCGACGATCAGCGCCACGGTGATGGCGGCGAAGGTGCCCTGGAACGCGACGAACACGTATTCGGGAATCGTGGTCAGCGCGCCGAAGGTCTCCTGCGTGATGCCCTTCATGAAGATCTTGTCGAAGGTGCCGAAGAAGTTGCCGTCACCCGAGAAGGCCAGGCTGTAGCCGTACACGGCCCACAGGATGCTGATCAGCGAGAAGATCACGAAGACCTGCATCAGCACCGACAGCATGTTCTTCGAGCGGCCCAGGCCGCCGTAGAACAGCGCCAGGCCGGGAATGGTCATGAGGATCACGAGCAGGGTCGAGGTCAGCATCCAGGCGGTGTCGCCGGAGTCGATCTTCGGTGCCGGCGCGGCGGCGGGGGCAGCAGCTGCAGCTGCAGCGGCGGGCGCGGCTGCATCGGCGGCCGGGGTAGCGGCGGGCGCCG
>NZ_MOWM01000083.1 GCF_016082275.1 Variovorax sp. E3
GCAACGCGAACCCCGCGAGCCGCGTGAAGCGCGCGCACCGCGCGACGGCGAACAGCGCCGTGGCGGCCGTGGCGAGCGCCGCGAAGGCGAAGGCCGCAACGCGCCGGCCGAAGCCCTGCTCGACGGCACTGCAAACCTCGAAGCCCAGCAACTGGCACCCGGTGCCGGCGACGAAGGCAACAACGGCGAACGCGCACCGCGCGCCCGCGGCGAACGCCGTGAACGTGGCGAGCGCAATGAGCGCGGCGGCGAACGTGGTGACCGTGCGGAACGCGGCAACGACCGTGGCGGCGAACGCGCCGAGCGCAATGGCGACAACGGCCAGCCGCGCAACGACGCGGCACCCGCCGGCGAAGAAACCGCCCAAGGCGAACGCCAGCCCCGCAACGGCCGCGACGAACAGCGCGCCCCGCGCGCTGACCGTGGTGGCGAACGAGGCGAGCGCAACAACGACGGCCGCCGCGAACGCCGCAACGACGCGCCGCAAGCCGAAGCCGATGCACGCGGTGCGGAAGCCGCGGCAGCCGACGTCGAGCAAGGCAGCGAAGCCTTCAACGGCAACAACGAGCAGGCACCGCGCCGCGAAGGCGACGAGCGCCGCGGCCGTTCGCGTGACCGTTACGGCCGTGACCGCCGCGAACGCGGCCCGCGCGACGAGAACGAAGCAGGCGCACCCGAAGCCGCCACGGCCGACGTGCGCGACGCGCAGGAAGCCCCGGCCTCGCGCGAGCAGCAGCAACCGCTGCCGCACGCCTCGGAACAGGCGGTTGCCGAAGCCGTCGTCGCCGCACCGGCGGTTCGCGAAAGCGCGCCCGAGCCGGTTCGCGCCGAGCGCCCCGCGCCAGCACCGGTTGCCGCTCCCGCGGCACCCATCGTGGTCGAGCCCGCCAAGGCACCCGCCGCTGCTGCCGTCGCCAACGGCCGCGCGCTGCCGAAGGTCCAGCCCTTCGAGCTGCCGCTGAACGAACTCGCGCAGATCGCCGAAAGCTCGGGCCTGCAGTGGGTCAACTCCGACGCCGAGCGCATTGCGCAAGCCCGCGCCGCGATCGCCGCCGAACCGAAGCCGGTGCACGTGCCGCGCGAACGCCCGCCGGTGGTGGTGCTCGACGAAGGCCCGCTGGTGCTGGTCGAAACCCGCCGCGACCTCGGCTCGATGTCGCTGCCGTTCGAGCAGGAGCAGCAACGCGCCCTCTGAGCGACACGCGCTCTCCAATGAAAAAGGCACCCTCGGGTGCCTTTTTTCATGCCTTCTCGTACCCCGGCAAGTCCGGCATCTCCAGGATCAGTTGCCCGAACCGGCAGGCGCACTCCGTCTGCCCGCCCTCGCTCCAGATCAACGAGAAATCGACGCTCGGCAGCGGCGGCAACCCGTAGCGGCCGTCGACGATCTTCATGCCCGGCTCCACGTCCTCGCGCGTCAGCACCGTCACGCCCAGCCCCGCCAGCACCGCCGCGCGAATGCCGTGCGGGCTCGCCGAAGTGAAGACGACGTGCCACTCGACGGTCGCGGCGTCGAGCGCGGCGCCGGCCACCTCGCGGTTCACACAAGGCTTGGGAAAGAACGCCAGCGGCAGCGATGCGCCCGCGGGTGGCTCGAAGTTTTCGGCGGCGGCCCAGACCAGTTGCGTGCGCCGCAGGCGCGCGCCCTCCACGCAGTCGGGCGGCGACATCACCACCGCCAGGTCGAGCTCGCCGGCCCGGATCATCGCGCGCAGGTCGAGGTGCATGCTCACGCTCACCTCCATGCGCGTGGCCGGAAACGACCGCGCGAACTGCGACAGCAGCGGCGGCAGCCGGTCGCCCATGAAGTTGTCGGGCACGCCGAAACGCACCACGCCCGAAATCGGCGAAGGCTGGAAGCGCTGCGTCATCGCGTCCAGCGTTTCGAGGATCTGCCGCGCGTAGCGAAGAAAGTCTTCGCCGTCTTCGGTGACCGTGAGGCGCCGCGTCGTGCGGTGCAGCAGCGGCCGGCCCACCTGCTCTTCGAGCCGCCGGATCTGGTGGCTCACGGCGGACTGCGTCAGGTGCAGCCGCTGCGCGGCACGCGTGAAGCCGCCGGTTTCCTTGACGGCGACAAAGGCGCGCAGCAGCGTGGGGTCGAAATCCATGGCAAAGATAAATGATGACTCTTCATGAATTTTAGGAAATTAAATCATTTCCATCATGAAGAAGGTTTCACCAGAATCGCGCCCAAAACCTCTTTCGGAAAGACGCTCGATGCCCCTCTCTCACGCCGGCAAGAACCGGATCGCGCTCGCCGCGATCTGCCTGATTGCCTTGATGTTCGGCCTGGAAATCTCCAGCGTGCCGGTCATTCTTCCCACGCTCGAAAAAGAACTGCACGGCGACTTCAGCGACATGCAGTGGATCATGAACGCGTACACCATCGCCTGCACCACGGTATTGATGGCCGCCGGCACGCTGGCCGACCGCTACGGCCGCAAGCGCATCCTGCTGGTGGGCGTGGTGCTGTTCGGCCTCACCTCGCTGGTGTGCGGCCTCGCGCAGAACGCGTGGGTGCTCATTTTCAGCCGCTTCCTGCAGGGCCTGAGCGGCGGCGCGATGCTGATCTGCCAGCTTGCTGTGCTCTCGCACCAGTTCCAGGAAGGCAAGGAGCGCAGCAAGGCCTTCGCCATCTGGGGCGTGGTCTTCGGCATGGGGCTGGGCTTCGGGCCGATCATCGGCGGCGCGATCGTCGCGCTGTCGAGCTGGCAGTGGGTGTTCCTGGTCCACGTGCCGCTGGCCGTGCTGGCACTCGCGCTCGTGCTGGGCAGCGTGGAAGAGTCCAGCGACCCCGACGCGCAGCGCCTCGATCTCGCGGGCATCGTCACGCTGTCGCTCGCGGTGCTGGGGCTGACGTACTTCATCACGCAGGGGCCGGGCATCGGCTTCACGAGCCCGTTGGCGCTCGGCATCCTCGCGGCGTCGGTCGCGAGCTTCGCGATGTTTCTGTGGGTCGAGAAGACGCACCCGCATCCGATGTTCGACTTCTCTGTCTTCAGGATCCGCAATTTCTCGGGCTCGATCATCGGCTCCATCGGCATGAACTTCAGCTTCTGGCCGTTCATGATCTACCTGCCCATCTACTTCCAGAGCGGGCTGGGCTACGACGCCGTCACGGCCGGCTCGGCGCTGCTGGCGTACACGCTGCCCACGCTGGTGATGCCGCCGCTGGCCGAGCGGCTGTCGCTGCGCTGGCGCCCGGGCGTGGTGATTCCCGCCGGCCTGTTCGTGATCGGCCTGGGCTTCATGGCGATGCGCTACGGCAGCGGCATGGCGGCCGCGAGCTGGGTCACGATGCTGCCCGGCTGCCTGCTGGCCGGCATCGGACTGGGGCTGACCAACACGCCCGTGACCAACACCACCACCGGCTCGGTGCCCGCCACGCGCGCCGGCATGGCCTCGGGCATGGACATGAGCGCGCGGCTGATCACGCTGGCCATCAACATCGCGCTGATGGGCTTCATCCTGCTCGAGGGCATTCATTCGCAGCTGCGGACGGCCCTGTCGGCGTCGCTCGATGCGCCGCAACTGCGCGCGCTGTCGGAGAAGATCGCGGCGGGCAGCTTCGCATCGCTCAGCGAGAGTTTTCCGGCGCTGTCGCAGGCGGATCCGTCGGGCGCCACCGTGCATGCGGCGCTCGTGAACAGCTTCGGGCTGGTGATGCTCTACGGCGGCATCGGCGTGTGGGTGCTGGCCGGGATCAGCCTGCTGATCTTCGGTGGCGGCAAGCCGGCGGAGGCGGAACAGCCGTCGAGCCTGAAGACCGAAGAGTCCGCCTGCTCCTGAAGGCGCCCGGAACCCTCAGGCGCTTTCGACCTGCGCCGCGCGCTTCCAGGCTTCAGCGGCCTGCGCGGTGTCGTTGCGGTCTTCGGCCAGTTGAGCCAGCGCCAGCCAGGCGCGGCGGTACAGGTCGGTGTCCTGCAGCCCCAGCCCGGCCTGCGTGAGCAGCTGCTGGGCCTTGCCCCACAGCTGCCGCTTCATGCAGGCCATGCCCGCGAGGTACTGCAGATTGGGGTCGCGCGGGTTGTTGCGCTGCGCGCTCTCGATGCGCGCCAGCCAGTCGGCATCGACCGAATCGAGCCCCGCTTCGAGCGCGCGCGCCAGCTTGACGCGCAATGCATCGCCGAGCCCGCGCGGGTTCGCGACCATGCGCTCCCAGGCCGGCAGCAGCCAGCCGCGTGCCAGCGCGAGGTCGCCGCGCAGCGCAACCATGCGTTGGGCGGCGTGGATCGCGACCTCGGGCATGGCGCGTTCGTTGGCGTCGAGTTCGGACCAGGCGCGCAGCAGTTGCGCCGGGTCGTGCGCGCCCGTCAGCAGTTCGGTCGCCAGGCCGCGCAGGATGCTCTGCGCCGCAGCCTCCGAGAAGGCGCGGTGCTTGGCCAGCAGGCGCGCGGTTTCGAGCGCCTCGAGCGTGCGACGGTCCAGGCGCGCCGCCTTGAGCCGCAGTCGCAGCGCGAGCGTGCGGCGCTGGGCGCCCTGTGGCAATTCTTCAAGCCGCGAGAGCGCGGCGGCCGCATCGCGGTCTTCCAGCGCCCAGCGCGCGGCGCGCAGCTGCACGCCTTCGCGCGTCTCGGGGCTGGACAGCACGGTGCGGTCGGCGCTTTCGTTCAGCGCCTGCTGCAGATGGGAATCGCGCGCGGGCTTGTCCTGCAGCGCCTGTGCGCTTTCGGCCGCCAGCAGGTGCGACAGCACGCGCACCTGCTGCGCCTGCGGCAGGCTGGCGCCGAGCGCCGACAGCGTTTTCTCCTGCGTCAACGCGGCCTGCGCGGCCTTGCGCGCACGCGAGAAGCGGCCCGAAATCAGTTGCACCATCGCGTCGAGCAGCGCCGCATGCAGCGTGCGCTCCTTCTGCTGCAGCCGCCACTGGCGCGCCTGCTTCGGCAGCGAGAACAACGCCGCCAGCGCCCGCAGCGCGGCATGCAGCAGCACGAAGGCCACCAGCAAGATCACGAGCACCAGGTTCAGCGAAAGATCGACACGCCAGGGCGGCCAGAACACGGTGATCGTGCCCTGGTTGTTGCCTGCGAAAAGAGCCACTGCCGCGGCGACGGCGAACAGTGCGAGGAGCCAGATTGCTGCGCGCATGTGCAGGTCAGCGTCCTGCGGCCGCGGTGAGCAGTGCCGCGAGCGTGTCGTCGATGCGCACCGGCTCGGTCGTCTTCACCTGCTGCTGCAACTGCTGCAGCAGCGTGGCGGCCGCTTGCGTGCGGCGCGACGCGGGGTCGAAGTAGCGGTTGAGCGACGCGGCCACCTGGGCCAGCTCGGTGCGCGTGGCATCGACCTGGCGCGACAGCAGCGACAGCCGCGCATTGAGCAGCTTGAGCTTGAGGTTCTCGCGCAGGAAGTAAGACTGTTCGGGCGCCAGCAGGATCGCCTCCGGGCTCTGGATGCGGCCCACGCGCACCAGCGAGCGGGCCTCGCCGCGAATGGTGAGCAGCACGCGGCGCCACCAGGGCGCATCGGCGGGAATCGGCTCGACCTGCCACGCATTGGCGCCGGTGCCACGCAGGGCGACGGCGTTGAGCGTCGGCAGGTCGTCCACGCTGCGCATCAGCTCGTCGACCTTCTGCAGGGCTTCGGCGTTGTCGACGCTGGCGCTGCTGCGCAGGCGGTCGGCATCGCGCTGCATGGCGCGCTGCAGCGGCGCGAGCCGAGGCTGCGCGGCGCGCGAGATGCGCACGTCGCCGGCCTTGAGCGCGGCCAGCAGCGGCTCCACGCTGCCCGTGACCTGCGCTTGCTGCAGCGCCAGGCGCACGGCCGACTCGATGTCGATCACGAGGTTCTCGTCGCGCGAACGCGAGAGGCTTTGAATGAGATCTTCGAGCTGCGAGCGCTGCAGCGCCACTTCGGCCACGCGCGTTTCGACCAGGGCCACGCGGGCCGCCGAATCGCGCACGGTGTCGCTGGCCTGGCGCGCCAGCGTGCGCGCCTCCATCGACTGCGCAATGGCATCGGCGCTCTGGCGCGCGAGCTGCTCCTTCATGCCGCTGACCTTCTGCCACAGCGCGATCGCCAGGATCAGCGCGATCAATGCAATGAAGGCCACGAGGCCGAAGCCCAGGCGCGACAGGATCAGCGCCCCCGCGGCCTGGGCGGCGGGAGTCTGGTGGGGGGCCACAGTCGCGGGCACCGGCGCCGGGGAGGCGGAAAAGGAAGAAGGGTCGTCGGACGGGGACGCGGCGCTCATGCCAAGGATTCTATCGACGCGATCAGCGCATCCTGCAACGGTGTGCATACACGCAACGCCCCGAAACCCGCGGCGCGCGCGGCTTCGCCGATGCGTGCATGGGTGGCGACCGCGCGCGCGGCGTGCCACTCGGTGCCGGGCATCGCGCGCCGCAGGTTGCCGATGGCTTCGGAACTGCTGAAGAGCCAGATCGCGCGGCCCTCGGCGCCGTCGATGGCGAGCCGACGTTGTACGACGTCCAGCGACGGCGGCAGGCGGCGGTAGGCCACCACGGTGTCGCGCTGTCCACCCGCCGCATCGATCTCGTTGGCCAGCCAGTCGCGGCCCGCGGGCGGCCGGCCTCGTCGCCGCCGCGCACGATCAGCACGCGCACGCCGGCCGACACCTGGCCTTGCACGCGCTCCCACAGCGCCTCGGAATCGAAGCGCGTGGCTTCGGGCGGCGGGGCGTCGATCCACGCCGGCGCACGCCCGCGCGCAGCAAGGCCCGCGTGGTGCCGGGGCCCGTGGCCCAGAAGCGGCGGCCGGCGGTTGCGCCCGGCGCCTCGTGCTGAAAGAAGTGCTCGACCGCCGTGGCGCTCACGAACATGAGCGCGGCGTAGTCGGCCAGCCGTGCCCATGCCAGGCGCATCGGCTCGGCGTCGGCAACCGGCGCGATCACGATCAGCGGCAGCGCCACCGCGTCGAGGCCGGCGGCGCGCAGGTCGGCCACCCATTGCGCCGCCTCGCGCTCGGGGCGCGTGACGATGACGGTGCGGGCGGTCATGCGATGACCACGGGTATCAGTGGGCGCCGGCGGCGCGCAGCAAGGCGGCGGCGTGTTCGCCGAGTGCGTCGGCCTGTGCAAAGTCGCCGGCCGGGGCCAGCGCATGCACCTTCACCAGGGGCGCCTTGCCTTCGGGGTCGCCCCATGCGGCATCGATGCGCAGTGCGCCGTCGGCCTGCCAGCGGGCATGCGCCGCCAGCGGCATCGAGCAGCTGCCGCCCATGGCGCGGCTCACGGCGCGTTCGGCGGCAGTGGAGAGCCAGTCGCCCTGGTGCTTGAGTTCCGCGAGCAGTTCGATCAGGTCGGCGCGGTCCGCCCGCACCTCGACGCCCAAGGCGCCCTGCCCCGCGGCGGGCAGCATGGTGTCGGCGTCGAAGGCCACGCGGATGCGGCTTTCGAGCCCCAGCCGCTTGAGCCCGGCCGCCGCCAGCACGATCGCGTCGTACTGACCTTCGTCGAGCTTGCGCAGGCGGGTGTCGAGGTTGCCGCGCAGCGGTTCGATGCGCAGGTCGGGCCGCAGCGCGCGCAGCAGCGCCATGCGGCGCAGGCTGGACGTGCCGACCACCGCGCCCTGCGGCAGTTCGTCGAGCGAGGCATAACGGGGGGACACGAGCGCGTCGCGCGGGTCTTCGCGCTCCAGCACGCAGGCCAGCACGAAGCCTTCGGGCAGGTCCATCGGCACGTCTTTGAGCGAATGGACGGCGATGTCGGCGCGCCCTTCTTCGAGCGCCAGTTCCAGTTCTTTCACGAACAGGCCCTTGCCGCCCACCTTGCTCAGCGTGCGGTCCAGGATCTGGTCGCCGGTGGTGGTCAGGCCCAGCAGGCTGACCGTGTGGCCTCTTTCTTGCAGAAGCGCTTGCACGTGCTCGGCTTGCCACAAGGCCAGCCGGCTTTCGCGCGTGGCGATCACGATATTGCTCAAGACCGTTCCCAAAAGTACATGTTTCAGACCGCCGGAATGCTAGCATGTTGCGCCGCAACAACGCAGGCGGCGCACCCATTCAAGATCAGGAAAAAAATCGAATGAAAGCCAGCAAGACAACTGCTCCTCCCAAGCGCCGCCAAGCCGAAGACCAGCCGCTGATCGACGACATCCGGCTGTTGGGCCGGATCCTCGGCGATGTGATCCGGGAGCAGGAAGGGGACGAAACGTATGCGTTGGTGGAGAAGATCCGCACGCTGTCGGTGGCCTTTCGCCGCGACGCCGACCATGCCGCCGACCGCGCGCTGAAGAACCTGCTCAAGGGCCTGAGCGCCGCCGAAACGGTGCGCGTGATCCGCGCCTTCACTTACTTCAGCCACCTGGCCAACCTCGCGGAAGACCGCCACCAGATCCGCCGCCGCACCGAGGCCGAGCGCGCCGGCGAAAGCGCCGAGGGCGACCTGCAGACCGCGCTGGCCCGCATCCGCAAGGCGGGCGTGAAGCCCGACGAAATCGTGGCCTCGCTGGCCCACAGCTACGTGTCGCCGGTGCTCACCGCGCACCCGACCGAAGTGCAGCGCAAGAGCATCCTGGACGCCGAGCGCGCCATTGCGCTGCTGCTGACCACGCGCGACGAGATCAAGCTGCGCCAGAGCGCCTACGCCGGCGGCAAGGACACGCTCTCGCCGCTCGAGTTCGCCGAGAACGAAACGCAGATGCGCACCCGCGTCACGCAGATCTGGCAGACGCGCCTGCTGCGCTTTTCCAAGCTCACCGTGGCCGACGAAATCGAGAACGCGCTGAGCTACTACGAAGCCACTTTCCTGCGCGAGATTCCGCGCGTGTACGCCGACCTCGAGAACGCATTGGCGCAAGGCGGCCACGCGCCCTCGGTCGCGCCCTTCCTGCGCATGGGCCAGTGGATCGGCGGCGACCGCGACGGCAACCCCAACGTCACCGCCGAAACGCTCAACTACGCGCTCGGCCGCCAGTGCGAACTGGCGCTGCGCCACTACCTCACCGAGGTGCACTACCTGGGCGGCGAGCTGTCGCTGTCGGCCACGCTGGTCGATGTGTCTGTCGAGATGCAGGCGCTGGCCGAGCGCTCGCCCGACACCAGCGAACACCGCAAGGACGAGCCCTACCGCCGCGCCCTCACCGGCGTGTACGCGCGCCTGGCGGCCACGCTGCACGAGCTCACCGGCGGCGAGGCCGCGCGCCACGCGGTCGCGCCGCAGAACCCGTACGCCACGGCCGAAGAGTTCCTGGCCGACCTGCGCACCATCGAAGAGTCGCTCGACGAAAAGCACGGCAGCGTGCTCGCGGCGCCGCGCCTGCGTCCGCTGATCCGCGCGGTCGAGGTGTTCGGCTTTCACCTGGCCACGGTCGACCTGCGCCAGAGCTCCGACAAGCACGAGGCCGTGATCGCCGAGCTGCTGGCCACCGCGCGCATCGAGCCCTCGTATGCATCACTGGCCGAAGAAGCCAAGCAGACGCTGCTGCTCAAGCTGCTCGACGACGCGCGCCCGCTGCGCGTGCCCGACGCCGACTACTCGCCGCTCGCAAGGAGCGAGCTGGCCATCTTCGCCGCCGCCCGCGCCTCGCGCGCGCGCTACGGCGCGGCGGCCATCCGCCACTACATCATCAGCCACACCGAAACGGTCAGCGACCTGCTCGAAGCGCTGCTGCTGCAGAAAGAAGTGGGCCTGCTGCGCGGTGCGATGAACAGCAACGCGACCTGCGACCTCATCGTGGTGCCGCTGTTCGAGACCATCGAAGACCTGCGCAACGCCGCGCCCATCGTGCGCGCCTTCTATGCGCTGCCCAACATCCAGGCGCTCATCGAACGCTCGGGCGCCGAACAGGACGTGATGCTGGGCTACTCCGACAGCAACAAGGACGGCGGCATCTTCACCAGCAACTGGGAGCTGTACCGCGCCGGCATCGCGTTGGTGGCGCTGTTCGACGAGCTCAACAAGAAGAAGGCCAAGCCGATCCGCCTGCGCATGTTCCACGGCCGGGGCGGCACGGTGGGACGCGGCGGCGGCCCGAGCTACCAGGCCATCCTGGCGCAGCCGCCCGGCACCGTGCGCGGCCAGATCCGCCTGACCGAGCAGGGCGAAGTCATCGGCTCCAAGTACGCCAACCGCGAAATCGGCCGGCGCAACCTCGAGACGCTGGTGGCCGCCACACTCGAGGCCACGCTGCTGCCCCAGGGCAAGTCGGCGCCCGCCACCTTCCTGTCGGCCGCGGGCGAACTGTCGACCGCGAGCATGGCCGCGTACCGCAAGCTGGTGTACGAAACCCCGGGCTTCGGCGACTACTTCTTCGGCTCCACGCCGATCCGCGAAATCGCCGAGCTCAATATCGGCTCGCGCCCCGCGTCGCGCAACCCCAGCCACAAGATCGACGACCTGCGCGCGGTGCCGTGGAGCTTCAGCTGGGGCCAGTGCCGCCTGACGATTCCGGGCTGGTTCGGCTTCGGCTCGGGTGTCGAGCAGTTCCTGGCCGCCGCCGGCAACGCGGCGGGCAAGAAGGAGCGCCAGGCGCTGCTGCAGCGCATGTACGAGCAGTGGCCCTTCTTTCGCACGCTGCTGTCGAACATGGACATGGTGCTGGCCAAGAGCGACCTCGCGCTGGCCTCGCGCTATGCCGAGCTGGTGACCGACCGCAAGCTGCGCCAGAAGGTGTTCTCGATGATCGACGCCGAATGGCATCGCACGTCGGACGCGCTCACGCTCATCACCGGCGCCAGGCAGCGGCTCGAGGGCAACGCCGAAATGCAGCGCTCGGTGCGCCACCGTTTCCCGTACATCGACCCGCTGCACCACCTGCAGGTCGAGCTGATGCGCCGCTACCGCGCGGGCGACGGCGGCGAAAGGCTGCAGCGCGGCATCCACATCTCGATCAACGGGGTGGCGGCGGGCTGCGCAACACCGGTTGAAGCCACGCAAGGCGATATGAACACGGGCCCCGACGGGCCCGTTTCTCTTTTCCGCGGGCATAGACTCGCAGCCCCGACCACCGAAAGAAAACGCCATGAAAGGCTCCTGCCTCTGCGGCACCGTCCAGTACGAGGCCGCGCGCCTGTCCGGACCCATCGTCCACTGCCACTGCAAGACCTGCCGCAAGGCGCACAGCGCGGCCTTCACCACCACCGCGCGCACCAACCGCGACGACTTCCGCTGGACCGCCGGCGAAGAGGCCATCGGCTCCTTCGAATCCACGCCCGGCAAGCTGCGCCATTTCTGCACCCGCTGCGGCACGCAGCTGATCGCCGAATGGGTGGCGCAGCCGCAGGTGATCCTGCGCGTGGGCTCGCTGGACGACGATCCGGGCGAGCGCCCGTCCATGCACATCTGGACCTCGCACGAGGTGCCGTGGCTCGACCACGCGTCCGACATTCCCTCGTTCCCCGAAGCGGCGCAGCCAAGGCATGAGCGGCGGCACGAAGATCCAGTTCCGGCGCAAGGTCATCGTCGCGGTGCTGCTGTGCGTGGCCGTCGGCGGCGCGTGGTGCGGCACTACGCGACACCCGGCACCACCACGCGCGACATCGCCACGCTGCTGATGGTGCTGTGGGTGCCGATCATCGGCAACGTCATTGCATGGCTCATTGCCAAGCGGCCGCGACGCGCGCCGAAGCCCGTGAGCGATGCGCCGCCGAGCTTCGACACGCTGGGTGCGTTCACGCCGCACGCGCGGGTCGAACTCACGTTCCGCAAGGCCGCCATTCCCTCGCAGGACGTGCCGATCGCGCCCGGCGAATACCGCTGCGCGCTGGTGCTCGACAAGGAAGGCTTCTCGGCGCGCTGGGTGGTACCACCGGGCGACGCGCTGGAGCGCGGGCAGCCCGCCTCGCTCGATCTCGAATTCCTTTCCCCGGCCCTGGCACGACCGCGCTTTCCCGAAGGCACGGCCTTCCGGGTACTGATCGGCGACTCGTTCATTGCCGACGGCCGGGTGCTGCGGGCGCTGCCCTAGCCAGCAACCGGGTGGCGATAGCCGCCCCAAGTGCCGATTGTTCGCCGCAGGGAAACTGACTACTGCTGCCCGGCCCCTTTGTCGCAAAGGCGACCGCTCGCACACTCCAATGCCTCTTCACCGGCATTGACGTGTGCGTCGTCGATGCCTCCAAGGACAGCATTCCATGATGAATTCCCCCAGCAGCAACCCCTGCATCGACGACCTGGCCGCACCGGCCTCGGCGCCCGTGCCGGCCACCCGCTCGGCCTGGCTCGCGGTCGGCTCCATCGCCGTCGGTACCTTCGCGATGGTGTCGACCGAGTTCATGCCCATCGGCCTATTGACCGACATTGCACGCGGCCTCAACGTGTCCGACGGCACCGCAGGACTGATGGTCACGATGCCCGGCGTGCTGGCCGCGTTCGCCGGCCCGGCTTTGATCGTGGCCTCGGGCAAGCTCGACCGGCGCACCGTGCTGATCGCGCTCACCACCCTGCTCATCGCGTCGAACCTGCTGGCCGCGTTCGCGCCCAACTTCGCCACCATGCTGGTCGCGCGCCTGCTGCTGGGCCTTTGCGTGGGCGGCTTCTGGACCTTCGCGCCCGCCGCCGCCACGCAGCTGGTGCCGCATGCCTCGCAAGCGCGGGCCATGTCGTATGTGCTGGCAGGCGTGTCGGCCGCCACCGTGCTCGGCGTGCCGGCCGGCTCTTTCCTCGGCACGCTGTTCGGTTGGCGTGCCTCGTTCGCGGTGACGGGTGCGCTCGCCACCGTGGTGTTGCTGGTGCAGCTGTGGCTGCTGCCCGCGATCCCGCCGCTGCGCGCCATCGGCGCGCGCGACCTGCTGACACCGCTCACGCGCCGCATGGCGCAGGTCGGGCTGCTCGCGGTGCTGTTCTTCATTGCCGGCCACTTCGCGGCCTACACGTATCTGAAGCCGCTGCTGCAACAGGTGTTCGGCCTGGCGCCCAACTCGGTGTCGACGCTGCTGCTGGTGTACGGCGCGGTGGGCTTCATCGGCACCTTCGTCGGCGGCAGCCTGGTGGCCCGCAGCGTGCGCGCCACCACCCTGCTGGCGGCGCTGATGCTCGCGACGGCGCTGCTGCTGTCCACGGTGGTCGGCACCGGCTTCGTGCCGGGCGCGGTGGTGGTCGTGATCTGGGGCGTGGCCTTCGGCCTGATTCCCGTGGCGCTCACCGGCTGGATGATGGAGGCCGTGCCCGACGCCCCCGAAGCCGGCCAGGCGCTGCTCGTGAGCGGCTTCCAGGTGGCGATTGCCTCGGGCGCGCTGATCGGCGGCGTGACGGTCGACGGCTACGGCATCTCGAGCGCGATGGTGCTCAGCGGCGTGCTGGTGCTGATTGCGGCGCTGATCGTCGGCACGCTGGGGCGTGCGCGCGGCGGTGCGTCGCTGGCAGCCATTCCGGAATAACTGCGCGCTCTCCAGTCAGTCAGCTGGCTGGTGGTGACGGTGATGGCGGCCGGGTTTTCCGGCCGCCACGATCGCGTCGAGCACCACGCGCAAGGCCTTGTTGACGGGCTTGTCCCGCCGCACGACAACGGCCAGCGTGCGCTGCATGCGGGGGTTCAACCGGCTGGTCTTCAGTTCGGGATGGGTGCCGCGCCCCGCCATCGACATGCCCGGCACGATGGCATAGCCCAGCCCCGCGGCCACCATCTCCTTCATCGCCTCGACGCTGCCCAGCTCCATCACCGGCTGCGGCTGCAGGCCCCCGGCGGCAAACCAGCGGTCGACCAGCTTGCGCGTGTTCGCGGCGGGCTCGAACAGCACCAGCGGCAATGCGCCCAGGTCAGCCGGCGACACGCGCGCCTTCAGCGGCTCGACGCTCGCCCGGCCGATGGCCACGAACTCGTCTTGCAGCACCGGCATTGCCGCAAGTGAACGCCCCGCCGCCGGCAGCGTGACCAGCGCGAGGTCGAGGCTGTTCTCTTCCACCTTGCGCGCCTGGTCCTCGGTGTTGCCCGTGCTCACCACCACGCTGAGCGCCGGGAACTGTTCGCGCAGCGTGCGCAGCACCGCCGGCAGAAAGTGCAGACAGGCCGTCGCGCCCGTGCCGAGACGCACGCGGCCCGTGACGCCGCTTGCGTGGTCGGCCAGCGCATCGACGGCGTTCTCCACCGCCGTCTCGATGTGCTGGGCATGGCGCAGCAGCTCCATGCCCGCCGGCGTGGGCTTGGCGCGCTTGCCGACACGCTCGATCAGCCGCACCGCGAGCCGGCGCTCCAGCTGGCGCACCTGCAGGCTCACGGCCGGCTGCGAGATGCCGAGGCGGTCGGCGGCGGCCGAGAAGCTGCCCGTTTCGATCACCAACGCGAACGAGCGGAGCTGGTCGAGGTTGAGCGTCTTTTCCAAAGTATTCCTTATGCGTCGTATAGGCTTCCCAAGCTTCACTTATCAGCCATGGCTCGTCAAGATCGGGCCATGTCATCGCCATCCATCGCCTCCATCGCCGTCGAAGTCATCGACGCCGAGCCCCGCCACATGGCCGCCGTGCAGGCCATCTACCGCCACTACGTGCTGCACGACCTGTGCTCCTTCGAGGAAGAAGTGCCCACCGTCGAGCAGATGCAGGCGCGCCGCGCGACGTGGCCGCGCGCGGCCTGCCCTACCTCGTGGCACTGAAGGACGGCGAGGTGGCCGGCTACGCCTACGCCACCGCCTACCGCGCGCGCTCGGCCTACCGCCACACGGTCGAAGATTCGGTCTACGTCGCGCAAGGCATGCACGGCCACGGCATCGGCACCGCGTTGCTGCGCGCCGTGATCGAGCGCTGCACCGACGGCGGCTTCACGCAGATGGTCGCGTGCGTGGGCAACAGCGCCAACATGGGCTCGCAGCGGCTGCACGGCAGCCTGGGCTTCGCGCAGGTCGGCGTGCTGCGCGACGTGGGCTTCAAGTTCGGGCAGTGGGTCGACACCGTGCTGATGCAGCGCGCGCTGCGCTGAGCGCGGCCATGCCCGACGACACCACCACGCAGCCCTTGCGCGGGTGGCTCGCGCTGCTGTGCGCGAGCCGGCTGCTGCAAGCCATGATCGTCACCGCCTACTCCGGCGTGCTGCCCTTCATGATGGCCGACTGGCACATGACGGCGGCGCAGGCCGGTTCCATCCAGAGCGCATGGCACGTGGGCTACATGAGCTCGCTGTTCGCCGTGGGCCTGCTGGCCGACCGCTACGGACCGCACCGCATCTTTTTCGCGGGGAGCGCCGTCAGCTCGGCGGCGGCGCTGGCCTTTGCGGTGTTCGCGCACGACCATCTCTCGGCGTTGCTGCTCTACGGAATCGCGGGCCTGTGCGCCGGCGCCTCGTACACGCCGGGCCTGCAACTGCTGGCGCGCAATACCGAGCCCGCGGTGCGCGGCCGGGCGATGGGGCTGTTCATCGGCGCGTCGTCGCTGGGTTATGCGCTGTCGCTCGCGGTGGTCGCCGCGTTCAGCCATTGGCAGCACTGGCGGCTCGGCCTGTGGGCGGCAGCGGGCTGCACGGTGGTGGGCGCGCTGCTCACGGTGCAGGCGCTGAAGCGCATGCGCCCGCCCTCGGCGCCCGTGCCCGGCGCGCCGCGCGAAGGCACGTGGCGGGCGCTGTCGGCCACGGTGCGCGACAAGCCGGCCATGGCGGGCAACTGGGCCTACGCCTTTCACTGCTGGGAACTGATGGCGCTGTGGGCCTGGCTGCCGGCCTACCTGGTGGCCTCGTCGGGCGAAGCCACGTCGTGGCAGGGCGCGGGCGTCGCGCTGGCGGCGCTGGCCCATCTCGTCAGCGTGTTCGGCAGCGTGGCGGGCGGCGCCGCGTCCGACCGGCTGGGCCGCGCGCGGGTGATGATGATCGCCACGCTCGCGAGCCTGTGCATGTCCTTCGCGTTCGGCTGGATGTGGACCTGGCCGCTGTGGCTGCTGGCCGCCATGGCCGCCGTGTACAACCTGTGCGCCATCGCCGATTCGTCGGTCTACTCGACCGCGCTGGCCGACGTGGTGGCGCCGCACCGGCTGGGCGTGGCGTTCTCGGTGCGCTCGGTGATGGGCTTCGGTGCGGGCGCGCTCAGCCCCTGGGTGTTCGGCCTTGCGCTCGACTGGGGGCAGACGCGCTTCGGCATCGGCAGCACGCACGGCTGGGTGGCGGCATGGAGCTCGGTCGGCCTCGGTGCGCTGCTGGGGCCGTGGATGATCGCGCGCTTCTCACGGCTGCACCGTGCGCGCGCGACCGCTCCTGTGACTCACTGACTCACTGAGTCTCGTCCTCCGACCACTCGGGGCTGTAGCCGCCCAGCGTCGGGTGGTACATCTCGTCGCCCGTGTGCTGCGTGAACTCGACATTGAGCCGGTCTTCGCGCAACCCCAGGATGTCGATGCAGTCGCGGCACAGCGCCTTCGCCACGTCGAGCCGCAGCTCGGCGGAGCGGCCGCGCCGGATGTCGCACATCAGCACCGACACCTCGACGGGCTCGCCGTCGACCATGCGCCACACCCCGCCCTCGCCCACTTCGCGGATCGCGATGCTGATGCGCCGGATGTCGACGCTCATCATGCGGGCGTAGGTCTCGCTGAGCTGCTTCGCGAGGCGCTTCTTGTCGGCCACGGGGTGGCGGCCGTTCACGTCGAGTTGGAGGTAGGGCATGTCGAAAACGCTTTCTTCAGATGGCAGCGGCAAATGGAAAGCGCTCCGCCTCGTCGGGGTCCAGCGGAGGCCAACCGGTAAAGGGAATCGCACCGCGATCGCTGAGAAGATCGAGGTGCGATCTGACGATGGCCCGCAACGCCTCGCCGGGCCTCATGACTTCGTCGTCATCGCTCAGGCCATGGACCACCCCGTCGGCGATCGTCGCGAGTGCGGCGCACACGACGACCTGCACGGCGCCCGTGGCCTCCGCGCGGCCCGCACTGCTTTGCAGATCCCAGAAGTGGTCCATCTCCCTGGCTTCGGGTGGATACAGGCGCCACCGGTTTCTTACCTCGATTTCCGCGCGACCGATGAGCGCATAGCCGCAGCCCACCAAGAGGCTGACGCCGGGGCGCAGGCGCGAGAACGTGTGGAAGTCGAGCCTGGCCCACAGCTGGTCGACGTCCGGATCAACCGGGGGAAAGTCGGGATGAAGCTCGAGGCCGATGTCGAGGGTCTGCATTTCCGCGGCGAAGCGGGCTCGCCAATCTTGCGGAAGCGCGCGTGTATACGCGCTGATGCCGATGCTCATCGGGTTCCCCTGTGTGCTCAATGCCGGCAGGAATGCCGTCGCGAATATAAGCCCGGCCGTGATCTCACGCAGGGGCCGTCACCGGGGCAGCGCCGGCCCGCCGCGATACCCCAGCAGCGGGTCGTACAAATCGGTGCGGCGGTCGCGGTGCAGGTCGTTGAACTGGTTCCAGATCGGCGCGCTGCGTGCGGCGCCCAGGTCCACGTCGGCATAAAGAATGGTGTCTTCTTCCGCCCCCGCGATGCGCCCCACCGGCCAGCCGTTGGTGCCCGCGATCAATGAGTTGCCCATGAAGCCCGCGCCGCGCTCCTGCCCCACGCGGTCGGCGGCGGCGATGAACACGTTGTTCGAATGCGCGGCTGTGATGGTCAGGTACGCGGCCATGCAGGTGCCGCTGGCGTCGTACAGCGGGGGCGGGGTCCAGACCCAGGCGGTGGGCAGGCAGACGATGTCGGCGCCCTGCTGCGCGACGATGCGCGTCGTCTCGGGGAACCAGATGTCCCAGCACACGAGCAGGCCGATGCGGCCGATCTTCGTCTCGAACACCGGGTAGCCCAGGTCGCCGGGCGTGAACCACAGCTTCTCGTTGTTCCACAGGTGGGTCTTGCGGTAGCGGCCGATGTAGCCCTCGGGGCCGACGAGCACGGCTGTGTCGAACAGCCGCGGCCCGTCCTGCTCGACGAGGCAGCCGACGATGTAGACGTCGTGTTGCGCCGCGAAGTCGATCCAGCCGCGCACGGCCGGCCCCGTCGGCACCGGCTCCGAATGGGCATAGGCCTCCTCGCGGCCGCTGAAGCAGTAGCCGGTGGTGGCGAGCTCGGGCAGCACGATGAGCCGCGCCTTGTTGGCGACGGCGGCCAGCAGGCGCTGCTGCACGGCCTCGGCGTTGCGCGCGAGGTTCTCGACGCCGACCTGCGGATCGAACTGCACGACGGCCACGCGCACGGGGCTGGCGCGCAGGCCGGGCGTGGCGTCGGCACTGGTGGCAACGGGGGATGAGTGGGGAATGGGTGGATTCATGGCGACAGTGCTTTCAGGTTTCAAATTAAAACCATATGGATCCTAGCCATTCGAGTTTTACTTTGCAACCAAATGGACATGACGGGTCTACACTCACCCCACCGAAGGAAAAGCCATGGCCCAGAGAAAAAGCCTGAAGAACGACGCGTGCCCGATGGCGCGCTCGCTCGACATCGTCGGCGACCAGTGGTCGCTGCTCATCATTCGCGACGCGTTCGACGGCATGAAGCGCTTCGGCGAGTTCCAGCAGAGCCTGGGCGTGGCCAAGAACATCCTGGCGGACCGGCTGAAGAACCTGGTGCACGAAGGCGTGCTCGACCTGGCGCCAGCCTCGGACGGCTCGCTCTACCAGGAGTACGTGCTGACGGCCAAGGGCAAGGGCCTGTTCCCCGTGGTGGTCGGGCTGCGCCACTGGGGCGAGGCGCATCTGTACGCCAAGGGCGAGCCGCATTCGGTGCTGGTGGAGCGCGAAAGCGGCAAGCCGGTGCCGAAGATCGCGCTGCGCATGCGCGACGGCCAGGCCCTCACGCCTGAAGACACGTTCGTGAAGAAGCTGCCCGCGAAGAAAGCGGCCGCGCACTGAGCGGCGCGAGCCGCTCCCCTTTTTCTACTTGGCGGCTGCGGCAGCGGCCTTCGCCTTCGCGGCGAGCGCGGCGAACTCTTCCTTGCCGAAGGCCGTGCCGAACAGGCCCCAGCCGCCTTCCGCAGCCTCGGTCAGGATGACCCAGGTGCGCGCGGCCTGGCTCGGGTCGCCCGAGAGTCTGGCGACGATTTCGGTCGCCTCCTTGGTGATCTGCTTTTGCCCTTCGCGGTTCAGCGAACCCGGCGGCGTGATGATCTGCACACGCACCGTGCGGGCCTGCGCGCTGGTGGCGGTCTGCACGGCCGAGGCCGGCAGGCGGTGGATGTAGGCGGCGGTGTTGTCCAGGTGGAACGGGCCGGGGTTGGCCACGCCCTCGGCGCGCAGCACCGCGAGCGTGAGCGCCTCCCCGAGCTGGCGGTCCGCGTCGGCGGGGAACATGTCTGCGGCGGCGTAGACGTCGATCATGGGCATGGGGAAATCCTCGAAAAAGGGGTTGCTGCGGGGCTCTGATGACGACCATCATCCAGATGAGGAATGATGATGAACATAATCCTCATCGTCAAGCACCGAACAGAGGACTTCTTCACCGACATGGGCCACTCCAGAGCGAACAAGGAACAAAGCCACGCGCGCATCGTGCAGACAGCCTCTGCGCGCTTTCGCGAAGCCGGGGTGGAAGGCGTGGGCGTGGCCGACCTCATGAAAGACGCGGGCCTGACGCACGGCGGCTTCTACCGCCACTTCGCGTCGCGCGACGAACTGGTGGCCGAGGCGGTCGAGTGCGCGCTGAGCGATGGCGGGCGCGCGGTGGAGGCCGTGGCCGCCTCGAAGGCCAGCCGGCAAACGGTGGCCGGCGCGCTGGTCGACGCCTACCTGAGCACCGCGCACCGCGACGGCCTGGCCACCAGCTGCGCCGTGACCACGCTGGCGGGCGACGTGGCCCGCAGCAACGAGCGGGCGCGCACGGCCTATACGCGGCAGGTGGAAACGTACCTCGACCTGCTGGCCAACCTGGCGGCGGAAGAAAAGTCGAAGGCCAAGCGCGCGAAAGCGATCGCGGCGCTGTCTTCGCTGGTGGGCGCGGTGTCGCTGTCGCGCGCGGTCAACGACGAGAAGCTCTCGCGCGAAATCCTCAAGGCGGCGGCCGACGAGCTGAAGGCGCTGCTCGGCTGAGCCGCCCTACTCGCCCAGCAGCTCGCCGATGGGCTGCAGGTCTTCCACCCGGTCGCAGATCGACTTGATCACCATCGTGATCGGAATGCCCAGCAGCAGGCCCCAGATGCCCCACAGCCAGCCCCAGAAGATCACGCCCACGAACACCGCCACCGGGTTCATGCGGCTGGTGCGGCTGGTGAGCCAGGGCATCAGCAGGTTGCCGATGAGTGTGTGGATGCCCAGCGACACGCCGCCGACCAGCACGCCCATCTGCAGGCTGTTGAACTGCAGAAAAGCCACCAGCCCCGCCGCCACCAGCACGATCACCGAGCCGATGTACGGAATGAGGTTGGTCACGCCCGCGATGATTCCCCACACCGCCGCGTTCTCGACCCCGATGACCCAGAAGGCCAGCCCCGTGGTCACGCCCACCACGGCGCTCACCAGGATCTGCACCAGCAGGTAGCGCTCGATGTTGCGGGTGATGTCGTCCAGCACATGCACCGTGACCTTTTTCTTCTGCAGGCTCGGGCCGGTGATCTTGATGAGCTTGCGGCGGAAGGTGTCGCCCGAGCACAGCGCGAAATAGGTAAGGAAGGCCACCAGCGTGAGCTGCCCCAGGGCACTCAGCAGGCCGACGGTGCCGCTCAGCAGATAGTCGCGCACGTTGAAGCCCGGCCGCTCGATGATGACGCGCGCCACGCCCCGGCGCGAGGCCACCTTGGCGGAGTTTTCCTCGGCGGCTTTTTCGAGTTGCGCGGCGGCCGCCTGCACGCTTTCGAGCGGCGTGGCGCTGGCATTCTTGTCGCGCCGCATGGCCTGCCCCAGCTTCTGCGCGGCCACGGGCAGCGAGTCGAGCAGTTGCGAGGCGCTGCCCGACAGCGAATAGCCGGTCCAGCCGATGCCGCCGAACAGCCCCGTGAGAACCAGCGCCGCGCCGATCCAGCGCGGCAGCTTCCAGCGGTGCAGCATGTCGACCAGCGGCGACAGCGCGTAGGTCAGCAGCAGGCTCAGCATCAACGGAATGAACACGGCCTGCCCCCACTGCAGCGCGAACACGCTGGCCAGCACGGCGAGCACCACCAGCGAGGCGCTGCGCACGTCGACGGGCATGTGCAGCAGCAGGCGCTTGCGCTCGCGCGCGAGCGTGGCGGCGGGTGGCTCCGAAGGCGGCGGCTCGGTTGCCGGCACGGCTTCGGGCGCGGCAACCTCGGCGCCCGCCTGCGCAGGCTCGGCGGCCGGGGGCTCCGGCGCGGGAGGCGGAGGCTCCGGTGCGGCCGGGGCCGGTGGCTTGTCGTCGCTCATCGCGCTTCCTTGAGCACTTCGCGCACGGCCGCCAGCTGGCGCCGCGACACGGCCACGGGTTCGGGAATGGCGTCGAGCCGCAGGGCCCAGCCCTCGGCGTCCTCGCCGTCGTCGTATTTCTCGAGCGCGCGAATGGCCGCGCGCGCCACCAGCGCATTGCGGTGCACGCGCAGGAAGCGGTGCGGATAGCGCTCCTCGAACTCGTTGAGCGAGCCGTCCAGGATGTGGCTGCGCGTGGCGGTGCGCACGGTGAGGTATTTGTATTCGGACTTGAGGTACAGCACCTCGGACAGCGGGACGCGCTCGGCGCGGCCCCGGTCCTGGATCAGCACCGTCTCGGGCGCGGCCTCGGCCTGCAGCGCGCGGCGCTCCTTCAGGAAGCGCTCGGCCTTCTGCAGCGCCTGCTGCAGGCGCTCGGCGCGCACGGGCTTGGTGAGGTAGTCGACCGCGTCCAGGTCGAAGGCCGTCACCGCGTGGGCGGCGTGCGCCGTGACGAACACCACCGCCGGCGCGTCGGCGCGGCTGCGCAGCGCGCGCGCCACCTCGATGCCGTCGATGCCGGGCATGTGCACATCGAGCAGCACCAGGTCGAGCGCCAAGGTGGCCAGGTGCTGCTGCGCCTCGGCGCCCTGCGCGGCCTCGGCCACCACCTCGGCGCCGGGCGAGCTGCAGTCGCGCAGCAGCGTGCGCAGGCGGGAGCGCGCCAGGGCTTCGTCGTCGACGATGAGGGTCTTGAGTGTGCTCATGTTCATGATTCAGCGGGTATCGCGATGCGCACCCGGTAGTTCTTCTGGTCCATGCCGGCGCTGAACTGCATCTGCATGTCGTGCAGCAGGCGCAGGCGGTCGCGCACGTTGGCCAGCGCAATGCCGTGGCCGCGCGGCAGCGGCTCGTCGGCCCAGCGCAGCGGCGGCAGGCTGTTGACCACCTCGATCACCACCATGGCCCCGCGCCGCTCGGTGCGGATGCGCAGCTTGGCGCCCTCGGGGCTGGGCTCCACGCCGTGCTTGATGGCGTTCTCGACCAGCGGCTGCAGCAGCAGCGGCGGCAGGCGCGCGCTGCTGGCGGCGGCGTCCAGGTCCCAGCGGATGCGCAGCCGGTCGCCGAAGCGCACCTGCTCGATGGCCAGGTAGCGCTCGGCCAACGCGATCTCGTCGGCCAGCGTGCCCGATTCGCCGGGGTCGGCCAGCGCCTGGCGGAACAGCTCGGCCAGGTCTTCCAGCATGGTCTCGGCCTTGGCCGGCTCCTCGCGCACCAGCGCGATGGCGCTGTTGAGCGTGTTGAACAGAAAGTGCGGGCGGATGCGCGACTGCAGCTCCTCGAGCCGGGCCGTGGTGGCGGCGGGCGTCTGGCCGCGCGCGCGCAGCACCATTGCGGCCATCACCAGCCCCGCGAACAAGGCCCCCGTGAGCGCGCTGGCCAGCCACGGCGCACTCGACAGCACGCCCGTCAGCCGCAGCAGGCCGCAGCCGTACAGCGCCGCGATCGCCCCCAGGGTGCCGCCCGCCGCGTACTGCCACTGGCGCGGCAGCCGGCGCAGCGGTTTCTTCAGCCCGCAGGTGGCCACCAGCCAGAGCAGCGTGGCGGGCAAGGCCCCGCCGGTGACGGTGGCGGTCTGCACCAGCCATTCGGAGGGCGTGGACACCACGAACAGCGTGGCAATGGCCACCACCGCCTCGACGAACACCACCGTGCGCAGAACCACCCCGATGCGGCAGGCGTCGAACAGCGACGGCGCCCCGCGCAGCGCATTGCGCGCCCTTTCCGACGATGCCGGGGACGTGGTCGTGGAGCTGGCCGATAAAATCGCCGGGTTGCGCATCGCAGACATCAGTTACATCGGGTGACCAACCCATTATTGCCTCCTGGACGGCTCCCATGACCCAAAACCAACTCGACAAGAAATCCGAAGCCTGGTCGGCCCTGTTCTCAGAGCCGATGAGCGACCTCGTCAAGCGCTACACCTCCAGCGTCTTCTTCGACAAGCGCCTATGGCAAGCCGACATCCAGGGCTCCCTGGCGCATGCCGGCATGCTGGCCGCGCAAGGGATCATCGGCGTGCAGGACCACGCCGCGATCGAACGCGGGATGGCGCAGATTCGCACCGAAATCGAATCCGGCGCCTTCGAGTGGAAGCTCGACCTCGAAGACGTGCACCTGAACATCGAGGCCCGCCTGACCCAGCTGGTCGGCGACGCCGGCAAGCGCCTGCACACCGGCCGCAGCCGCAACGACCAGGTCGCCACCGACGTGCGCCTGTGGCTGCGCGGCGAAATCGACCTGATCGGCGATCTGCTGGTCGAGCTGCAGAAGGCGCTGGTGGACATCGCCGAGAAGAACGTCGACGTGATCCTGCCGGGCTTCACCCACCTGCAGGTGGCGCAGCCGGTGAGCTTCGGCCACCACATGCTGGCCTACGTGGAAATGTTCAGCCGCGACGCCGAACGCATGGGCGAAGTGCGCCGCCGCGTCAACCGCCTGCCGCTGGGAGCCGCCGCGCTGGCCGGCACCAGCTACCCGCTGGACCGCGAGCTGGTCGCCAAGACCCTGGGCATGGACGGCGTGTGCCAGAACAGCCTGGACGCCGTGAGCGACCGCGACTTTGCCATCGAGTTCACCGCCGCCGCCAGCCTGTGCATGGTGCACGTGAGCCGCATGAGCGAAGAGCTGATTCTGTGGATGAGCCAGAACTTCAGCTTCATCAGCATCGCCGACCGCTTCACCACGGGCTCGTCGATCATGCCGCAGAAGAAGAACCCCGACGTGCCCGAGCTGGCGCGCGGCAAGACCGGCCGCGTGGTCGGCCACCTGATGGCGCTCATCACGCTCATGAAGGGCCAGCCGCTGGCCTACAACAAGGACAACCAGGAAGACAAGGAGCCGCTGTTCGACACCGTCGACACGCTCAAGGACACCCTGCGCATCTTTGCCGAAATGATCGGCGGCATCACCGTGAAGCCCGAGGCCATGGAAGCCGCCGCGCTGCGCGGCTACGCCACCGCCACCGACCTGGCCGACTACCTCGTGAAGAAGGGCCTGCCCTTCCGCGACGCCCACGAAACCGTGGCCCACGCCGTGAAGGCCGCCACCTCGCACAAGGTCGACCTGGCCGAGCTGCCGCTGGCCGTGCTGCAGCAGTTCAACCCGAGCATCGAGAAGGACGTGTACGACGTGCTGAGCCTGCGCGGCTCGCTGAACGCGCGCAACATCCTGGGCGGCACCGCCCCGGCGCAGGTCAAGGCGCAGGTCGCCCGCCACCGCGCGCGCCTGGGCTGATCGCGACAGCCAAGACAGCAGCACCGTGTTCTACGCCATCCCGCTCGAGAACAAACCGAGCTGGCGCAATCCGCCGTGGATGACGGTGCTGCTGATCCTGCTGAACATGCTGGTGTTCTGGGGGCCGCAGCGCAGCGAAGAGAAAGGCCAGGAGCGCGCCGCCCAGTACTACGTCAAGAGCGTGCTGCCCGAGCTGGAGCTGCCGCCTTTTGTCGAATGGCTGGAAAAGACCGACCCCAAGCGCGGCAAGGTGGCCCGGCGCATGCTGCCGCACGAAGAGACCTACCCCCAGCTGCTCGAAGGCCTGCAGAACGACAAGAAGTTCCTGCAGAAGCTGCAGGCCGACGCGGTCATCACGCCCGCGAACCCGCACTACGCCGAGTGGAAGCGCGATCGCCAGCAGTACGAGGCCATGCTGCCCGCGCCGTTCACCACGCGCTGGTCGCAGGACTACATCGAGAGCGTCGCGTCCAAGCCCTGGACCTGGGTCACGGCCGCCTTCCTGCACGGCAGCACCGGCCACCTGCTGGGCAACATGCTGTTCCTGTTCCTGTTCGGCTTCTCGGTCGAGCTGGTGCTGGGGCGCGGCACTTACCTGGCGTTCTACCTGCTGGGCGCCGTGGGCGCCTCGGCGCTGGCCGGCTGGGCCTATGCCGGCCAGCCCGGCTACGGACTGGGCGCCTCGGGCGCGATCTCGGCGCTGATGGGCATGTACGCGGTGATGTACCGGCTCAAGCGCATCCGCTTTTTCTACCAGCTGTTCTTCTATTTCAACTACGTGACGGCGCCGGCCCTGCTGCTGCTGCCGGCGTGGATCGTCAACGAGCTGATGCAGCACTGGCTCAGCGGCAAGGGCATTGCCTACATGGCCCACCTGGGCGGCCTGCTGACGGGCGCCGCGCTGATGGCCGGCGCGCTGCTGCTGCGCCGCGTGAAGACGCCCGAGACAGCGTCCGCCCCCGAACCCGACCGCTTCGACGAGCACGTGGCCGCCGCGCAGAAATACGGCGCCGCGATGAAGTTCGACCGCGCCTGCGCCGAGTGGCGCGCCGCCGCCGCGCTGCGCCCCGGCGACGCCGACACACTGCGCGCCTGGTTCAACACCGCGCGGCTGCAGCCCGCGAGCGACGACTTCCACCACGCCGCGCGCCGCATCTTCCGCCTGCCTGCCACTGACGCGGCCACGCTCGCGCTGCAGCACGCCAGCTACAAGACTTACCTCGACCAGGCCAAGCCCGGTGTGCGCCTGAAGCCCGACGACATGGCGCGGCTCGCGCGCCGCTTCGCGCGCATCCGCGAGTTCGGCGATGCCGACAAGCTCTGCCGCATCCTGCTGAAGACCGCGCCCGATCACCCCGCGCTGGCCGACACGCTGTCGGCCTGCGCCAACGGCCTGCTGCACGCGGGCGAGCGCGAGCGGGCCGTGAGCCTGCTGCCCGATCTGTTGCGCCTGGCGCCCAACGACATGGTGACGCGCGCGTTGCAACGCGCCTGAGAGTCCCCCGGCCTCGAAAGGCCTTGCGTGTTCCGGTGCGTGCCCTCATGGCACCGCACTTGCATTGCTGCTCTGTAAAGCTCGCCCGCGACCTTGCGTTGCATTGAACTCGCACGCGCTCACCCGCTCCATTTGGGACCTTCGTCATTCCTCCAGTGCCATGCCTGTCTACCAAAGCTCCCGTTTCTCGTTGCTCATGACCACCGTCGTGGTCTGCACCCTCGCAACGATCGCCGGCTGCTCGCGCACCAGCGCGGACGCGTCCGGCACCGCCAAGGCCGCCGCCGCACCGGAAAGAGAAGTCGGCACCGTCACGCTCCAGCACGAGACGCTCGCACAGAACACCGAACTCCCCGGCCGCACCGCCGCCCCCGTGATCGCCGAGATCCGCCCGCAGGTCGGCGGCATCCTCAAGGAGCGACTCTTCACCGAAGGCTCGCAGGTCAAGGCCGGCCAGGTGCTCTACCAGCTCGACCCCGCCCCGCTGCAAGCGGCCCATGCCAGCGCGCATGCCGGCGTGCGCAAGGCCGAGTCGGCCCTGGCCACCGCGCGCACCGTGGCGCGCCGCAATGCCGAACTCGTGAAGATCGACGCCATCAGCAGGCAGGTGTTCGACGAATCGCAAGCCGCCGAGCAGCAGGCCGAGGCCGATCTCGGCGTGGCCCGCGCCGCCGAGCAGACCGCGCGCATCCAGCTCGGCTACACGCGCATCACCTCGCCGATCACCGGCTGGGCCGAGCTGTCGACGGTCACGCCCGGCGCGCTGGTCACGGCCAACCAGGCCGCCGCGCTGACCACCGTGCAGCAGCTCGACCCGATTCACGTGCACGTCACGCAGTCGAGCAGCGAGCTGCTGCGGCTGAAGCGCGAGCTTGCCAGCGGCCGCCTGCAGCGCGCGAGCGACGCCGAGGCGCGCATCCAGCTCGTGCTCGAGGACGGCAGCAAGTACCCGCACGCGGGCCGCCTCACGTTCAGCGGTGTCACCGTCGATGCCGGCACCGGCAGCGTCACGCTGCGCGCCGTGGTGCCCAACCCCGACAAGCTGCTGATGCCCGGCATGTACGTGCGCGCCGTGCTGCGGGAAGGCACCGACGCCACCGCGCTGCTGGTGCCGCAGCAGGCCGTGACGCGCGCGCCCGACGGCAGCGCCTCGGCGCTGGTGATCGATGCGGAGAACAAGGTTTCCAAGCGCGCCATCCAGGTGGGCCGCGCGGTCGGCACGCGCTGGCAGGTGCTGCAGGGCCTGGCCGCGGGCGACCGCGTGATGACCGAGGGCTCGCAGCGCGTGAAGGTGGGCGACAAGGTGAAGGTGGTCGATCTCGGGGCCAAGGCCGTCGGCGGCCCCGTGGCCAGCGTGCAGCCCGACGCCACCGATGCCGCCTCCGACCCCGTGGCGCGCTGAGGTCCGGCCATGGCGCAATTCTTCATCGACCGGCCCATCTTCGCGTGGGTGCTTTCCATCGTCGTCATGCTCGCGGGGCTGATGGCCATCCGCACATTGCCGCTGGAGCAATACCCCGACATCGCGCCGCCGCGCGTGTCCATCAACGCCACCTACACCGGCGCGTCCGCCAAGACGGTGGAAGACTCGGTCACGCAGGTCATCGAGCAGCAGCTCAAGGGGCTGGACAACCTGCTGTACATGCAGTCGACCAGCAACTCGTCGGGCGTGGCGCGGCTGTCGCTCACCTTCGACGCGGGCACCAACATCGACGTGGCGCAGATGCAGGTGCAGAACAAGCTGCAGCAGGCCATGTCGCGCCTGCCTCAGCAGGTGCAAAGCCGGGGCGTCACGGTCACCAAGGGCGGCAACGACTTTCTCATGATCGTGTCGATGTACTCGGGCGACGGCAGTGCCTCGGCCGTGGACGTGGGCGACTACATCTCCAGCAACCTGGTCGACGTGATCAGCCGCATCGACGGCGTGGGCGAGGTGCAGACGCTGGGCACCGGCTACGCCATGCGCCTGTGGCTCGACCCCGACAAGCTGCGCAAGTACGCGCTGATGCCCTCGGACGTCAACGCCGCCATCACCGCGCAGAACGCGCAGGTCTCGGCCGGCCAGCTCGGCGCCTTGCCCGCCAGCGCCGGGCAGCAGCTCAATGCCACCATCACCGCGCGCAGCAAGCTGCAGACGGCCGAGCAGTTCGAGAACGTGGTACTGCGCGCCACGCCCGACGGCGCCGTGGTGCGCCTGCGCGACGTGGCCCGCGTGGAGCTGGGCGCCGAGAACCTCACCGTGCGCTCCCAGCTCGGCGGCCGCCCCGGCGCGGGCCTGGGCGTGGTGCTGGCCGACGGCGCCAACGCGGTGCAGGTGGCCGAGGCGGTGAAGGCCAGGATCGAGGAGCTCAAGCCCCTCTTCCCCAACCAGCTGCAGACCTTCGTGAGCTACGACACCACGCCCTTCGTGAGCGCGTCGATCGACGAGGTGGTCAAGGCGCTCGTCGAGGCCATGCTGCTGGTGGTGCTGGTGATGTATGTGTTTCTGCAGAACATGCGCGCCACGCTGATCCCGGCCATTGCCGTGCCGGTGGTGCTGCTGGGCACCTTCGGCGTGCTGTCGCTGGCGGGCTACTCGATCAACACGCTCACCATGTTCGGCATGGTGCTGGCCATCGGCCTGCTGGTGGACGACGCCATCGTGGTGGTGGAGAACGTCGAGCGCGTGATGCATGAAGAGGGCCTCTCGCCCAAGGAGGCCACGCGCAAGTCGATGGCCGAGATCACGCCCGCGCTGGTGGGCATTGCGCTGGTGCTGTCGGCGGTGTTCATTCCGATGGCCTTCTTCGGCGGCTCCACCGGCGTGATCTACCGGCAGTTCTCGATCACCATCGTCTCGGCCATGGCGCTGTCGGTGTTCGTGGCGCTTACGCTCACGCCGGCGCTGTGCGCCACCTTGCTCAAGCCCGTGCACAAGGGCGAGCACCCGGTGCCGCGGCGCGGGCTGCTGGGGCGTGTGGACCGCTTCTTCGCGGCCTTCAACCGCGGCTTCGACAGGAGCGCCGAGCGCTACGAGGGCATCGTCGGCGGCATCGTGCGGCGCGGCAAGCGCAGCATCGTGGTGTACCTGCTGATCGCGGGCGTGATGGCGCTGCTGTTCATGCGCCTGCCCACCTCCTTCCTGCCCGACGAGGATCAGGCCTTCCTGCAGGTGCAGGTCACGCTGCCGCCCGGCGCATCGAACGCGCGGCTGCAGCCGGTGGTCGAGCAGGTGCAGCAGTACTTCGACAAGCAGGCCGAGGTGCTGAGCGTGAACGTCATCACCGGCCAGAACGGCGACCAGAGTTCGGCGCGCGCCTTCGTCAAGCTCAAGGATTGGGCCGAGCGCACCGGCAAGGGCCAGTCGGCCGCCGAGCTGGCGCGGCGCGCCAACAAGGAGCTGTCGAGCGTGCGCGACGCGCGCATCTTCGTGCTGCTGCCGCCGGCGGTGCGCGGGCTGGGCGCCAACGCGGGTTTCAACTTCCACCTGAAGGACATCAACGGCCTGGGCCACGACGCGCTGGTGAAGGCGCGCGACCAGGCCATCGAGCTGCTGGGCCAGCGGCCCGAGGTGGTCAACGTGCGCAGCAACAACCTGGACGACACGCCCGAGTTCGCGGTGGACATCGACGACGCGCGCGCCGGCGCGCAGAGCCTGGCCACGTCGGACATCGACAGCACGCTGTCCAGCGCCATGGGCGGCACCTACATCAATGACTTTCTGGACAAGGGCCGCGTGAAGCGCGTGTACATGCAGGGCGACACCGACTTCCGCATGCTGCCCGCCGACATCGACCGCTGGAGCGTGCGCAACAGCCTGGGCCAGATGGTGCCGTTTCCGGCGTTCTCGAGTTCGCGCTGGAGCTACGGCTCGCCGCAGCTGCAGCGCTACAACGGCAGCCCGAGCTACGAGTTCGTGGGCGACGCGGCGCCGGGCGTGAGCTCGGGCGACGCCATGGCCGCGGTCGACGCGGTGATGAAGCAGATGCCGCCCGGCATCGGCTACGAATGGACCGGCGCGTCATTGCAGGAGCGGCTGTCGGGCGCGCAGGCGCCGCTGCTCTACGCCATCTCGATCCTGTTCGTGTTCCTGTGCCTGGCCGCGTTGTACGAAAGCTGGTCGGTGCCGTTCTCGGTGATCCTGGTGGTGCCGCTGGGCATCGTGGGGGCGCTGCTGTTCACCAGCTTGCGCGGGTTGAGCAACGACGTGTACTTCCAGGTCGGCCTGCTGACCACGGTGGGGCTGTCGTCGAAGAACGCGATCTTGATCGTCGAGTTCGCCAAGCAACTGCAGGAACAAGGCAAGGGCGTGGTCGAGGCCACGCTGCAGGCGGTGCGCCTGCGGCTGCGGCCCATCCTCATGACCTCGCTGGCCTTCGGCTTCGGCGTGCTGCCGCTGGCCATCGGCACCGGCGCGGGCGCGGGTGGCCGCCAGTCGATCGGCACCGCGGTGCTGGGCGGCATGGTGGTGGGCACCGCCCTGGGCATCTTCTTCGTGCCGCTGTTCTTCGCGCTGATTCGCGGCTGGCTGGCGGGCAGGCGCCAAACGAAACCCGCGCCGGAAGCCGCGGTGGGCACGACCGCCGAGCAAGGGGGCCACTGATGAAGCGCGCATTCCCTCTTCGCTCGCTGGCCCTGTCGGCCATGGCCTCGGCCGTGCTCGCGGGCTGCGTCAACCTGGCGCCCGAATACACCGCGCCCGCGTCGCCGGTGCCGCAGGTGCTGCCCTCTTCCGGCGTCGAGGCATCGACGCCGATCGATGTCGGCTGGCGCAGCTTCTTCGTCGAGCCCCGGCTGCGCGGCACCATCGAGCTTGCGCTGGCCAACAACCGCGACCTGCGCGTGGCGGCGCTCAACATCGAGCGCGCGCGGGCCCAGTACGGCATTGCGCGCGCCGGCCTGCTCCCCACGGTGGAAGCCGGCGCGGGCGGCAGCCGATCGCGCACGCCGGGCAGCCTGTCGACCAGCGGCGAGGCACGCATCAGCGCGCAGTACAGCGCCGACCTGGGCCTCACGAGCTACGAGATCGACCTGTTCGGCCGCGTGCGCAACCTCGGCGAATCGGCGCTGCAGAGCTACTTCCAGACCGAGGAGACGCAGCGCGGCACGCAGATCAGCCTGGTGGCATCGGTCGCGACCGCGTGGCTGCAGCTGGCTGCCGACGAGCAGCGCCTGCTGCTCGCGCGCAACACGCTCGACAGCCAGCGCAAGTCCTTCGACCTGGTGCAGCGCAGCCATCAGCTCGGCGCGCAGTCGGGCCTGGCGCTCGCGCAGGCGCAGAGCACGGTCGATGCGGCGCGCGCCGACGCGGCCGCGTTCGACAGCCAGGTCGAGCAGGACCGCAACGCGCTCGCGCTGCTGGTGGGCGCCATGCCGCCGGCCGACCTGCTGCCCGCGGCGCCGACCTCGGA
>NZ_MOWM01000084.1 GCF_016082275.1 Variovorax sp. E3
CGCCGCGTGATCGCGGCCGTGGCGCGCGGCGAGTCCGCCACGGCGCTGATCCTCACGATGAGCTATCTGCAGCATCACGCGCTGACACGCGGCGACAGCCGCTGGCCCGCGCACCTGCGCGAACGCGTGACGCGCGACGTGGTGGAGCGCGGCGCGCTCATCAACGCGCTGCGCGTGGAACCCGCGCTGGGCTCGCCGGCGCGCGGCGGCCTGCCGGGCACCGTGGCCCGGCGCGACGCCGAGGGCTGGAAGATCGACGGCCACAAGCTCTACACGACCGGCATCGAGGGCCTCTCGTGGCTCGCGGTGTGGGCCCGCACCGACGAGGCCGTGCCGCGCACCGGCGTGTTCCTGGTGCCGCGCCATGCGCCCGGCGTGCGCGTGATCGCCAGCTGGGACCACCTGGGCCTGCGCGCTTCGGGCAGCCACGAGGTGGTGTTCGAGAACGTCGCCATCGACGCCGACCACGCGGTCGACCTGCGCGCGCCGGCCGACTGGGCGCCCGACGCCGGCAGCCAGACCGACATCGACGCCCACGCCACGCAGCAGGCATGGATGACGGTGCTGCTCGGCAGCCTCTACGACGCCGTGGCCACGGCCGCGCGCGACTGGCTGGCGGGCTTCCTGAACCAGCGCGCGCCCGGCAGCCTGGGCGCGCCGCTGGCGAGCCTGCCGCGCGTGCAGGAGCACGTGGGCGAGATCGAGGCGCTGCTGCGCACCAACCGCGTGCTGCTCGACGACGCCACCGCTGCCGTCGACGGTGGCCATGCGCAACCGGCGGCCGACAGCGGCCTGCTCAAGTACACAGTCACGGGCAATGCCGTGCGCGTGGTCGAGCTGGCGCTGCAGCTCAGCGGCAACCACGGCCTGACACGGCACAACCCGCTGGAGCGGTACTACCGCGACGTGCTGTGCAGCCGCATCCACACCCCGCAGAACGACGCGATCCTGGTCGCGGCGGGCAGCGCGCGCTGCTGGCTTCGGGAGCCGCCGCATGACATCGCTTCTTTTCTCCAGGGCTTCGCGTCGCGATTGGTTGAAGCAAGGCGCCGCGCTGTCGCTGGCCGCCACCGGCTCGCTGCGTGCAGTGGCACAGCCGCAGACCACGCTCATCCTCGGCGACCAGGCCGGCGGCCTGCGCTCGCTGTTCGAGGCCTCGCGCGCGCTCGACGGCGCGCCCTTCGCCTACCGCTGGGCCAACTTCCAGGGCGCCGCGCCGCTGTTCGAGGCGCAGCGCAGCGCGGCGGTCGACACGGCCATGGCCGGCGACCTGCCGGTGCTGGCGGCGGCAGTGGGCAAGACGCCGCTGAAGATCGTCGCCACGCGCGTCGCAAGGCCGATTCGCTGGGCATCGTGGTGCAGGCCGACTCGCCATTGCGCAGCGTGGCCGACCTGCGCGGCAAGACGGTGATCGTGTCGTCGGCGCGCGGCAGCATCTCGCAGTACCAGCTGTACGGCGCGCTCGAAGAGGCCGGCGTGCGGCGCGACGAGGTCACGGTGAAGTTCGTGCTGCCGACCGACGCGGCCGCCGCCTTCGCGTCGAAGCAGATCGATGCATGGGCGATCTTCGATCCGTACTACACCATCGCCGTTCAACAGGGCGGGCGCATCCTGCGCGACGGGCGCGGCATCAACACCGCCCTGGGCTTCATCACCGCGAGCGAGCATTCGCTGGCCGACCCGGCCCGGCGCGCGGCCATCGTGCAGTTTCTCGACCGGCTGGGCCGCGCGGGCGACTGGGCGCTGGCCAACCCCGAGGCCTATGCGCAGGCCTACAGCCAGCTCACGCGGCTGCCGATCGAGTCGTCGCGCATCATCACCGCGCGCGCTTCGGTGGCGGGGCGGCCGGTGAGCGAGGCCGACATCGTCGCGCTGCAGGCCGTGGCCGACCGCTCGGCGCGCGACGGCATACTGCCGGTGCGCGTCGACGTGCGCGCGATCACCGACACCCAGGTCTGGAAACGCCCCGCATGATTGCTCCGCTTCGCGAATTCGTCGGCGACTTCGGCCGGCTGCTGGACAGCGCGCCCGACGAGTCCCGCATTCTTTCGGAAGGCGGCGCGCTGCTGCGCACGCTGGTGTCGCGCGACGACTGGCTGCCCGACGCCTTTGCGCAGCCCGACCCGGCGCGCTACCAGCAGTTCCTGCTGCACGCGGACAGCACCGAGCGCTTCTCGGTGGTGAGCTTCGTGTGGGGGCCGGGGCAGGCCACGCCGGTGCACGACCACACCGTGTGGGGCCTGATCGGCATGCTGCGCGGGGCCGAGTACAACCAGGGCTATGTGTTCGATGCGCAGGGCCATGCGCAGCCGCACGGCGAGCCGGTGCGGCTCGATGTCGGCCACGTGGAGGCCGTGTCGCCCGCCGTCGCGACCTGCACCGCGTGCACAACGCGCATGCCGACCGGGTGTCGATCAGCATCCACGTGTACGGCGCCAACATCGGCGCGGTGCGCCGGCATACTTACCCGGCGGAGGGCGGACGCAAGCCCTTCGTCTCCGGATATTCCAACGCGCTGCTGCCCAACCTGTGGGACCGCTCCGCCGAACTCAGATCTTCTTTTTCGACTGCCGCATGACGACCGCCACCTTTCCCCTTCTGCCCTTCGCCGCCGTGCGCGAGCGCCTGCTGGCCCGCGACGAAACCGCGCTGCTCGACGTGCGCGAGGAAGACCCGTTCGCGCAGGAGCACCCGCTGTGGGCCGCCAACCTGCCGCTGTCGCGCACCGAGATCGAGGCGTGGCGGCGCATTCCGCGGCGCGACACTTTCATCGTGCTGTACGGCGAGCATGCGGGCACCGATCTCGCGCCGCTGGCCGCGAAGACGCTTGCCTCGCTGGGCTACACCAACGTGCACCTGCTCGAAGGCGGCCTCGAGGGCTGGCGCAAGGCGGGCGGCGAACTGTTCCGCGACGTGAACGTGCCGAGCAAGTCTTTCGGCGAACTGGTCGAGCACGAGCGGCACACGCCCTCGCTATCGGCCCCCGAGGTGAAGGCACTGGTCGACGCCAAGGCCAACGTGGTGGTGCTCGACGCGCGCCGCTTCGACGAATACCAGACCATGAGCATTCCCTCGGCCACCAGCGTGCCCGGCGCCGAACTGGTGCTGCGGGTGCGCGAGCTGGCGCCCGACCCGTCGACGCAGGTGATCGTGAATTGCGCGGGCCGCACGCGCAGCATCATCGGCACGCAGTCGCTGGTGAACGCGGGCATTCCGAACCCCGTGGCGGCGCTGCGCAACGGCACCATCGGCTGGAAGCTGGCGGGGCAGGTGCTGGACCACGGCGCGGACCGGCAAGCGCCTGCTGCCGTGTCCGACGCGCACCGAACACAAGCCCAGGCCGATGCACGCCGCGTGGCCGATGCGGCCGGCGTGCGGCGCATCGACCTTGCCGCGCTGCGGACGCTCGAAGCGCCGGGGCGCACCGTGTACCGCTTCGACGTGCGCACGCCCGAGGAATACGCGGCCGGCCACCTGCCGGGCTTTGCGAGCGCGCCGGGCGGGCAGCTGGTGCAAGAGACCGACCACCAGGTGCCCGTGCGCGGCGCGCGCATCGTGCTGGCGGACGACGACGGCGTGCGCGCATCGATGAGCGCCTCGTGGCTCGCGCAGATGGGGTGGGAGGTGTACGTGCCGGATGCCATGCCCGAGGCCGCCGCGTTCAGCGAAAAGGCCGCGCCCTCGCCCGCCCATCCGCCGGTTGCGGCCGTGGTGCCGGAGATCGCGCCGGCCGAGCTGGCGGCGCTGCTGGAGCAGTCGCCGTCGAACACGGCGGTGATCGACGTGACCACCAGCGCCAACTACGTCAAGCGCCACATCCCCGGCGCCTGGTACGCGATCCGCGCGCAGCTCGCGCAGGCCGTGGACAGCGTCATTCCCCCGTCGCCGCGCTACGTGCTGACCTGCGGCAGCAGCCTGCTCGCACGCTACGCCGCGGCCGACCTGCGCGCGCTGCTCGATGCACGGGGCCAGCGCGACGCCCAGGTGCTGGTGCTGACGGGCGGCAATGCCGCGTGGTTTGCCGCGGGCCTGGACGCCGAAACCGGCGAGACGCGCCTGGCAACGCCGCGCACCGACCGCTACCGCCGCCCCTACGAAGGCACCGACGCGCCGGCCGAAGCCATGCAGGCCTACCTCGATTGGGAGTACGGCCTGGTGGCGCAGTTGGGCCGCGACGGCACGCACCATTTCAACGTGAGCCAGGGGTCTTGAGGCGGGTTCGCGAAAGCGATCTGAAAGGATGACAACACGGCCGTGACACTGTGTAGGCCGGGTAAAGGCCGTCATCCGGCGATGCCCCGGGGCGTTGGTTGTGCATACCGATACAACAACCCGTTCCAGGAGCTTCGCCATGAGATTCCCTGTCCTTGCCCTCTCGGCCGCCACCCTGCTGGCAGCCACCCTGACCGGCTGCGTGGTCGCGCCGGCTGCCCCGGTCTATGCCGCCCCTCCGGGCGTGGCCTATGTGGCCCCCACGTACGTCTCGCCCGGCATTGGTTTTACCTGGGCCTACCACCCGCGCTACGGCTGGGGCTGGCACCACCCCCAATACGGCTGGCATCGCGGCTGGCGGTAACTGAAATGAAAAGCGGCGCCCCGAGGGCGCCGCTTTTTCGTTTCCACACCGGACCGTCGGATCAGCTCGGTTCGGCGCTCTTGAACAGCGCGGCGACCTTGCGCTTGCTCTTGATGTTGCTGGAGATGCCGCGTGCGGGCGCGGCCTTCGAGGCGGCTTCCCATGCCGGCGTGGCATCGGGCGCGCCCGGTTCATAGGGCTTGTCGAAGAACGGATCGCGCGGCGCCGAAGGGGCACGGTGCGGGCGTCCGCCGCCGCGGCGGGCGTCGCCGCCGCCGCCGCCGCTCAGGCTGCTGCCGCTTGCGCTGCGTTCGCGCGGCTGGTCGAGCACGTCGCGTGCGTCGCCGGCTTCGCCTTCTTCGCGCCAGTGGCGGCGTCCGTCGTTGATGCGGCCGCGCGGGCGGTCTTCCTCGAACTCGACGGGCTCCAGCTCGATCTTCTTCTTGATCAGCTTCTCGATGTCGGCCACCAGGCGCGCATCGTTGCCGCCGCTGGCAAAGCTCACGGCCAGGCCCGAGGCGCCGGCACGGCCCGTGCGGCCGATGCGGTGCACGTAGTCTTCGGCGTTGAACGGAATGTCGAAGTTGAAGACGGCGGGCACGTCCTTGATGTCCAGGCCGCGGGCGGCGACGTCGGTGCACACCAGCAGGTCGACTTCGCCGGCCTTGAACGAGGCGAGCGCCTTCAGGCGTTCGTCCTGGCTCTTGTCGCCATGCAGCGCGGTGGTACGCAGACCGTCGCGCTCCAGCGAGCGTGCGAGGCGCGCGCAACCGAGCTTGCTGTTGACGAACACGAAGGCCTGCGTGATGCCGCGCTGCTTGACGATCTGCTTGAGCGCACGGCGCTTGTCGTCGTCGCTGACGCTGTAGAAATGCTGCTCGACGGTGGAGGCCGTTTCGTTCGGCCGCGCCACCTCGATGGTGACGGGGTTCTGCAGGTAGCTGCCGGCCAAGCGCTTGATTTCCGGCGAGAACGTGGCCGAGAACAGCAGCGTGGTGCGCTGCTTGGGCAGGTAGCTCAGGATGCGCTGCAGGTCGGGCAGGAAGCCGATGTCCAGCATGCGGTCGGCCTCGTCGAGCACGACGTATTCGACCTGGTTGAGCACCGCGTTCTTGGCTTCGATGTGATCGAGCAGGCGGCCCGGCGTGGCCACCAGCACTTCGACGCCCTTCTTCAGCTCCAGCGTCTGCGGCTTCATGTCGATGCCGCCGAACACGACCGTGCTGCGCAGGTTGGTGTACTTGGCGTACAGCTTGACCTGTTGCGCGACCTGGTCGGCGAGTTCGCGCGTGGGCAGCAGTACGAGGGCCCGGACCGGGTGCCGCGCGGGCGAGGTCGAGGCGTTTTCGTGCTTGAGCATGCGCTGCAGCAACGGGAGCGAAAACGCCGCCGTCTTGCCGGTGCCGGTCTGGGCGGCGCCCATCACATCCTGCCCGGACAGCACGACCGGAATGGCCTGCTCCTGGATGGGTGTCATGGTCTCGTAGCCCATTTCGGCCACGGCGCGCGCCAGCGGTTCCGCCAGCGATAGATTGGAGAAGGAACTTGTCATTGAGCCCGCTATTGTCGCATTGCCGCAAAAACAGCAGTGACTGCGGCGTGACAACGCCCGTGACGGCGGAATTGCTATTTATTCAATAGCATTCAAGTCAACATTCATGGGCCTTTCGAGCCCATGAACATCAAAGGCTGCGTGCGTTGAACGTGTCGCAGGCCTTGATGTCGCCGCTCTGATAACCCGCCCCGAACCACCTTTGGCGCTGCGCGCTGGTGCCGTGCGTGAAGCTGTCGGGCACCACCGCGCGGCCCGCGGAACGCTGCAGGGCGTCGTCGCCGATCTTCTGCGCGGCGTCATGGCGGACTCGATGTCGCCCGCATCGAGCCACTTCTTCGACTCCTGCGAACGCTGGGCCCACACGCCCGCGAAGCAGTCGGCCTGCAGCTCGACACGCACGCTCATGGCGTTGTTCTGGGTCTGGCTCAGGCGGTTGCGCATGCCGTCGACCTTGGCGGTGATGCCGAGCTCGTCCTGCACGTGATGGCCGACCTCGTGCGCAATGACGTAGGCTTGCGCGAACTCGCCAGGCGCGCCGAGCTGGTTCTTGAGCGTGTCGTAGAAGCCGAGGTCGATGTAGACCTTCTGGTCGCCCGGGCAATAGAACGGCCCCATGGCCGACTGCCCCGTGCCGCAGGCCGTGGGCGTGGCATTGCGGAACAGCACGAGCCGCGGCGGATGGTAGGTGCCGCCGTTCTGCTTGAAGATGTCCGTCCACACCACTTCGGTGTTCTTGAGCACCGTCGAGACGAAGGCCGCTTCGCGGTCGTTCGCGGGCGGCTTGTGCGCCGGGCCCTGGGGTTGTTGCTGCTGCACCTGGGCCGGACCGCCGCCGCTGAGCAGGCCCAGCACTGTGAGCGGGTTGATGCCGAAGACCCAGCCCGCGATCAGCGCGACCGCGATGGTGCCGATGCCGATGCTGCGCCCGCCGATGAAGCCGCCGCCCCCGCCACCACCACCGCCGTCACGGCGGTCTTCGACGTTGTCCGATTGTTCGTTGCCTTCCCATCTCATCGCGCGCTCCTTACCGGCCTTTTGCAGAAGTTGTCGCCGGCTGTCGCAGGATGGTACTTGCCCCGGAGGGCGCCGGGGTAACCGGCCGTCAGCGAAAGACGCGAGCGCGGGTCAGGTTTTGGGCAGCGTCACGCCGCGCTGGCCCTGGTACTTGCCGCCGCGGTCCTTGTAGCTGGTTTCGCAGACCTCGTCGCTCTCGAAGAACAGCACCTGCGCGCAGCCCTCGCCCGCGTAGATCTTGGCGGGCAGCGGCGTGGTGTTGCTGAATTCGAGCGTCACGTAGCCTTCCCATTCGGGCTCGAAGGGCGTGACGTTGACGATGATGCCGCAGCGCGCGTACGTGCTCTTGCCCAGGCAGATGGTCAGCACGTTGCGCGGGATGCGGAAGTACTCGACCGTGCGGGCCAGCGCGAAGCTGTTGGGCGGAATGATGCAGTAGTCGCCGTGCATGTCGACGAAGCTTTTTTCGTCGAAATTCTTGGGATCGACCACGGTGCTGTGGATATTGGTGAAGACCTTGAACTCAGGCGCGCACCGGATGTCGTAGCCGTAGCTCGAGGTGCCGTAGCTGATGATCTTGTGGCCCGAGGATTCGCGCACCTGGCCCGGTTCGAAGGGATCGATCATCCCTTCGTTCTCGGCCATGCGCCGGATCCATTTGTCGCTCTTGATAGACATTAAAAAACACCCCAGTCTTCGCGCACTTCGTGTCGCTTCGCCAACCCCTCAAGGGGCAACTCCAGCGGCCCGGCAAAGCCGGTTCCGCGGCGTTTCCCGAAGGCGCGGCGCGGCGCCGCTAGGTCGGCGATTGTGGCATGGGCGGACCGGGCGCCGGCTCAGCCCGCCTGCGAGATCACCGTGCGCTCGACCAGCCGGTCGTCGCCCAGCACGATCATCGCGAACAGCATTTCTTCCAGCGTGTTCGCGCGCTTCGTCTTGCGCGCCAGGAGCGGCGTGGCCGAGGGGTTGAGCACCAGGAAGTCGGCCTCGCAGCCCGGCTGCAGGTTGCCGATGACGCCGTCCAGCCCCAGCGCGCGCGCCGCGCCGCCGGTGTGGCGCCACCACAGCTCCGAAGGCGCGATGCTCAGGCCGGTCTTGGTCTGGCCCTCGCGGCGACGTAGTAGGCGGCCATCATGGTGTGGAAGGGGCTGAAGCTGGTGCCGCCGCCCACGTCGCTGGCCAGCCCGTAGGGGTAGCCCACGCGGTCGGCCGCGCCGAAGTCGAAGAAGCCGCTGCCCAGGAACAGGTTGCTGGTCGGGCTCACGGCGGCCGCGTCTTCGTGTCGCGCAGCAGCGCGCGGTCGGTGTCGTCCAGGTAGATGCAGTGGGCGTACACGGCGCGCTCGCGCATCAGGCCGAAGCCGGCGTACACGTCGAGGTAGGAACGCGCCTTGGGGTACAGCTCGCGCACCCAGCTCACCTCGTCGCGGTTCTCGGCCACGTGCGACTGGATCCAGGTGTCGGCGTACTTCGCGGCCAGCTCGCCCGCGCCGCGCATCTGCGCGTCGGTGCTGGCGGGCGCGAAGCGCGGCGTGATGGCATAGCCCAGCCGGCCGACGTCGTGCCACTTGCGGATCAGCGCCTCGGAGTCGATGAGGCTCTGCTCGGTGTCGTCGCGCACGCCGTCGGGCGAGTTGCGGTCCTGCAGCACCTTGCCGGTGATCATTCGCAGGCCGCGGCGCTGCGCACCCTCGAAGAAGGCATCGACCGAGGCCACGTGCGAGGTCGCGAAGGTCAGCGAGGTGGTGACGCCGTTGCGCAGCAGCTCATCGAAGAACACGTCGGCCACTTCGTTTGAATGCGCGGGGTCGACGAACCGGCTTTCCTCGGGAAAGGTGTAGTTCTCGAGCCAGGGCAGCAGCCCCGGCGAAGGCGAGCCGATGATGTCGGTCTGCGGAAAGTGGATGTGCATGTCCACGAAGCCGGGCGCAAGAATGCGCCCCGGCAGGTGGGTCGTGTGGGCTTCCGGGTGGCGCGGCGCGACGGCGGCGTGGCTGCCGGCATCGAGCACGCGCTGGCGGCCGGTGCTGTCGGGCGCGACGACCAGCAGGCCGTCTTCATCGAAAACGGGCTGGCCGGCGGCATCGAAGCGCAGGAGGGAGGCGCGGTAGGCTTTTTTCATCGTGGCTGCGGAGGGTAATCCAGCCCCGCGCCGCTGCAATTTCCATGCGTGTATGAGTGCTATACGAGGAAGGCACTCACCGGCGCAGCCCTTCCAGACCGTGCCCTCAGGACCACGCGCGGTACACACGCCCCGTTTGCGGCCCTTCGACGCTGCGCACATAAGCCTGCGCCGCCTTGGCGGCGGACACCGCGTCGAAGCCCGGAAAGAACGGCCCATAAGCCGCCAGCGATTCGGTCAGCACCGTCGGGCTCACGGCATTGATGCGCAGCCCGCGCGGCAGCTCGATCGCGGCGCCGCGCACGAAGCCCTCGACCGCCGCGTTGACCGCCGTGGCGTTGGCGCCCTGCCGGATCGGTTCTTCCGCCACGATGCCCGTGGTCAGCGTGATCGAGCCGCCGTCGTTCAGCACGTGCTGGCCCAGAAGCGCGAGCCGCACCTGGCCGAGCAGCTTGTCCTGCAGGCCGACGTTGAAGTCTGCCGGCCGCATCTCGGCCAGTGGGCCGAAGAACAGACCGCCGGCCGCCGACACGATCGCGTCGACCCGCCCGACCGCCGCGTACAGCGCCTGGACGCTCGCATCGCTCGTGATGTCGACCTGGTGATCGCCGCGCGTGCGGCCCACGCGCACCACGGCATGGCCGCGCTCGGCCAGCACCTGCGCCACCGCGCTGCCCACGGCGCCCGTCGCGCCCACAACCAGAACTTTCATGAAAACCTCGGCAAAGTGAATCAAACAAGCCACGATTGTTTTGCGAACCATCGATTTGATAAATTGCCATCCGGTTCGCCAATTCGAAACTTCTGGTTTTCAATCGCCATGGACAAACTCCGCGCAATGGAAGTCTTCGTCGCCACGGTCGACGCGGGCAGCTTCGCGGCCGCAGCCGAGGCGCTCGACCTGTCGGCCGTGATGGTCGGCAAGCACATCCGGGCACTCGAAGAACAGCTCGGCGCGCGCCTGCTGGAGCGCACCACGCGCCGCCACGCGCTCACCGAGATCGGCGCCGCGTACCTGGAGCGTTGCCGCGACGTGCTCGCCAGCGTGCACACCGCCGACGGCGTGGCCGAGTCGCTGCGCGCGGTGCCGCAGGGCCTGTTGCGTGTCACGGCACCGGTCGCGTATGGCTCGCACAGGCTCACGCCGGTGATCGGCGACTACATCGCGGCCTACCCGCGCGTGAAGGTCGAACTGAGCCTGAGCGACCGCGTCGTCGACCTCGCGGAAGAAGGCTTCGACTGCGGCCTGCGCTCGGGCCCGACCTTCGACGACAGCCTCATCGCCCGGCCGCTTGCGCTGACACGCATGTTCGCGGTGGCCAGCCCTGCGTGGGTGGCACGGCACGGGCAGCCGAAGCACCCGTCCGACCTGGAAGCCTTCGCGCTGCTGGGCTTCACTTCATGGGGCCCCAACCACGAGTGGCGCTTCACGCGCCAGGGCAAGACCGTGCATGTGCCCGTGCGCGGCCCGCTCACCGCCGACAACGGCCAGGCCCTGCTGGCCGCTGCGATCGCCGGCGTGGGCGTGATCGTGCAGGCCGACGCGCTGCTCGGCCCCGCCCTGGCGTCGGGCCAGGTGGTGCAACTGCTGCCCGACTGGGAACTGCCCACGCGGGCGATGCACCTCATGCGGCTGCCGGAAGCCCGGCCAAGTGCGAAGCTGCGCAGCTTTGTGGACTTCGTGGTCGAGCGGCTGGGCTGAGGGAAAGCAAAGGATCGATGTCTCTCATTCTGGACAAATCGACAGATTTGTCTAATATGAGATACACAATGCCCTCCGCCGCTCCTCCACTCACCGCCACGGCCGATCGTCGCCTGGCCGCATTCGGCCGGCGCATCCACGCACGCCGCAAAGCCCTGAAGGTCAGCGCCACCACGGCCGCCGAAGCGGCGGGCATGTCCCGCATGACTTTGCACCGCATCGAACGCGGCGAGCCGTCGGTCACGATGGGGGCGTACATGAACGCGCTCGCGGCGCTCGGGCTGGATGTCGACGTCATCGCGACGACCGAGGCCGCGCAGCCCTCCCTGGTTCCGGGCGGTGTGCGGATTGCCGACCATCCCCAGCTGCGCCGCCTCGCCTGGCAACTGGCGCCAGACACGGAACTGACGCCCGAGGAAGCCTGGGCCACCTACGAACGCAACTGGCGCCACGTCGATGCCTCCGCGCTCGACACGCGAGAGCGGCGGTTGCTCGACGAGTTGGCACGCACGCTGGGCAAGAGGCCGCTGCATGTTTGAACGCCCGCACCACCAACGCGTCGCCGAAGCACTCGCAGCACTCGACGCCGACCTGCTCGCCAGGAACCATTGCCTGTTCGGCGGCGGAACGGCCATTGCGCTTCGCCACGGCGAATACCGAGAGTCGGTGGACATCGACTTCCTCGTCTCCAGCATCGAAGGCTACCGGCAGTTGCGTCAACTGCTCACGGGCGGCCAGGGACTCGGCGCGATCGCACGCCCGGGCGCGCAAATCCAGCAGGCGGCCGAACTTCGTGCCGACCAATACGGCATACGGTCTGCCGTGCGCGTGGACGGCATCGACATCAAGTTCGAGATCGTGCTCGAAGCGCGCATCGAACTCGAAGCGCCCGGCCTGCAAGACCGTGTGGGTGACATCGCGACGCTCACCCCGCTCGACATGGCGACGAGCAAGCTGTTGGCGAACTCCGACCGCTGGGCGGACGACAGCGTCTTCAGCCGCGACCTCATCGACCTGGCCATGATGGACCCGGGCAAGGCGCTGCTGCGCCAGGCGACAACCAAGGCCCGGCACGCCTACGGCGACAGCATCGATGCCGACCTGCTCAAGGCAGCCGGGACACTGCTGGCGCGCCAGGGTCGACTGGACCGTTGCATGGCCGTGCTGCAAATGACGCCGGCAGTGACCCCGGCACTGCTTCGTCAACGCATCAAGGCCTTGTTGCCGCGAGCATCCGCCGCTAGCCGCAAGACCGCCGGCTGAACGCGGCTCAGCGCGTCACCCGCCCCTGCACACCCTCGACCAGCCAGTTCATCTTCAGAATCTGCTCGTCACTCAGCTGCGCGCCCTTCGCGATCACCGTGCGCCCTTCGTTGTCCCGCACGTCCGCCGCCGTTGCGCGGAACGGCTGCAGCTTGCCGGTCGCGATGTCCTTCTGCCGCGCCAGCACTTCGTCCTGAACGGCCTTGGGCACCTTGGTGCCGAAGTCGCCGACGCGGATCATTCCTTCCTTCACGCCGCCCCAGAGGTTGCCGCTCTTCCAGCTGCCGTCGAGCACGGCCCTGGCGCGCTGCGTGTAGTAGCCGCCCCATTGGTGCGTGACCGCGACGAGCTGCGCGTCGGGCGCGATCTTGCGCATGTCGGAGTGGTAGGCAATGGCCATCTTGCCGCGCTCCTGCGCGGCGGACATCACCGCCGTCGAACCCGTGTGGAAGGCGACCACGTCGGCGTTCTGGTTGAACAGCGCCATCGCCGCGTCGCGCTCCTTCGGCGGATCGAACCACTCGTTGAGCCACACCACATGCACCTTCGCATTCGGGTTCACCGAGCGCATGCCCAGCGTGAAGGCGTTGATGCCCTGCAGCACCTCGGGAATCGGAAAGCCCGCGACGTAGCCCGCCACGTTCGTCCTGGTCATGCGCCCTGCCGCGATGCCCGCGAGGTAGCGGCCCTCGTAGTAGCGCGCATTGGCCGTGGCCACGTTGGGCGCGGTCTTGTAGCCGGTGATCGACTCGAACTTCACGTCGGGAAAGTCCTTCGCGACCTTCAGCGTCGGCTCCATGTAGCCGAAGCTCGGCGTGAAGATGAGCTGGTTGCCCTGCTGCGCGAGGTCGCGGATCACGCGCTCGGCGTCGGCGCCCTCGGCCACGTTCTCGACGTAGGTGGTCTTGACCTTGTCGCCGAGCGCCGCCTCGACGGCCTTGCGGCCCTCTTCATGCTGGCGCACCCAACCGGCGTCAGTGACCGGCGTGACGTAGACGAAACCGATCTTCAGCGGCGCCCTGGCGGGCTGCGTCGTCTGCGAAAAGGCGGGAGATAAAAAAAAGCACGCGGCCGCCGACGCCAGAACGGCGCGGCCCACGAGGTTTTTGTACATGGTGTTCCTCTACATGGCCCCGGAGATGCAAGAAACCCCGCAGCCGGCCGGGACGCCCGGCTGCGAGGGGAGCAGGATTTTAAGCGGGGCCGTTGTCCGCGGCGCGGCCGGGGCATTGGCCTACTTCAATGTCGGCGCTTGGCCTCAGGCCCGCGGCGCCGGGGTGCGCGAGCCTTGCGGCATCCATCCACCGCGAGAGAAAAGAAACAAAGAAAGAAAGGCCAGCCACCATGACCGCATCCACCGCCATCAACGACTCGCTGACCCCGCTCGACATTTCGCAAGCCGTGCTCGAAGGCGAAGAGAACCCGAACGTCGCGCGCCCGCTCACGCCGAAGGAACAGGCCGCGCGCGGCGTGGGCAATGAACCGCGCCGCCGCGCGCGCCTGCAGCGTGCGTTGCGCAGCCCGGCCTTTGCCTGGGGCGGCGCGGCCGTCACCGGCCTGGCGGTGGCGATGCTCTATGCGCGGCGCACGCACCGCATCTGAGTTGGACTGAGCGCTTTCGCGATCAGGGCGCGGCGGGGTCGTGCGCGGTGTCGCCGTGCAGGCCCGCGCCGAAGCCCAGGCCTGCGCCGCCTTCTCCACCGCCGCTTTTTCCGGACCCATCACCGCCAGCCTTGCCCGCTCCGCCTCCTTCGCGCGAGGCCGCGCCCTTGGCACGCACCGGCCCCTGCTTGGGAATGCCGAGCTGCGCCGGAATCGGGTCGAGGTCGAGCACGTCGCGAATGAAGAGCCGCAGCGACACCACCAGCGCCGCCGTTTCCACCGGCCTTCCGGCCACCATGTCGTTCGCGGCCTGCGCCGCCAAACGAACCTGCTCCTCCGTACCCAGCAGGATCACATCCGACAGCGCCGCTTCGACCGCATCGCGGATGCGCCTGCGCCGGTCCGACGCCACCAGCGCCGCCGCCTGCGCGCCTTCACGCGCGCGCAGTTCGCGCAGATGGCTCGGGTCCACCGACAGGTCGCCGGTGAACGAACCGCCCAGCACCTTGTAGGCCGCGATCAGCGTCTTGAGCCGTTCGTTGATCTGCCGGTTCTGCTTCTCGCGCCGCTGCTGCACGCCGTGCATCACCACGAGGCGGATGCCCACCGCCACCAGCGACACCACCACGAGCCCGAGCAGCGTCGTGAGCAGGCCTTGCCAGGAACTGAAGTCGAGTGAGTTGCGCATGGTCTCGAAAGATCATACGGCGCCACCCCACATCACAAGGACCGGACTCAGGCCTGCGCCGCGGCCGTGCGATAGCGCTGCGCCGGCGTGGTGCTCGAAAGCCGGCCCGACATCGCGCGCCGCGCCGCCTCGAAGGCGTCCCACTCGGCCTGGTCGGGCAGCGCCGGGATCGTGACGCGCTCGCCCTGGTCGAGCCCCGCGAGCGCGGCGTCGACCATGTTCTCGGCGGTCATGACGATCTCGCTGGGCAGGTGCTGCACCGGCAGGCCGGCGATGCCCCAGAACTCGGTGGCCGTCGCGCCCGGCAGCACGGCCTGCACGCGCACGCCCTTGTCGGCAAGCTCGTGCTGCAGCGATTGGCTCAGCGCCAGCACGAAGGCCTTGCTGCCGCCGTACACGCCGTTGAGCGTTTCCGGCGAGACGGCCACGATCGACGCGATGTTGATCAGCGTGCCCGCGCCGCGCGCCACGAAGCCGGGCACGGCCGCATAGGTCAGGCGCGTGAGCACGTTCACGTTGAGCGCGATCATCTCGTCCATCTTGTCGATGTCGGAGGCCAGCAGCGGCGCGGTGGCGCCGACACCGGCGTTGTTCACCAGCATGGTGATGCCGCTGCCGGCGCGCAGCACGGCCTCGACGCGCGCGATGTCCTGCCGGTGGGTGAGGTCGGCCACGAGCACGTCGATCTTGCGGCCGGTTTCGCCCGCCAGCCTGTCGGCCAGCTTGCGCAGGCGCTCGCCGTTGCGCGCCACAAGGATCAGGTCGAAACCGCGCCGGGCGAGCCGGTCGGCATACACGGCGCCGATGCCCGACGAGGCACCGGTGATGAGGGCTGTGCCCTTGGAGGTCGTAGTCATTGAAGCTTCCTTTGTCGCCACGTCGGTGTGGGCGTGAGGGAAGTTTTCGCCGAAGATGCTATGGCGTAAATGTCATATAAGCCACCTTTCAGGACATCCAGCGTTTCAGGCCGCCGCGCTTCGGTTCAGGCGGCCATGGCCTGCTGGCGCGCCACGCGGCGCACGCTCTGCGGCGGCTGGCCCAGCGTGCGCAGGAAGGCCCGGCGCATGCGCTCGGGGTCGCCGAAACCCGTTTCCCGCGCCACCACGCCGAGCGCCAGCCGGCCTTCGTCGATCAGCGCGCGCGCCGCTTCCACGCGCAGGTTTTCCACCGCCTGCGCAGGCGACTGGCCGGTCTCGGCCTTGAAGGCGCGGCTGAACTGGCGCGGACTCAGGTGCGCCACCTCGGCCAGTTCCTCGACCGCCAGCCCTTCGCGCAGATGGGCCCGCGCGTAGGCCAGCGAGAGCTGGATGCGGTCCGACTTGGGCTCCAGCTCCAGCAGCGCCGAGAACTGCGACTGCCCGCCCGCGCGCCGGTGGTAGACGACCAGCTTCTTGGCGATCAGGCGCGCCATGTCGACGCCCAGGTCTTCCTCGACCAGCGCGAGCACGAGGTCGATGCCCGCCGTCATGCCGGCCGAGGTCCACAGCGACTCGTCGTTGATGAAGATGCGGTCGGGCTGCACCTTGGCCAGCGGACGGCTGCGCTGCAGCTCCTGCGCGAAGGCCCAGTGCGTGGTGACGCGGCGCCCGTCGAGCAGCCCCGCGTCGGCCAGCCCGAAGGCGCCGGTGCAGATGCTCGCCACGCGGCGCGCGTTGCGCCGGCCCGAGCGCAGGATCTTGCACAGCGCCTCGGACGTGGGCGCGATGGTGAGCGAGCCGGTCATCATCAGCGTGTCGAACTTCGAGGCGGTGTAGCGCTTGCTGTCGACCGTCACGCCCGAAGAGCTGGCGACGGGGCCGCCCGTTTCGGACAGCATCTCCACGCGGTAGAGCGGCCGCTCCAGGTGCATGTTCGCGAGTTCGAACGCGGCAATGGCGGCCAGGTCGAGGATCTGGAAACCGGGAAAGACGAGCACGCCGATGCGCTTCATGGCGATGTCCTGAAAAGAGGTTTGTCGGTTATTCAGGCCGGAAGGCTACGCGACGGCGCCGCGGCTGCCAGCCTGCGGGGTCATTGCGGGGCGGCCTGCGGTGCCCGGCCTCCGCGAACTTGCCCTCCGGAATATTCGTGAAAAATTTCACGAAACACCCCACCGCGAGCCGCTTCATCACACAGGCGCCAGAAAGCTTCCGTTCACATTTAGATACGTCAAGTTACGATCGTGCGGTCAGGCCCTGGTCAGTCAGACCGCCAGGCCACCCTCCCCCAAGCACAACGAACGGAGTCCCGGTGATTGCTGTCAGCGGCGCTTTGCAGCGCGAATTCGAAACGTCCTCCGCCCGGCCGCTGCCGGGCTCGCCGGTGCGTACCATCTGCTGCGTCGTCGCCATGGCGCTGTTCGTGAGCGGCTGCGCCACGGCCAACATCACCTACACGCCGCGCCCCGCCCAGGACACCGCGCAAACGCTGAAGTACACCGACGGCGTGGGCACGCTGACCGAGAAGGACGAGACGCGCGAGCTCTTCGTCTACTCGCGCTTCAGGATGCAGGGCGCGAGCCAGCCGACCTTCACGCTGGGCTACGCCAACAACACGGCCGCGCCCGTCAACTTCAGCACCGACAACGTCAAGGCCTACTTCCGCGGCGCGCCGGTGCAGATCTACACCTACACCGAGCGCATTGCCGAGATCCAGTCGGAGAAGCAGGCCAAGCAGGTGGCGCTGGCCATCATCGGCGGGCTGGCGGCCGGTGCGGCGGCCTACGGCGCCTCGCGCCAGACCTACCGGCAGAACTACTCGGGCGCGGTGGTCGGCCGGCGCGGCGTGACCAGCTTCGCGGGCTCGAACACGGTGCGCGTGTACGACCCCGTGGCCGGCATGCTGGCCGGCGCGGCCGTGGGCGGCGCCACGGTGCTGGGCATCCGGCAGATCGAATACAACGCCGAGAACCAAGAGCAGTCGGCCAACTCGATCCTGCAGCTGAACACGGTGGAGCCGCTGCAGATGGTGACCGGCGACCTGGTGCTGAAGAACTGCTGCGACCCGAACATGCAGCCCAACGACGTGATCCGCCTCGAAGTGACGGCGAGCGAAAAGACCTCGGTGTTCGAGTTCATGCGCTCGCAGGTCAAGAGCCGCTGAAGAACCTTTGAAGGACAAGGCGCGCGCTGGCTACCATGCCGGCGTTCCTCCACCCATTTCCGCCACCGCCCCATGACACCCCTGAGCCTCGACCTCATCCTCACGCCGCTGCCCAACACCCCCGTGCTGGAGAAATGCACGGTCGTGAGCGCGGCGGGCTACCCGTTCTTCACCGACGAGCGGGTCACGCTGGCCTTCGGCACCACGTGCGTGGGCGTGATCGTGGAAGGCCGGGCGCTGGTGGTGGTGCCCTACTTCGAGCTGGCCGAGTTCTCGCTCGGCAACCCCGCGATCACGACGACCGGGCACACCTACCCCGACTACGGCCTGTTCGGCGGGCTGCTCTCGGGCGCATCCACGAACAAGGAGTTCTCCAGCTCCACCACGCAGCCGAGCGCGCAGACCTTCATCTCGCTCGTCACGCACGTGGGGGAACTGCATCTGTTCTACACGGGCCTGGCACCGGTGTTCCTGCGCATGGCGCTGGCCGAGGCCTTCACTGTCTGGCGCCAGAACCAGCCCGAATGGCTCGAGAAGCGGCGCAACGCCGTCGATGCCTACGCCGAGCGCGAAGGGCTCGACGAACAACGGCGCACCGCGCTGAAGGGCCGGCTGCTCATGCCGCTGGTGCCGGTCGCTCCGCCGCCGCCTTCGCCGTCCGACCCGTTCTCCGGCACGGCCATGGCCGGCAATTCCGAGGCGCCGGTGCGCATGGGCGTCTGCCCGTCGTGCAAGTCGGAGATTCCGTTCTTCTGCGAGGAATGCCCCAAGTGCCAGGCCCTGTTCGGGCCCGACTCGGCGTGGCAGGTGCGGCCGCTCTGAAGAACTGAGCCGGCAACGCGGCAACACCGCTGCAGGGCCTTCCCGCGCGGCGATGGGCCCCGCCGCCAATCGGCAGGCGCGCGATCGGGCATGCCGCCACACAATGGGCGCGCCCCATGACGAACCCCACGACCCCGAACGCCGCCGCAGCCATCGCGGACGCCGGCGCCAACATCCACTGGCAGCGCAACCTCGCCGTGTGCATGTTCGGCTCCTTCACCACCATCATCGCGATGACGCTGCTGCTGCCCTTCCTGCCGCTGTATGTCGAGCAACTGGGCGTGAAGGACCACGCGGCCATCGTGCAGTGGTCGGGCGCGGCCTATGGCGCCACCTTCTTCAGCGCCGCGCTGGTGGCCCCGCTGTGGGGCCGGCTGGCCGACCGCTACGGCCGCAAGCCGATGCTGATCCGCGCGAGCCTGGGCATGGCCGTGGCCATGGCGCTCATCGGCATCGCGGGCAACGTGTGGCAGCTCGTCGGCCTGCGGCTGCTCGCCGGGCTGCTGGGCGGCTACGCCTCGGGCTCGATGGTGCTGGTCGCCACGCAGACGCCCAAGGCGCGCACCGGCTGGGCGCTGGGCACCATGTCGTCGGCCATCATGGCGGGCAACCTCGTGGGCCCGCTGGTGGGCGGCGTGCTGCCGCCGCTGATCGGCATCCGCGCGACCTTCTTCGCGGCGGGCGCGATGATCTTCATCGCCTTCCTGGCCACGGCGTTCCTGATCCGCGAAGAGAAGAAGACGCCCGCCGCATCGACGCAGCGGCACGACACGGCCGACGTCGGCTGGGCCGCCGTGCCCGACAAGCGCCCGCTGGTCGCGATGCTCTTCACCGGCATGCTGCTGATGCTGGCGAACATGTCGATCGAGCCGATCATCACCGTGTACGTGGCCACGCTGGTGGAAGACCCGAACCGCGTGACGATGATGGCCGGCCTCGTGATGTCGGCCGCCGCGCTGGGCAGCATTCTGTCGGCCTCGCGGCTGGGCAAGCTGGCCGACCGCGTGGGCCACTGGAACGTGATCGTCGGCTGCCTGGCGGTGTCGGCCGTGCTGCTGGTGCCGCAGGCCTTCGTCACCTCGGGCTGGCAACTGGTGGTGCTGCGCTTTCTGATGGGGTTGTCGCTCGGCGGGCTGCTGCCGTGCATCGCGAGCGTGATCCGCCACAACGTGCCCGAGCGCGTGGCCGGCAACATGCTCGGCTACTCGACCTCGGCACAGTACACGGGCCAGGTGGCGGGGCCGCTGCTCGGCGGCTTCGTGGGCGGGCACGTCGGCATGCGCGCCGTGTTCCTCGGCACCTGCGTGCTGATGGCCGCGGGTGCCGGGTGGAACTGGCTGGCGAAGCGGCGCTGAGGCCGCCCGCTTCTTTTTTCTACTCGCTGATCGTGATGCTGCTGTAGGCAGCGTCGGCCTTGATCTGCGCCTCCGAGAACGGCAGCCGCACCCACTGCCCGGCGCTGTAGGCGCGCGTGTAGTCGGCGTGGTGCGGCGAGGCCGGGTCGTCCGACAGCGAGTACGTGAGGAAGGTGCGCGCCTCGACACCGCCGGCCGGGAAGCGCACCACCTGCATGTAGCTGTTGCCGTTCGGGTTGCCGTCCATGGCGTAGCGCCCTGTTCGAGCCCGCGCTCCGAGCACAGGACGGTGAAGTACCCCTGCCCGTCGCAGCCGCCCGACAGCGGGATCTTGCGGCCGTTGCGCGTGACGAACAGCGTGTCGCCGCGCACCGCGTCGAGCGCGAAGCCGCTGGCCTGCACATGCAGCACGGCCGCGCCGAAGGCCTGGCGCAGGCTGTCGGCGGCCGATGCCTTCAGCCCGCGCGGCGTGCGCACCGGGTCGTCGGCGCGGAAGGGCACGGCGTAGAGCTTTTCGGGCGGCAGCAGCGCGGCGCGCGACCAGAACTCGTCCCACACATGCGCGCCGCGCGCGCTGGCAACGCCGGTGTTGTTCCATGCCTTCAGCACGGCGCAGGCGGGGCCGGTGGCCACCTGGCGCGGCGGCGAGAATTTCTCGCCGCCCTTCGGGTCGGCCGCCACGGTGATGCGCGGCACGGCGCACACCGTGCGCAGTGCCTCGGCCTTGAACAGCTCGGCCGTGTAGGCGCGGCTGTCGAGCGCGGCAAGCGCCACGGCGTCGGCCGTCGCGCCCTGCCCCAGCCGCTGCGCGAGCAGGTGGCCGGCGCGCGTGCGGAAGGTCTGCGCGTCGCTGCCCGTCGCGCCGAAGATGGCCGGGTAGCCGGTGAGCGGCGCCTTGGGGTTGGCCAGCCAGTAGCTGTCGTTCATGTTGGCCACGTAGTCGTCTCGCAGCAGGCTGGGCATGCGCGCGGGGCCGACGGCGCCCTTCTGCACCGAGTCGGCGTCGGTCTGCCAGTCGCAGGCGCTGCGCGAGCCGTCGAACACCGGCACCCGCGGCAACGCGGCCGCCAGCGCCTTGCCGGCCGGCGTGGTACAGCTGGCGACCTGCTCGGGCGACACATTGGGCACCGCGCCGATGTCGGCATACCAGGCCTTGGCGCTGCCACGGCCCACGGCCGCGGTGTTGACCCAGGGGATGGACGCTTCCTCGCGCTGCACGGCGATGAGCTCGTCGAGCGACCTGGCCTGCCCCCAGCGCAGCCACGTGCGGAAGGTGCGGTAGTTGTCGGCGTTGATGTCGCGGATGGCAAAGGCCGTGCCCTGCGTCCAGGCCAGCGCCGGGTTGAGCGTGCCCAGGTTCACCATCGGCCCGTACACCGAGCGGTAGAGCGTGCGCGTGACCGGCTCGACCGCGCCCGACGCCTGCCTGACCTGCACGGTGACGACGTCGGCCTGCATCTTCACCGGCTGGCCGTCGCGCATGTAGGCCGTGGCGTCGCCCGGCGCAAGCTGCAGCTGGTACAGGCCGAAGCGCCGCGCCGCCGAGACGGTGTGGCTCCACGCGACGTTGTCGTTGAAGCCGATGAGGATCACCGGAATGCCGAGGAACGAGGTGCCGCTCACGTCGAGCTGGCCCGCAATGGTGAGCTGCGCCTGGTAGAAGCGGTCGGGCCCGCGCCAGAACCAGTGCGGGTTGCCCAGCAGCAGCGGGCTCGCGTCGCCGGTGGCGGCCGTGCCGAAGCCGATCATGTTGCTGCCCACGCCCGCGTGGCCGCCGACCTGCATCGCGATCGGCCGGATGGCGCCGCCTTCATCGTTCACCGACACCTTGTTGCCGGAAGGCGGCACGGCGTTGGCGATGTTCGCGAGAAAGTTGCTGTACCCCGCCGCGAGGTTGGTGGCGTACATGCGGCGGTAGATGTCGTCGGCGGCAATGGGCTGCACCCAGGCCTCGCCGCGGCAGGCCGCGTGCGTGCCGGGGGCGCCGCCGGCCTTCAGCTCGCGCACCTCGCGGTTGTAGCCCGCCGCGAAGCCTTCCACCAGCCGGCGGATGCTGTCGGGCTGCGCCTTGGCCATGGCATCGACCACGGGGGCCGTGATCACGTGCTTGTGGAAGAAATCGGAATCGATGTTCTTCGGCTGGCCGATGGTGCTCGCGGCCGGCGACTGCGCCTCGGCGCCGAAGTAGCGCGAGCGTTCGCCGCGGTAGGTCAGGAAGCGTCGGCCAGGGTGCACAGGTCGTCTTGCGCCTGCGCGTAGCCATAGCCGTAGCCCGCGCCGCCCCAGTCGTCGGCCTTGATGTGGGGCACGCCCATGGCGGTGCGGCGTATCTCGGCCTTGTAGCCGTCCTGCCGCGCCAGTTGCGTCGATGAGTGGGGGGTACCGGAAGTACCGGCGCAGCCCGCGAGGGCCATCGCAACCGGCACGAGAAAAAGCGGCCAGAGGCCGCCCGAGGGGTTCGCGCGCATTCAGTGTTCCTGTTGTGAGTAAGGAACGCAGCTGCGTGGGCGCTGGGCGTGCGTGGCGCGTTCGCCGCCGATCTTAAGACCGGCGCGGCGGCCGTGGTGTGTCGGCGGCCGCGCTAGTGCCCCCAGGCATGCGAAGCCTGCTCGTCCGCGGTCACGCACACCTGGTTCGACAGGAACGACGGCGACAGCCCGAAGTAGCGCTGGAAGGTGCGGCTCATGTGCGGTGCGTCGGTGAAGCCGCTGACCAGCGCCACGTCGGTCAGCGGCCGGTGCGCGGTGAACTGCTGCACCGTGCGCCGCACCTTGGTCCACAGCGCATAGCGCTTGACCGACACGCCCACCTGCTCGGCGAACAGGTGCGTGAGCCGGTCGGGCGACAGGCAGGCCACCACCGACAGTTCGCGCAACTGGATCTGGCCGGCATGTGCGCGAATGGCCTGCAGCACGCGCGCGATGCGGGGGTCGATGGCCGCCCCGGTCTCGGGGAATTCGGTGATGGCCTCGACCAGCTTCACGCTGAGCGCCTGCAGGCGGCTGTCGCAGAGTTCGCCGCGCTGCGCGGGTTCGAAGTCGTCGCGCAGCCGGCCGAAGCGGCGCGCGTCGATCGGCAGGATGCCGTGGCCGCCCATTTGCCGGGCGAGCATGCGGTAGGCGCTGGAGGCCGGGTCGAGGTTCAGCGAGAGCAGCCCGCAGCCGTCGACATCGAGCCGGCGCGACACGTGCGGGCCGACCAGCGCGGCGGTGCAGTGCACGCGCGTGCCGTCCGCCGCCTCCAGCGTGAAGGGGTGGCCGCTGACCGACGCCAGCAGCGTGGCCGACGAACGCGCCGTCAGCCCCGACTGGATGGCGGGCGTGATGTAGAGGAACCTGTCATCCCACAGGTGCAAGAAGTTCTGCGAGGCCATGCCGTCTCACTTTTGTTTTGTCTCCAGCGGCGGATTCTCACGCATTGCCCCGCCCCCCCTGCAAGGGATCGTTCGCGCCCACCCTCAGCATGCCTTCAGTGTGCCGGCGACGCGTCGACCTGCACGTGCTGGCGCACCGCCTCGAGCAGCAGCGTGGCCAGCCGGCTCGCCGGGGCCTCGGCGCGGGCCTGCGCGCGGTAGAGCACCAGCGAGATCTGCGGCAGCGCCGGCAATGAAAGCACCGCGCGGTCGAGCGTGCGCACGTGCGCCGGCAGCCCGAAAGGCGTGCGCACCGTGAGCCCCAGCCCGGCCGAGGTGGCGGCCCACAGCGCCGACAGGCTGGCGCTGGCGAACGAACGGCGCCAGGGCAGGCCCGCGCGATCGAGCGCGGCGATGACGATCTCGCGCAACGGGCACGGCGCGTCGAGCATGACCAGCGGCAGCGGCTCCTTGCTCTTGCGCGCGCCGGGGCCGCGACGCTCGCGCTCTGTCCACCAGGGCGCATCGACGCGGTCCGGCGCGGTGGGGCCGATCCACAGCAACGGCAGCCGCGCCACGCGCTCGGCATAAGGCGACAGGGGCTGGTCGCCCGCGTCCCAGGCCAGCGCGAGGTCGAGCTCGCCGAGCTCCAGCCGCTCGCGCAAGTGGGCGCTGCGCGCCACGAAGGCCTCGATGCGCACCTTGGGATGCGCCCGCGCGAAGCGGCCCAGCACCGTGGGCAGCAACGCCTCGCCGAAGTCTTCCTGCAGGCCCAGCCGCACCGCGCCTTGCAGGTCGACCCCGCGCATGGCCGCGCTGGCCTCGTCGTTGAGCTCGAGCATGCGGTGGGCGTAGCCGAGCAGCGTTTCGCCCGCGTCGTGAGTTCGAGCCCGCGCCCCACCTTGCGGAACAGCGCCGTGCCGGCCTGCGCCTCGAGCTTCTTGAGCTGCGCGCTCACGGCCGAGGTCGAGCGGCCCAGCTTGTCGGCCGCGCGCGCATAGCTGCCCAGGGCCATGCCGGTGGAAAAGCTGCGCAGCACGTCGAGATCGAACATCACCTGGGACATGGGTCTTCCTTGTTTCGCGTTTCTTGATCGTCCCGTTTTATCGAACGATCAGCCAATTATTTTCTGATTTTCAAAACCTTTGCAACGGCGGACACTGCACCGCAACATGACCTCCACGACCCTCTCCCCTCCCGTGTTCACGCCGCGCCACCGCTGGAAGGTGCTGGCCGCGGCGTGGCCGCCAACGCGGCCTTCTCGGTGGCCTTCAGCGGCATTCCGATGACCGCCGTGCTGATGCGCACCGGCTACCAGCTCGACAACGCCACGCTCGGCTGGTGCTCGGCCTCATGGGCCTGGGCATTGCGGTGAGCGAGCTGCCCTGGGGCCTGCTCACCGACCGCTGGGGCGATCGCCCGGTGCTGCTCATGGGCCTGGGCAGCACGGCCATCGCGCTGCTGGCGATGGCGCTGTGGGCCGCGCCGAGCGCGGGCCACATTCCCGGCCTCGGCTGGCTGGCCGCCGGGCTGCTGCTGGTCGGCCTGCTGGGCGGCAGCGTGAACGGCGCCAGCGGCCGCGCGGTGATGACGTGGTTCGACGCCAGCGAGCGCGGGCTGGCCATGAGCATCCGCCAGACGGCCGTGCCGCTGGGCGGCGGCATCGGTGCGCTGGTGCTGCCCTACGTGGCGCTGCACTTCGGCTTTGCCGCGCTGTACGGCCTGCTGGCGCTGCTGTGCGCGCTGAGCGCGGCCATGAGCTGGGCCTGGGTGCACGAGCCGCCGATCGCGCCGCGCGGCAAGGCCGGCAGCACGGAAGCCGCGGCTCCCAAGAGCGGCCCGCTGCGCGATGCGCGCGTGTGGCGCATCGTGGCGGGCATCGGCATTCTTTGCGCGCCGCAGTTCGCGGTGCTGTCCTTCGGCACGGTGTTCCTGCACGACTTCGGCCACGCGGGCTTCGGGGTGATCACCGCCACCATGGTGTTCACGCAGATCGGCGCGATGGTGATGCGCGTGTGGAGCGGCCGCTGGACCGACCGGCGGCGCAACCGCCCCGCCTACCTGCGCGCCTGCAGCGGCCTCAGCGTGCTGCTGTTCGCGGGCCTGGCGCTGCTGGTGCTGCTCGGCGGCGCGCACGCGGCCGATTCAGTGGCACTGCGCATCGCGCTGGTCGTGCTGCTGGGGGTGAGCGGGGTGTGCGTGTCGGCCTGGCACGGCGTGGCCTACACCGAGCTGGCCACGCTGGCCGGCGCGGCCCGCGCGGGCACGGCCCTGGGCATGGCCAACACCAGCGTGTTCCTGGTGTGCTTCGTCACGCCCTTCTCCATTCCGCACCTGATGGCACTGCAGGGCTGGCCGCTGGTGTGGCTGGCGGCCAGCGCCTGCGCGCTGGTGGCAATGCCGCTGCTGGTGCCCCGGCCCGCCGCGCCGGCGAACGATCAGAACGTGGCGAAGACGGCGTTGAGCCGCTCGACGTAGGCGCGCTTGGTCGCGTCGTCGATGAAGCTGCCTTCGAAGCTGTTGGCCGCGAGCTGCCAGGCATGGCGCACGCCGAGCCCCGTGGCCTCGAAGGTCTGCGTGAAGTTCTGGTTCATGTAGCCGCCGAAGTACGCCGGGTCGTCGGAGTTGACGGTGGCCACCAGCCCTGCGTCGAGCAGCGTGCCCAGGTTGTGCTGCGACAGGTCGGGGAACACGCAGAGCTTGAGGTTCGACAGCGGGCACACGGTCAGCGGAATGCGGTCTTGCGCGAGCCGCGCCATCAGTGCCGGGTCTTTCGCGCTCTGCACGCCGTGGTCGACGCGCTCGACCTTCAGCACGTCGAGCGCGCTCCACACGTAGGCCGGCGGGCCTTCCTCGCCCGCATGCGCGACCAGGCGCAGGCCCAGCTCGCGGCAGCGCGCGAACACGCGCGCGAACTTCTCGGGCGGGTGGCCCACTTCGCTGGAATCGAGCCCCACGCCGATGAACTTGTCGCGAAACGGCAGCGCCTGCTCGAGCGTCTCGAAGGCTTCTTCCTCGCTCAGGTGGCGCAGGAAGCACATGATGAGCAGTGCGCTCACGCCCAGCTTGGGCAGCGCGTCGACGCAGGCGCGGTGCAGGCCGTTGACCACCGTTTCCATCGGCACGCCGCGCGCGGTGTGCGTCTGCGGGTCGAAGAACATCTCGGTGTGCACCACGTTGTCGGCGGCGGCGCGCTCCAGGTAGGCCCAGGCCATGTCGTAGAAGTCCTGCTCCTTGAGCAGCACGCTGGCGCCGGCGTAGTAGATGTCCAGGAAGCTCTGCAGGTTGGTGAAGGCGTAGGCCTTGCGCAGCTCTTCGACGCTGGCGTAGGGAATGGACACGCCGTTGCGCTGGGCCAGCGAAAAGATCAGCTCGGGTTCGAGCGAGCCTTCGATGTGCATGTGCAGCTCGGCCTTGGGCATGGCGCGCAGCAGGTCGGGCAGGCGGTCGGTGGCGATGCGGTCGAAGCCGGTGTCGTAGGTGGGGCGGAAATCGGTCATGGTGGGGAACTGCTGCTGCGTTGTGATGCCCAGCAGCATAAAGCCAGCGACCGCGGCGCGGGCCGGTCGGCGCGCGCAGTCGCGCAGTCGCCCAGGTGCCCGCAACGGCTTGCCATGCCGCGCGCGCGTGCGTCAAATGGCGGGCGTCACCCACAACAGCTTCAGGAGACCCATGCCCATCGACACCCTCGCCACCTGGCACCGGCTCGTCAAGGAACGCGACGCGGCGGGGCTCGACGCCCTGCTCGACGACGAGGCGGTTTTTCATTCGCCGGTGGTGCACAAGCCCCAGGTCGGCAAGGCCATCACGCAGAAGTACCTGGCCGCGGCGTTCCAGGTGTTCTTCAACGAGAGTTTTCGCTATGTGCGCGAGCTCCAGTCGGCGAACGATGCGGTGCTGGAGTTCACGCTCGAGCTGGACGGCATCCAGATCAACGGCGTCGACATGATCAAGTGGAACGACGCAGGCCGGATCACCGAGTTCAAGGTGATGCTGCGCCCGTTGAAGGCGGTGAACCTGATCCATCAGAAGATGGGCGCGCAGCTGCTTCAGGCCGCGCAGTAACCGGGGAGGGGCCGAGGCCCCCTTCTTTGTCTTTATTCGGCGATGACCTGCAGGCTGCCCTGCTGGCGGTAGGCCCGCACGCACATGCGCGCCAGCTCGACCAGGAAGCGCAGCACGGCCGCTCGCCCACGCACTCCGGCGTGACGGCCATGATGTCCTTGCGGAACTCCATCAGTTGCACGCCCGAGACGGCCATCTCGGCCGACGAGCCGTAGTAGTACTTCCAGAAGTCCTGCAGCAGCCCGCGCTTGAGCTCGTCGATGACCAGCGAGTAGCCGCTTTCCCAGACGTTCTCGTCCATGGGCAGGCAGGTGACGTCGGGGTCTTCGAGCCGCGCGCCCGGGGGCACGAGGAGCACGCGCCGCGTGTCCATGCCCATGGACAGGCTTCCCGATACGAGGGCGTGGGGATGTGCGATGGTCATGGCATGCGGCATGGAAAGCTGAGCTGTGTTTTTCATGATCTCCTCCTCGGAATTCGGTGATGCAGTTGGCCGGGGGGTTCTTCGGCCGGGTCTCCGCTGCGGATGTGTGACAGGCTTTGGTAGGTGGTTCAGGCCGCGAGCATGCGCAGGCGGCTCTCGTTGGCCTGCAACAGGCTCACGGGTCGGTCCCAGGACCGTCGGCGTCAATGTGGTGGTCAGCGCGAAGACGCCGCCGGGGAACGGCAGCTCCAGCGGGTTGTCGATGGCACTGACGTCGATCACTTCGCCTTCCTCGTAGTCGCCGTAGGCGATGAAGTACTTGGGGTGGGGCGAAAAGCTCAGGTTCTGGCTGGCGCGGGCCTGCACCGCGTACACCGTGCTGCCGCCCATGGTCACGCCCACGGCGGCCGCCGACTTGAGCGGGATCCGGGGCGATTCGGCCAGGTAGAAGCGCGACGGGTCGGGCCCCTTGCCGGGGTCGACGAACTGGTAGGCGCGGTTGTAGTCGAGCGTGATCTTGTTGTTCAGGCCGCCCAGGTCGCAGGTTTCCGTGGCGGTGAACTGCATGCCGGGCGTGAGTTCGCCCGTTTCGGCCCAGGAGAAGCCGGTGTCCACGCCCCACTGGAACTTGATGCGCGAACTCGGGCCCGGGTTCGAATACTGGGCGAACCAGGCCAGCGACAGCGCATTCGGCGCCCACTGGGTGGGGTCGTTCTGGAACACCATGAAGCAGGCCGAATGGCTCGCATGGTTGTTGACAGTGACGGAATAGATCTTTCCCATGACGGCGCTTCACACGAAGTGACTGGACTGGCAGCCACTCTAGGGAGCACGGGCGCAAAAGGAATTACAGACCATTACACGCTGTGACGCTGAAACGCCGAGACGCTTACACACCCCGCGCGCCGCCCTGGATCTCGAACGGGTAGTTGCCGAAGCGCACGTTGCCGCGCCGCCGCTCGATCAGCGGGAGCTCGTCGGCCAGACGCTCGGGCAGCGCATTGAGGATCTGGTGCTTGGCGCGGAAGATCTGGATGTTCACGTACGAAGGCTCCACGCCCAGCATGCGCGACAGCTCGTCCAGCGCGATCCAGCCCTGGCTTTGCGGCGCCAGCCCCCGCTGCGCGTCCTGCTGTCGCACCCGCGCCAGCGTGACCAGGGTGTAGTGGTGGATGCGCTCGCCCAACGACACCGCCTTGCCGTGCGCCACCACGCTCAGGCTGGTGTGCTCCTCGTTCTGGCTGACGCTGAAATGCAGCGCAATGTCCGCCGCGGCCGGCGCCGGCGGCGTGAGGGGGTTCTCCGACGTCGACTCCAGGTCGTCGCACAGCACGAACTCCCAGGTGCTGTCCGAAGTGCGCACCATGGCGCCGTCGCTCAGTTGCTCGGTGCCGTCGACGTGCTCGAGCAGCCACTGCCCCTCGTGGAAATACACGTTCACTTCGGGCTGCTGCGCGTCGGGCAGCAGGTTGCTGCGCAGGTTCAGGGTCAAGGTGTCGCCATGCCCCTCGCCCGAGAACAGGCAGGTGACCGGCGGCGCCAGGTCGTCCACGGTCCACGCCGACTCGTCGCCCACGCCCATGCGCACTTCGGCGCCCAGGGTCAAGGCGGTCCAGCGGCCGGCCGGCAGGCGCTCGCCGTTCATGGTGGTGCCGTTGCGGCTCTGGTCGGCAATTTCCCAGGACTGCCGGTTCCAGCGCACCAGCGCATGGACCTGCGACACGTCGGCCGCCTTCAGCACGGTCTGGCAGGCGGAGGGACGGCGGCCGAAGGCATGCAGGGGCCGCAGCACGGTGGTGCGGTTGTCGAGCTTGTTTCGGAAGAGGGCCATGGCGCCATTCTCCCTCTGTCGGTCAGACGTACAGCGCCTGGGGGTTGAGGTCGCTCTCGCTGTGCGGAGCGCCGCGCCAGCCCATGGCCACGGGCACGCTGTACAGGCGCGGATTGCCCAGCTCCGGCCAGATGTGGCACAGGCCCGGCACCACCACCTTCACCGTGCGCAGCGGGATGTCGGGGCGCGAGTGGTCGAGCACGATGGTTTCCAGCCCCAGCCCGGCCGCAATGCCGACGCAGCGGCGGATTTCCTCGGCGATGTCGCCCTGCGCCGCCAGCGCATGCGCGGCAGGCGCCAGGAGCGCCGCGCCGCCGCCCTCCTCCATCGGCATGAGGAAGTGCGGCGCGCCGGGGGCGCCGGGCCCGTCCTCGGCGGCCGGCACCCGGAAAGTCTTGCCGGCCGCGATGAGCTGGCTCATCTCGGTCAGTGCGCGCTCGCAGGCCAGCATGCGGTCGGGGCTGCAGCCGAAGCCGATGGCCCATTCGCCCGTCTGGCGGTGGCGGCCGACGGCGGCGGCCACCGGAATGCCGAAATCGTGCGTGATGTCGAGCACCCAGTGCGCCCACTGCGACCCCCAGGTGCGCGACAGGCGCAGGCGGCTTTCCATGGCCATGCCGTCCAGGTCGATGGCCGGCCGGCGGATCTCGCCGTACCACCAGATGGCGGCGGCGTCGCGCTCCACCAGTTCGAGAAAGCCCTGCAGGATCGCTTCTTCCAGCGTGTTTCCGGCCGCGCAGCCGTTCGACGTCCAGGTGACGTGGCACTGGCTCTCGGCGGGCGCGTGGGCATGGCAGAAGGCCAGCGGGAGGTAGCGACGCGCATCGGCGGTGAGCGACCAGGCGGGCGTCCACCAGGTGGGCTCCACCGGCGTCTCGGGCGGGAGCACGGCATGCGGCGGCTTGTCGGTGTCGAAGCGCGCCTGCTGGCGCTCGCTGAAATGCGCCAGCGCCTGCGGCGCGATGCCGGGCGCGTCGAGCTCCGCGGCCGGCGCGATGACGGTCGCCTCGTCGCCCTGGTAGAAGGCCGCGTACCGCTCGACCGCCTCGCACATGGCGCTGGCGCGCGACTGCGCCGCCGACATGCCCTTGCCCAGGCACACCTGGGCCCAGCCGCCGGGCTCGGGGCTGCCCAGGGTGGCCGGCGTCTTGAAGATCTCGCTGCGGTAGACCGTCAGCGCGTCGCCGGACTCGGCGTTCAGCGGCTTCACCCGCGCGATCACGCCGCTCAGCGGACTCACGTGCCGCGACAGGCGCTCGACCGTGGCCGAGGCCGGCACGGTGCGCCAGCCGCCGTCGGAGCGCGGGCCGTGGCGCCCCGGCGCCAGCACGATGGGCTCGCGCTGCAGCAGCGCCATGAGCCCCGGCGATCCGCAGCGCGGGCATTGCGGG